>NZ_WVUG01000172.1 GCF_017614965.1 Streptomyces griseorubiginosus | reverse complement strand
CGCCCGAGCCGGCCCCGCCCGCCGCGCCCGCTACGGAGAAGGCGGTGGAGGCGGAGGAGGAGGCCGTACCCGAGGCTTCCCCCGCCCGGCGCCGCCGTCTCTCCCTCCCCGTCTCCCGCTGGAGCAACCCCCTGCTCCTGATCGCCGCCGGTCTGCTCGTCGTCGGCGCGATCCTCGGGAACTGGTTCGCCCTGCTGCTCGGCTGGCTCATCGCCTACGCCTCCCGGCGCCTGACGGAGAACGAGTCGAAGTGGGCGGTCATCGGGATGCCGTCGGTGGCGGTCGCGGCCGGGATCGTCTGGCTCTGGGGCCGCGACCAGGGCCGCTGGGGCGATCCCATCGCCCAGGGCCACATGAACGACGCGATCGCCCAGACCTGGCCGTGGGTGGTGCGGGGCGCGGCCGTGCTGTCGGCGCTGTTCGTGGTCTGGCGCTCCCAGCGGAAGGTGTAGCCGTACGCCGGAGGGGGTGGCCGTACGCGCAGGAGTAGGTGTACGTCACACCGGCTCGCCGTCTCCCGGCCACCCGGGCTGGGCACAATGGCCCATATGGCCCTCACCTCCGCACGCGCCCTGACCGTCGGCTTCGACCTCGACATGACCCTCATCGACTCCCGCCCCGGCATCCGCGCCTGCTACCAGGCGCTGTCCGAGCGGACGGGGACCTACATCGACGCCGACCTCGCGGTCACACGGCTCGGACCGCCGCTCGCGGAGGAGCTGATCAACTGGTTCCCCGAGGACGAGATCACGGCCATGGGCGACCTGTACCGCTCGATGTACCCGTCCATCGCCATCACCGCGACCCCCGCGATGACCGGGGCGCGGGAGGCGATCGACGCCGTACGCGCGGCCGGCGGGCGGGCGATCGTGGTGACCGCGAAGTACGAGCCCAACGCCAAGCTGCACCTGGAGCACCTGGGCATCCACCCGGACGAGGTCGTCGGCGACCTGTGGGCCGAGCAGAAGGCGGAGGCCCTGCGCGAGCACGGGGCGGGCGTGTACGTCGGCGACCACACCGGCGATGTGCGCGGTGCCCGGAAGGCCGACGCCCTGTCGGTGGCCGTGGCGACCGGGCCGTGCAGCGTCGAGGAGCTGACGGCGGCCGGGGCGGACGTGGTCCTCGGCGACCTCACCGAGTTCCCGGGCTGGCTGGCCGGCTACCGTCCCGCGCGCGCCTGACGGCGGCCGGCCGCGATCGACCGCAGCACTCCGGCGGCGGCGATCAGGAAGCCGACTCCCATGAGCATGCTCAGTCCGAACATGTAGGTGGGAAAAGGCTTCGCGTGCAGGAACAGCGGAGCCACTGTGACGAGTGTGGCCACAGCACCGAGGAAGAACACGATGGCACCGGCACGGATCAGTCGGTCACCGGGCCCGGCGGAATTCGTTTGGGTTTTGTCACGCACCGGACCAGGGTAGTTCCCAGCGCGTAGGAACAACCCGGCGACGTCTTGTCACCGGCCTGAAGACCATTAGCCTTGGTACCGGCGGGTCCGTGACGACCCGCCCAAGTGCTATCAAGAGCCGTTTCCGAAGCAGTTTTCCGACGAGTACGAGGACGAGGACAGACGTGCCCACCGGCAAGGTCAAGTGGTTCAACAGCGAGAAGGGCTTCGGCTTTCTCTCCCGGGACGACGGCGGTGACGTCTTCGTCCATTCCTCGGTCCTCCCCGCCGGAGTAGACACACTCAAGCCGGGACAGCGAGTTGAGTTCGGGGTGGTCGCCGGGCAGCGCGGTGACCAGGCCCTTTCGGTCACCATTCTCGACCCGACGCCCTCGGTGGCGGCCGCGACCCGTAAGAAGCCGGACGAACTGGCCTCGATCGTCCAGGATTTGACGACCCTGCTCGAGAACATCACACCGATGCTCGAGAGGGGCCGTTACCCCGAGAAGACCGCGGGCAAGAAAATCGCCGGGCTGCTGCGCGCGGTCGCCGACCAGCTCGACGTGTAATCCCGTGGAACGGCCGACGTGAGCGACATAAGCACCCAACCCGGCGGCGGGGCTCCGACCCGGGCCCCGTCCGCCGAACTCCTGGAGCGGATCCGGCGGCAGCGTCGGCACACTCTGGAACTGCTCACCGTGTCCGCCGTCGGCCTCGTTCCGTGGACCGTCCTGCTGTGGTTCACGCTGCCGACCGGATACGCGGTCCGTCAGTGGCGCACGGCCTGGGTGGGGTTCGACGTCCTGCTGGTGGTGTCGATGGCGTCCACCGCCCTGCTCGGCTGGCGGCGGCACCGGGCCGTCCTCGTCGCTGCCTCGACGACGGCGGCCCTGCTGGTCTGCGACGCGTGGTTCGACGTGTCGCTCGCCCTCGGGACCCCGGGTGTGTGGCTGTCGGCGGCGCTCGCGGTGTGTGTGGAGCTGCCCCTGGCCGTCTACCTCATCTTGAAGGTCCGGGGCATGCTCTCACTGGCCCAGTGGCCGCCGCGTGTCCCGCTGGGCGAGGACGACCCCGAGCCGGCCGACCGGCACGGCTGAGCCCGACCGGCGGCTCAGGGAAACGCCAGCGCCTCCGGCCCCAGCGCCGGCACGAGTCCCTCCGCCGCCGCCCGCGTCAACAGCCCCCGGACGGCCGCGTACCCGTCCTCGCCCAGATCCGCGGTGAACTCGTTGACGTACAGCCCGATGTGCTGGTCGGCGACCGCGGGGTCCATCTCCTGCGCGTGCTCCATGACATAGGGCCGGGACACCTCGGGTTCGTCCCAGGCCGCCTGCACGGACGTACGGATCGCCTCGGCCAGTGCCGTCAGCGTCCCGGAACCCAGCGACCGCTTCGCGATGATCGCCCCCAGCGGAATCGGCAGCCCGGTCGTGGTCTCCCAGTGCTCGCCCATGTCCGCAAGCTTGTGCAGCCCGTAGTTCTGGTAGGTGAACCGTGCCTCGTGGATGACGAGCCCCGCGTCGACCTTCCCGTCCCGCACGGCCGGCATGATCTCGTGGAACGGCATGACGACGATCTCGCCGACACCGGCGGGCACCGTGTCGGCCGCCCACAGCCGGAACAGCAGATACGCCGTCGACTTCTCGGACGGGACGGCGACCGTACGGCCCGCGAGGTCGGCTGCGGGCTCCCGCGTGAGCACCAGCGGCCCGCAGCCCCGGCCCAGCGCACCCCCGCACGGCAGCAGGGCGTACTCGTCGAGGACGTACGGCAGCACGGCGTACGACACCTTCAGCACGTCGAACTCGCCGCGCTCGGCCATGCCGTTGGTGATGTCGATGTCCGCGAAGGTCACGTCCAGCGCGGGGGCGCCGGGGACGCGGCCGTGGGCGAGGGCGTCGAAGACGAACGTGTCGTTCGGGCAGGGCGAATACGCGATCCGCAGGGGCTGTACCGGCTCACTGGTCATGCTGTTTCCAACTCTCCAGGAGGGGCGCGAGCTTCCCGAAGCCCTCGGCCAGGGCCGCGAGGGCGTCACCGATGCGCCAGGCGGCGCGGTCGCGCGGCCCGACGGGGTTGGAGACCGCGCGGATCTCCAGGACGGGCAGACGGTGGAGTGCGGCCGCCTCCGCCACCCCGAAGCCCTCCATGCCCTCGGCGAGGGCACGCGGATGCCGGGCCCGCAGCTCGGCGGCGCGCTCGGCGGTGCCGGTCACCGTGGAGACGGTGAGTACGGCTCCGGTGCGCGCGCCGGTCGCGTGCGCGATGTCTCGTACGAGTGATTCCGGCGGACGGTGGCTGACGGTCCCGAAGCCGAGTTCCGTGACGGGGACGAATCCGTCGGCGGTCTCGGCGCCCAGATCGGCCACGGTGATCTCGTCGGCGACGACGAGTGAGCCGAGCGGCGCCTCGGGCTGGAAGCCACCGCCGATGCCGGCCGATACGACCAGGTCGTAGGGGGCGCCTTCGAGGGCGGCCGAGGTGAGGGCGGTGGCGGTCGCGGCGGCCGCGAGCGCGGGGCCCACGCCGACCGCGGTCACCGTCAGGGCCTCGCCGGTGAACGCGCGGGCCACCGCGTCCCGTTCCGCCGGGACCGCGGTGGCCACGAGGACCCGTACCGAGGACGTGGTCAGTCCGCCTTCTTCAGCTTGAAGGACCACAGACCGGTCACCGTGTTGCTGCTCTTCTTGCCGTCGCCGGCCTTGATGGAGACCAGCGTGGAGTTGCCCTGCGCGCCGTACTGGGCGTTGAAGAAGACGCTGCCCGGGATGGTGCGGTACGTCTTGTCGCTGTCCTCGGTGAGCGGCTGGCCGTTCATCAGGATCGTCCAGCGCTTGTCGGCGATGGCCGGGTCGACGCCGAAGCGGACCGTGTCGTCGGGGTCGACCTTGATGGACTGGATGTCCTTGTCCTTCAGGCACTTCGTGAGGTCCGCGGTCTCGAGGGACTTGCCCTCACCACCGCACGTGGCCTCCTCGCTGACGGAGGAGCGGCCGACGGTGATCGTGGAACGCGGGGTCGGCTTGTCGCAGGCCGACAGGACGAGCAGTCCGGCGGAAACGGCGCCGACGACGGCGACGGCGCGGCGCCGTCGCACAGCGGCGTAGACATCTGCGGCTCCGCCGCGTGGCATCGAGGTCATGCCAGAAGGCTATAGGGCGTGTCCTGCACGCCCTTTACGCGGGGGCCGGTGTGGCTGTGTGTTACGCCACGCGGGGCTTGGCCGCGCCCCCGTGCCGGGCCGAGCCGATCAGCGCCCGGGACGTCGTCACCCAGCCGAGGGCGAGCACCGCGGCGGCCAGGCACAGCCCCGCCGTGCCGTTCAGCGGCATCACGATGCCGATCGCGCCGCCCAGGACCCAGGCCATCTGCAGCATCGTCTCCGAGCGGGCGAACGCCGAGGTGCGCACCAGCTCCGGCACGTCCCGCTGGATCAGCGCGTCCAGCGACAGCTTGGCCAGCGCCAGACAGAAGCCGGTGGTCGCCGTGAGACACGCCACGAGGAACGCGCCGAAGAAGATCGCGGCCGTGATCGCCGCGCCCAGCACGATCGCCAGGACCGTCACGATGATGATCTCCGGCGCCCGGGAGCGCAGCCAGGCCCCGACCGCGGTACCGAGCGCGTTGCCCGCGCCCGCCGAGACGGCGACCAGGCCGAGGGAGACGGCGGCGCTCTCGCCGGTCAGCGGGTGCTCGCGCAGGAGGAACGCGAGGAAGAAGGTGAGGAATCCGGACAGCCAGCGCAGGGCGGCGTTGGCGCCGAGGGCGTGGGTGACCGCGGTGCCCACGGTCCGCAGCCCCGGGCGTTTGGCGGTCTTGCGGTGCGGGCCGTGCAGATGCGCCTCGTCGGCGGCGAGCAGGGCCACGTCCTCGCCCTTGGCCGAGTCGACCTTCGGGGCCAGGGTGAAGGACAGGAACATGCCCCAGATGTAGATCAGGAAGGCGCCGTACAGCGGCCAGCGCGGCCCGATCGCGTGCAGGCCGGCCCCGACGGGCGCGGCGACACCGGTGGCGAGCAGCCCGCCGAGGGTGACCCGCGAGTTGGCCTTCACCAGGGAGAAGCGGGGCGGCAGCAGCCGGGGCACGACGGCGCTTCGGACCACGCCGTACGCCTTCGACGCGACCAGCACGCCGAGGGCCGCCGGATACAGCTCCAGGCTGCCGGTGGTGACGGCGCCCGCGATGATCAGCGCGAGCAGGGCGCGGGCGAGCATCGAAGCGGCCATCGCGGCGCGGCGGCCGTGCGGGAGCCGGTCCAGGAGCGGCCCGATGACGGGGGCGAGCACCGTGAACGGGGCCATGGTGATGGCGAGGTAGAGCGCGACGCGGCCGCGTGCCTCGTCGGTCGGCACGGAGAAGAAGACGGTGGAGGCGAGGGCGATGGTGATCATCAGGTCGCCGGCGCCGTTGACCGCGTGGAGCTCGATCAGCTTGCCGAGGCCGGACTCGCCGGCGCCGTGCGCGTGCGTGGCCCTTCTGATCCCGCGGGCGGTTCCGGTGACCGGGAAGTGCAGGGCACGGCCGACGGCGCGGACGGACCCGGCGAACCGGCCCGAACCGCCATCACGTCTGCTGCCCCTGATCCCACCGACCTTGGTGGCTCCCTGGGGCGTCCTTGCGGCTGCCACGACGTTCATAGTGCCCCCAGAACGCCCCGGGTAGTGCGGTTACCGCGCGTATGAGGCCGACTGGTTCGCAGCCGGGGACCTTTTCCGACCCGTCGGTGTAGGCCGGAAGCACGCGAGAAGGTAGCGTGCGTATCTCAGCCATCCATCAGAATGGATGGAGAGGTGCGCCCCGCGCGAGCGGGCGCGAACGTCGACGCGGTCCTCCGGTCCGCTCCGTCCGCACCCGCCGCCTTCAGGGGCGGCGCACCCGAGTGACGGCGTAGGAGAGAAGCGATACCTGTGAGCGCAGCGACAACGCGAAGCCGCACCCCCGACCGCCTGTGTGCCGAGGCCGTCGACCTCGCCCGCGCCGCAGCCGAGGAGGCCGCCGCGCCCGGTGTGGTCGGAGAGCATGCGGGCGTGCAGAGCGAGGGCGACCGCGTTGTCACGCACTTCTTCGAGTGCAAGGAACTCGGGTACCGGGGCTGGCGCTGGGCCGTGACGGTCGCCCGCGCGTCCCGCGCCAAGATCGTGACCCTGGACGAGGTGGTGCTCCTCCCGGGCCCGGACGCCCTCCTCGCCCCGGAGTGGGTGCCGTGGAGCGAACGCCTGCGCCCCGGCGACATGGGCCCGGGCGACCTGCTCCCGACCGACGCGGAGGACCTCCGTCTGGAGCCGGGGTACGCCGGTGAGGACGAGCCGCTGCCGAACGCCGCCGTCTCGGAGGAGATGGCCGAGCTGGTCGAGGCGGAGGACGCGGAGGTCACGGCCGGTACTCCCGCCAACCTGCCCGCCGCCCCGACCCGGGGCTCCATCGCCGCCGTCGCGGAGGAACTGGGCATGCGCCGGGCCCGGGTGCTGTCCCGCTACGGCCTGCACATCGCCGCGGACCGCTGGGAGGAGTCGTACGGCGCCAAGACGCCCATGGCGCAGGCGGCCCCGGCGACCTGCGTCAGCTGCGGCTTCCTCCAGCCGATCGGCGGCTCCCTGGGCCAGGCCTTCGGCGTCTGCGCCAACGAGTTCTCCCCGGCGGACGGCCATGTCGTGTCCCTGGCGTACGGCTGCGGCGGCCACTCGGAGGCGGCCGTCATGCCCAAGCCGCCCCAGCCGGCACCTCCGGTGATCGACGAGACGAGGGTCGACCCCTTCCCGCTGCGCCCGGCGGCGGACTCGGGCTCGGTCCCGATCGTCTCGGACGAGGACACGGCGGAGCTGGGGCACTCCTAGTGCCGCCGCGCGGGCACTCACCGATGGCACGGCTCTGGCTGCGCGGCGGAATGGACCCGGAGGCCCCGGAAGCGGTCGTGGTCGCCGTGGTGGTGGACCCGGTGGGGACCGCGGAGGAACGGGCCGTCGCCGCGCTCTTCTCCTACGCGTACGACGGCGAGGGCACCTTCCTGCTCGCGCGGACCGACGGCTGGGCCGAGCGGCGGGTGGACGGTGACGTCCTGACCGTCGAGATCGTCGTCCACCGGGCCGTACTGGAGGCGCTGGGGATCGACGGGGCCGGATTCCCGGAGCGCCCGCCCGTCCGGCCGGACGCGGTCCGGCTGCTGCGCGTGAGTGCGCCCGTCGCCGGGGGCCGGTACGAGCAGGCACTCGAGGTGACGGCCGTGCTGTCGGCACCGGCCGGGGCGACGCCCGAGCAGATCGTGGCCGACCTTCACTCCGGCGAGGCATGGCCGCTGATCCTGGCCCCGCCGCCCGCCTCCGCCACCGTCACCCTCGACAGCGCCGACACCCCATCGGTCGACCTGGATCCCGGCCGGTATCCGCCGACGCCCGGTTGACCAGGGGGACTCCGGGCTCCGGCGGGGTCACCGGCCGACCGGCCCCCGGCGCGGAGCCGGGCCGTACGGCGGTACCTTCGTGCTCACGTCGACGAGGAGAGTGAACGTGAGCAAGTTCGTGCGGCCGGCCCCCGAGGGGGCGGACCCCTTCGGCACCGCCCGTCTGCGCCGCGGTGTGCTCGACGCCTGGGCCACCAGTCCCGCCCGTTTCCGCGAGGACGCCAACGCCGAGGAGGACCTCGTCCTCGGCGGCTACCGGGACCGTCTCGTCGTCGAGCTCGCCCAGAACGCGGCCGACGCGGCGGCCCGCGCCGGGGTGCCCGGCCGGCTCCGCCTGACACTGCGCGACGGCGTCCTCGTCGCCGCCAACACCGGCGCCCCGCTCGACGCGGCCGGCGTCGAGTCCCTCGCCACCCTCCGCGCCTCGGCCAAGCGGGACACCGGGCAGGGCGCCGTCGGCCGGTTCGGTGTCGGCTTCGCGGCCGTCCTCGCCGTCACCGACGAGCCCGCGGTCGTCGGCCGGCACGGCGGTGTGCGCTGGTCGCTGGCCGAGGCGCGCGAGCTGGCCGCCGACACGGCGCGGCACAGCCCCGGGCTCGGCGACGAGATCCGGCGCCGGGACGGGCACGTACCGCTGCTGCGGCTCCCGTTCGCCGCCGAGGGCTCGGCCCCGGACCCGTACGACACGGTCGTCATCCTGCCGTTGCGCGACCCCGCCGCCACCGACCTCGCGGAGCGGCTGCTCGACGCCGTCGACGACGCGCTCCTCCTCGCCCTTCCCGGCCTGGCGGAGGTCGTCGTCGAGACGGACACCGTCCGCACGCTGCGGCGCGGCACCGACGGGCCCTTCACGGTCGTGGAGGACTCGCGCGGCGGTACGACCCGCTGGCGCACCGTCTCCGCGCACGGCGCCCTCACCCCGGACCTGCTCGTCGACCGGCCGGTGGAGGAGCGGCTGCGCCCCCACTGGTCGGTCACCTGGGCCGTACCGGCCGACGCGGACGGCAGCCCGGCCCGCCCGCGCACCAGCCCCGTCGTCCACGCGCCGACCCCGAGCGACGAGCCCCTCGGCGTTCCCGCCCTCCTCATCGCCTCCTTCCCCCTCGACACCACCCGCCGCCACGCCGCGCCCGGCCCGCTGACCGACTTCCTCGTCCAGCGCGCCGCCGACTCCTACACCGAACTCCTCGCCGCCTGGCGGCCGGTGAGCGAGGGCATCATCGGCCTCGTCCCCGGCCCGCTCGGCAAGGGCGAGCTGGACGGCGCCCTGCGCGCGGCCATCCTGGAGCGGCTCCCGCGGACGTCCTTCCTGCCCCCGGCGCTGGCCTCCGCCGAGGACGACTCCGACCCGTCCGGCGCCCTGCGGCCCCGGACCGACGAGCCCGGCGAGGACCACGGACCCGACCTCGACCTCCCCGGCTCCCTGCGCCCCCGGGACGCCGAGATCGTCGAGGGCGCCGGGGCCGACACCGTGCGGGTGCTGGCCGAGGTGCTGCCCACCCTGCTGCCCGCAGGGCTCGAACGGCGGGCGGAGCTGCGGACGTTGGGCGTCGCCCGGGTGCCGCTGACGGACGCCGTGGACCGGCTCGCCGGGCTGGAGAAGGAGCCCGGCTGGTGGCGCCGGCTCTACGACAGCCTCGCCGGGGTCGACCCGGACCGGCTGTCCGGGCTGCCCGTACCGCTCGCTGGGGGCACCTCCCAGGCTTTTGGCACTGGGGGAGGACGTACGACCATCGGCCCTCGCCAGGTGCTGCTGCCGACCGCGGACGCGTCCCGGATCGACCCGGAGGTGCTGGCCCGGCTCGGTCTGAAGGTCGCCCACCCGGACGCGGCGCACCCCCTGCTGGAGAAGCTGGGCGCGCTGCCCGCGACGCCCCGCGCTGTGCTCACCACGCCCCAGGTCCGGGCGGCCGTCGCCGCCTCCCTGGACGACGAGGGCGGGCTGGACTGGGAGCAGGACACGTTGGACGCGGAGGAGTTGGCGGACACGGTGCTCGGGCTGGTGCGGGACGCCGGCCTCGAGCCCGGGGACGAGCCGTGGCTCGGCGCCCTCGCCCTCCCCGACGAGGACGGGGAGTTGGCCCCGGCCGGCGAACTGGTCTTTCCCGGCAGCCCCTTCCACCAGGTGATCCGCGAGGGCGAACTCGCCACGGTGGACGCCGAACTCGCCGACAAATGGGGCCGGGAAACGCTCGCCGCCTGTGGTGTGCTGGCCGACTTCGCCCTCGTCCGGGCCACCGACGTGGTCCTCGACCCCGACGAACTGGAGCCGCGCGAAGGCGACTTCGCCGAGCCGGACGACGCGGGGCTGCTGGACGCCGTGGACGTGTGGAGCGAGGACGTCCTCGACCGCTTCCCGGACACCCCGGTACCGCCCGTCGCCACCGAGCTGATCGCCGTACGGGACCTGGACCTGGTGGACGACGACAAGTGGCCCCAGGCCCTGGCCCTGCTCGCCCAGCCGCCCCTGCGCGACGCGCTCACCCAGCCGGTCCGCGTCCTGCTCCCCGACGGCACGCACGAGGTCGTACGGCCGTACACGGCATGGTGGCTGCGCGGTCACCCGGTGCTGGACGGCCGCCGCCCGGCGGGCCTGCTGGCGTCCGCCGGAGACCCGCTGCTGCGCGGCCTGTACGACGAGGCGGACGCGACGGGCTTCGAGGACGAGCAGGTGCTGAGGGCGCTGGGCGTACGGACGTCCGTCTCGGCGCTCCTGGACGAACCGGGCGGCGCCGCGGAGCTGCTGGACCGCCTCGCCGACCCGGACCGCCGGGTCACCGCCGCCCAACTGCACGCCCTGTACGGCGCGTTGGCGGAACTGGACCCCGACCAGGTGACCCTCCCCGACGAACTGCGAGCCGTGGTGGACGGCCGGGTGACGGTGGTGGAGGCGTCCGAGGCGGTGGTCGTCGACTCCCCGGACCTGCTGCCCTTCACCGAGGGCGTCCCGCTGCTCCCGGTCCGCCCCTCCCGCGCCGCCGAACTGGCCGAACTCTTCCAGGTGCGGCGGCTGAGCGAGTCGGTGCCGGGCTCGGTGGACTCGGAGGGCACGGAGCACGACGTACCGGACTCGGTTCGGGTCCTGCTGGGCCCCCGCACCCCGGCGACGTACGTCGAACACGACGAACTCTTCGTCGACGGCACCGAACTGGACTGGCGCCTCACCACCGACGGCACCCTCCACGCGGCCACCCTGGAGGGCGTGGCGGCAGGCCTCGCCTGGGCGGCGGGCCAGTGGCCCCGCCGCTTCGAGGTGGCGGCCCTGCTGGAGGACCCGTCCCGGACGGAGGAACTGGCGCGGGACCGCTGGTTCGACTGAGCGGACGAACCAGGCGGGCGTGTGCGGGGGTTGATCCATGATCTCAAAAATTTCCGCACACGTTGTTCACCTCCGTACAACCATTCCCACCCCTTGCTGGTCACATCACGTGAGTCAACAGACTCCCTGATCACTTCGGGCCCCGCCGGGACGGGGGACGTCACCGTCGGGGCCCCTCTCCCACATGGGGAACGCATGCGTATTCGTGCCACCGTGGCCGCCGTCACCGGCGCCATGGCCCTTTCCGCCTTCGTCGCTCCGGCCGCTCTCGCCGCCGACGGACCGAAGGTTCCCGCGGGTGTCGCCGCGGCCAACAAGGCCGCCCACTCCGCCACGTCCGGCAAGGCCGCCTTCAGCTCCGCCGCCGACACCGGTACGCCGTACGCCCTGGACGCCACCTTCTCCAACGTGAAGGTCAACAACGGCAAGGGCATCGTCATCGGCACCACCGCCCTCGTGAAGGCGCCGGTCTCCTTCACGCTGACCCACGGCGCGGACGTCGACATCCACGCCGCCGACTTCGTCTCCGCCGTCGAGCTGTACCGGGGCGCGGACTTCGCGAACGAGGACGAGTGGATCGACAGCACGAACGCGACGTGCACCGACACCTCGGCCACCGCCGCCAACTGCACCGCCACCATCGAGATCGACCCGGCGTGGCTGCTGAACACGGACGCCGGCAACTGGAAGGCCGGCGCCTTCGCGGTCGCGTTCAACGGTGAGGACCCGGACAACCCGAACCTGGACAACGTCGGTGTCGCGACGAAGGACAACGTCACGACCGCCAAGCTCCAGCGCCGCTCCACCCTCACGGTCAACGCCGCCCCGGAGCCGGTGAAGAAGGGCAAGACCATCACCGTCACCGGCAAGCTCTCCCGCGCCAACTGGGAGGACGGCCACTACCACGGCTACACCAACCAGCCGGTGAAGCTGCAGTTCCGCAAGAAGGGCTCCAGCACCTACACCACGCTGAAGACCATCAAGACCAACTCCACCGGCAACCTGACGACCACCACCAAGGCCACGGTCGACGGTTACTTCCGGTACTCCTTCGCGGGCACCACGACGACCCCGGCGGTCAGCGCCACGGGTGACTTCGTCGACGTGAGGTAGGACCTCGCAGGGAGACGGCGGCGCCGGACGGGGACCCCGGGCCGCCGTCTCTCCGCGTTTTGCAAGCTCTTCGTAATCCCCGCCCAAAATCCGCCGCGGACGTACAACTTCCCCCAGCCGTCACGGATCTGATCGTTCGAGCCAACAGGCTCCTACGATCTCTTTCTCCACATGGGGAACACATGCGCATACGTGCCACTGTGGCCGCCGTCTCCGGCGCCCTGGCCATTTCCGCCTTCGCCCTGCCGGCCGCGCACGCCGCCGGCGCCGGCTCCTCGTACCGGGCCGATGTCGCGAAGGTCCGTGAGGCCGCCGTCGCCGCCTCCGGCAGGACGGCGTTCAGCACCGCCGCGGCCGACACCGACCCCCAGCCCTACCCGCTGGACGCCACGTTCTCGGCTGTCAAGATCAACGGCGGCAAGGCGATCGTGGTCGGCGCCGCCGCTCACGTGAAGGTGCCGTTCACGTACACGATGAAGCACGGCGCCGACGTCGACATCACCGCGCCGGACTTCGCGACCGGCGCGTACGTCTTCAAGGGCGACAGCCAGTTCTTCGGTGACGACCCGGCCACCTGCACCGCCACCTCCTCGACCGTCGCCACGTGCAAGGGCGTCATCGACTTCTACCCGAAGAGCGACGACTCCACCATCGATCTCACGAACGCCTCCGCGGGCGCCGTGAAGTCCGGCGTGCTGGCCATCGCGCTCAACGGCCAGGACCCCTCCAGCAGCACCTTCGACATCACCAAGGTCGGCCTGGCCGACCAGAGCCCCTTCGCCTCGCCCAACCTGCAGCGCCTGTCCCAGCTGACGGTCGACGCAGCCCCCGAGCCGGTGCAGAAGGGCAAGACCATCACCGTCACCGGCAAGCTGTCCCGCGCCAACTGGGACACCAACAAGTACGCCGGGTACGCCGGTCAGAAGGTGCAGCTGCAGTTCCGTAAGAAGGGCTCCAGCACCTACACCACCCTCAAGACCATCACCACCAGCTCGACGGGCACCCTGAAGACCACCACCAAGGCCACCGTCGACGGCTACTTCCGTTACGTCTTCGCGGGCACCCCGACCACCCCGGCGGTCAACGCCACGGGCGACTTCGTCGACGTCAGGTAAGCGACACCGGTCCTAGACGGGAAAACGGCGGTCCACCCATCTCCACAGCACCTCCAGGGTGGCCGCCGCCACCACCGCGATGCCCACCGCGATCCACGGCATCGTCACGCCCACCAGCTTCAGTGCGAAGAAGTGCTGGAGCGAGGGCACGATCAGGACGAACAGGAAGGCCACGCCCATCGCGGCGACCAGGGCCAGGCGCCACCAGGTGTAGGGGCGGGCGATGATCGCCAGGACCCACAGGGAGATCAGGAAGAGGGTCAGGGTCGCCGCGCTCGTCTCCGCGTCCAACTGGCCCGCACCCGTGTAGTGGTGACGGGCGATCAGGTACGTGACGAAGGTGGCCACCGCCGCCACGACCCCGCCCGGGATCGAGTACCGCATGACCCTGCGCACGAAGTGCGGTTTCGCGCGCTCCTTGTTGGGGGCCAGGGCGAGGAAGAAGGCCGGGACGCCGATGGTCAGCGTGGACAGCAGGGTCAGGTGGCGGGGGAGGAAGGGGTACTCGACCCGCCAGCAGACCACCATCACGGCCAGCAGGACCGAGTAGACCGTCTTCACGAGGAAGAGGGTCGCCACCCGGGTGATGTTGCCGATCACCCTGCGGCCCTCCGCCACCACCGACGGCAGCGTCGCGAAGCTGTTGTTGAGCAGGACGATCTGCGCCACCGCCCGGGTGGCCTCCGAGCCCGAGCCCATCGAGACGCCGATGTCCGCGTCCTTCAGGGCCAGTACGTCGTTCACGCCGTCCCCGGTCATCGCGACCGTGTGTCCCCGGGACTTCAGCGCCCCCACCATGTCGCGCTTCTGCTGCGGGGTGACCCGGCCGAAGACCGTGCCGTCGTCCAGCGCCTTCGCCATCTCCTCCCGCTCGGAGGGGAGGCGGCGGGCGTCCACCGTCGTGCCGGTCAGGCCCAGCTTCGCCGCCACCGCGCCCACCGACACCGCGTTGTCACCGGAGATGACCTTGGCGTGGACGTCCTGCTCGGCGAAGTAGCGCAGGGTGTCGGCCGCGTCCGGGCGCAGCCGCTGCTCCAGCACGACCAGGGCGGTGGGGCGGGCGCCCCGGGCCGGCTCGGCGTCGTCCAGGGCCCGGGAGGAGCGGGCCAGCAGCAGGACCCGTAGGCCCTGTTCGTTGAGGCGTCCGGTCTCCAGGAGGGCGGGATCGTCCGCGCCGAGCAGGACGTCCGGCGCCCCCAGCAGCCAGGTGCTGCTCTCGCCGCCGCCCTCGTCGAAGGTGGCGCCGCTGTACTTGCGGGCGGAGGAAAAGGGCAGTGCCTCGGTGCAGCGCCAGTCCTCGACGTCCGGGTAGGCGTCGATGATCGCCTGGAGGGAGGCGTTGGGCCGCGGGTCCGCCTCGCCGAGGGCGCCGAGCACCTGGCGGACGTACGACTCGTCCGCGCCCTGCAGCGGCCTGAGCTCGGTGACGTCCATGCCGCCCTCGGTGAGGGTGCCGGTCTTGTCGAGGCAGACGGTGTCGATGCGGGCGAGGCCCTCGATGGCGGGGAGTTCCTGGACGAGGCACTGTTTCCGGCCAAGGCGGATCACGCCTATCGCGAAGGCCACGGAGGTCAGCAGGACCAGGCCCTCGGGGACCATCGGGACGATGCCGCCGACCGTGCGCGCGATCGAGTCCTTGAGGCCGTGCTGCTTGACGAACAGCTGGCTGATCACCAGGCCGATCGCGGTCGGGATCATCATCCACGTGACGTACTTGAGGATGGTGGAGATGCCGGAGCGCAGTTCGGAGTGGACCAGGGTGAAGCGCGAGGCCTCCTCGGCCAGTTGGGCGGCGTAGGCCTCGCGGCCCACCTTGGTCGCCTGGAACGCGCCACCGCCGGCGACGACGAAACTGCCGGACATGATGCGGTCGCCGGGCCGCTTGACCACCGGGTCGGCCTCACCGGTCAGCAGCGACTCGTCGATCTCCAGCCCGTCGGCCTCGACGCACACCCCGTCGACCACGGCCTTGTCGCCGGGCCCGATCTCGATCAGGTCGTCCAGCACGATCTGCGCCGTGCCGACCTCGCCGGCCACCCCGTCCCGCCGTACCGTCGGCCGGGCCTCCCCGATCACCGCGAGCGAGTCCAGGGTCCGCTTGGCCCGCCACTCCTGGATGATCCCGATCCCGGTGTTGGCGAGGATCACGTACCCGAACAGGCTGTCCTGGAAGGGCGCGACGAACAGCATGATCAGCCAGAGCACACCGATGATCGCGTTGAACCGGGTGAAGACGTTCGCCCGGACGATCTCGCCCATCGACCGGCTGCTGCGCACCGGTACGTCGTTGACCTGCCCGCGCGCCACCCGCTCGGCGACCTCGGCCGCGGTCAGTCCGCGCGTCGCCACCGGCAGGGGAACGGGATGCACAGGATCGAGTTCGGCGCCCGCGTCGATGTGTGCCATGCATTCGACGGTACGTGCGGATTTGCGGCTTCACCCGCCGGGTGACCGGAAGATCCGACCTGGGGAGGAGCCGACTCGTGCGGTGGGTGTACGGCCCGGCCGCCGGCCTCTTCCGCAGGGCCTAGTCGGCCGGCCCCGCCTTCGATGCCGCCGAGCGCTTGATCGCCGCGTCCCGCTTCCGGACGAACCAGACGCCGTACAGCCCGAGGACCCCTCCGGTGAGGCAGGTCCACAGCCACCAGGTGTGCCCGTGGTCGTCGAACCAGCCGTAGAACGGCAGCTGCACCAGGAAGAGGACGAACCAGAGGATCGTGCCGCCGGTGATGGTGGCGACGACGGGCCCCTCCAGGGGCTCCGGCGCCTCGTGCTGCGGGGTCCACTTCGCCATGGGCCCTAGCTTACGAGGCGATCACATCTACGCGCGGAGATAGCGCCCCTGGGTTCATATGTTCATACTGAAACGGTTTCCGTCTGTCCGTATCTGCTCGTAGGAACCTCCAATGTCCAGCTCGGCCCCCACCAAGGTCCCCGCTCCCGACCAGCCCGGGGCCCGGCCCGCGTCCGGTGCGCTCGACCGCTACTTCAAGATCTCCGAGCGGGGCAGCACGCTCGCCCGGGAGATCCGTGGCGGCTTCGCCACCTTCTTCGCGATGGCCTACATCATCGTGCTCAACCCGATCATCCTGGGCAGCGCGAAGGACATGTACGGGCACCACCTCGACAACGGTCAGCTGGTGACGGCCACGGCCGTGACGGCGGCGTTCACCACGCTGCTGATGGGCGTCATCGGCAACGTGCCGATCGCGCTCGCGGCCGGCCTCGGCGTGAACTCGGTCGTCGCGCTCCAGCTCGCGCCCCGGATGTCCTGGCCGGACGCGATGGGCATGGTCGTCCTCGCCGGTTTCGTGGTGATGCTGCTCGTCGCCACCGGACTGCGCGAACGTGTGATGAACGCCGTGCCCTACAGCCTGCGCAAGGCGATCTCCATCGGTATCGGCCTGTTCATCATGCTGATCGGGCTCGTCGACTCCGGTTTCGTCACCCGTATCCCGGACGCCGCCCAGACCACCGTCCCGCTCCAGCTCGGCGCCGACGGTCACCTCAACGGCTGGCCGGTGCTGGTCTTCATCCTCGGCGCGCTGCTGACCCTCGCGCTGATCGTCCGCAAGGTCTCCGGCGCGATCCTGATCTCCATCGTCACGATGACCGTCCTCGCGGTGATCGTCAACGCGGTCGCGAACGTCCCGTCCTGGGGCCTGACCACCCCGAAGTGGCCCGGCAACCCGGTCGCCACCCCGGACTTCGGCCTGATCGGCAAGGTCAGCCTTTTCGGCGGCTTCTCCCACGTGGGTGTGCTGACCGGCGTGCTGTTCGTCTTCACCGTGCTGCTGTCGTGCTTCTTCGACGCGATGGGCACGATCATGGGTGTCAGCGACGAGGCCAAGCTGACCAACGCCAGGGGCGAGATGCCCGGCATCAACAAGGTGCTGTTCGTGGACGGCATCGCGGTCGCCGCCGGCGGCGCCAGCTCCTCCTCGGCCACCACCTGCTTCGTGGAGTCCACGGCCGGCGTCGGTGAAGGGGCCCGTACGGGCTTCGCGAACGTCGTCACCGGCGCGCTGTTCGCCGTGGCGCTGTTCCTGACCCCCGTCGCCACCATGGTCCCCTCCCAGGCGGCCACCCCGGCGCTGCTCGCGGTCGGCTTCCTGATCCTCGCCGGATCGGTCAAGGAGATCGACTGGGCCGACTACACGCTCTCGATCCCGGCCTTCGTGACGATGGTGATGATGCCCTTCACCTACTCGATCACCAACGGCATCGGCATGGGCTTCATCACCTTCGCCGTCCTGCGGCTGGCGGCCGGCCGGGGCCGGGAGGTCCCGGTGCCGATGTACGTCGTCGCGGCGGTGTTCGGCTTCTACTACCTGATGCCGGCCCTGGGGCTCACGTGACGCCGTAGAACCTCTCGGTCTCGTCGACGGCGGTCTGGAACCGCTCGTCGAAGTCATCACGCATGAGCGTCCGGACGACATAGTCCTGGACGCTCATTCCCCTTTTGGACGCGTGGTCCCTGAGCCGCTCCAGCAGCTCCCGGTCTATTCGCAGGCTGAGCACTTCTGTCCCCATGGGACGAGGGTCGCTGGCGGGTTCCGCCGAGCGGTCACTTTCCGGCGTCGTCTCACTCGTACGGGTGAAGCTGTCGCTTCAGTGGCCAGGGTCACGGGAATGTGCCTGCGCGCCAGCTTGTTTAGCGAGAGTAATGAGTTACGCTAAAGACATGCCGGACCTCACCCATGGCGACGACGCTGCCGCCGTGAACGCCCTTCGCTCCGCCGTCATGCGGCTGTCCCGTCGACTCAAGCACCAGCGCGTCGACGAGTCGCTGAGCCCCACCGAGATGTCGGTGCTGGGCACCCTGTCGAACTGCGGCAGTGCCACGCCGGGCGAGCTCGCCCGCAAGGAGCACGTGCAGCCGCCGTCGATGACCCGCATCGTCGCGCTGCTGGAGGCCAAGGGACTGGTCCGGCTGGAGCCGCACCCCGAGGACCGGCGCCAGAAGGTCGTCACCAAGACCGAGCAGGCCGAGGCCATGCTCGCGGAGAGCCGCGCCAAGCGGAACGCGTTCCTGGCGGGCCTCGTCGAGGGCCTGGACGAGGACGAGTGGGCCAAACTGCGCGCCGCCGCCCCCGTGCTGGAGAAGCTCGCCCATCTGTAAGCAGCAGTACGAGCAAGGAAAAAAGGAGGCGAACCCTTTGAGTACGGGACCCGGAGCAGAATCCGCCCCCGCACCGACCACCCCCCACACAC
>NZ_WVUG01000171.1 GCF_017614965.1 Streptomyces griseorubiginosus | reverse complement strand
CCCCGGGTTCGCGCCCATGGCACTCGCGCCTGCCCAATCCCCGCCCATCGGTCCCACGCCCACCGTTGCTGGTCAGAGACTGGCCGGGCGGGGCTGGTCGGGTAGTCCGTGCCAGCCGTTCCTGCACCAGCAGGTCCCCCCGCCGACCCCGCGCCAACCGCCACTGGTCGGAAGCTGTCGGGCCGTCACGGTCCATCGGTCCGGCACCACCGGTCCCAGTCCGCCGACCCCCGCGCCAACCGCTACTGGTCCGGGAAATGGCCAGGCCGTCACGGTCCATCGGTCCAGCACCACCCGGTCCCAGTCCGCCGGTCCCGCACTAGCCAGTCCCGGGCCGCCGCCCCGCGCCAATCGATCCGCGCCCACCGGTCCCGCGCCCGCCGATCTCCCGTCCGCCGATCCCACGCCCGCCAGGTTCGCGCCGCCGGCACTCACGCCCGCCGGCCCACGCCCACCACGTTCGCGCCCCCGGCATTCACGCCCCCGGCGTTCGCGCCCGTGGAGTCCGTGCTCGTCGGGTTCGGAGGTGGGTAATGGGTGATTGAGGAACGGTTCCCTGCGTCGGTCGTCTCCGGCGGGCCCCGTACAGTGCGGGCATGACCCATCCGAACGCCGCTTCCCGCCCCGTTCAAGCCGTCGTCCTGGCCGGAGGCCAGGGCTCGCGGCTTCGTCCGTACACCGACGACCGGCCCAAGCCGATGGTCGAGATCCCCGGCACGGGGACTCCGATCATCGGCCATCAGCTCGTCTGGCTGGCCGAGGAGGGCGTCACGGACGTCGTCGTCAGCTGCGGGCACCTCGCCGAGGTGTTGCAGAACTGGCTGAAGTCGGCGGACCTGCCGGTGCGGGTGACGACGGTCGTGGAGAGCGAGCCGCTCGGCCGCGGCGGCGGCCTGAAGTACGCCGCCTCCCACCTCCCCCACCCGGACAAGCCCTGGTACGCCACCAACGGCGACATCTGGACCCGCTTCTCCCTGCGGGACATGGCCGACTTCCACACCGAGCGGGACGCGGTGGCCACCCTCGCCCTGGCACGTCCGCGCATCCCCTGGGGCGCGGTGCAGACGGACGGCTTCGGACACATCACGGACTTCATCGAGGCCCCGCCCTCCACGTTCGAGATCAACGCGGGCGTGTACGTCTTCTCGCCGGAGTTCGCCGAGCTGCTGCCGGAGCGCGGGGACCACGAGCGGACGACCTTCCCCCATCTGGCCCGGGAACTGCGCCTTGCGGGCTTCCCCATCCCCCAGGGCTCCTACTGGCGGGCCATCGACACGGCGAAGGACCTGACGGAGGCGGCGAAGGAACTGGCCGCCCTGGGGCGCTGAGAACACGTCCGCCGTACGACCCAGGGATCCCGGCCCGCCGTACGACCCAGGGATCCCGGCCGCCGTATGACCCAGGGATCCCGGCCGCCGTACGACCGAGGGGTCCCGCACAGTCATCCGTGCGGGACCCCTTCGTGGTGGGCCAAGAGGTTCAGCCGGTGGGCCCGCCCAAAATGTCGCCCACCGGCCTGGTTACCCCAACAGGCCGCCGACCAGGCCCGGTTGGCCGGAGGAGCCTCCGGAGCCGGTGCCGGTGCCGCTGCTGGAGCCGGTGCCGCCGCCCGTCGAACCGCCCGACGTGGGGCCGGAGCTGGTGCTGGGGGCGCCGCCGCCGGAGGGGGCGGAGTGGTGGGGCAGGGTCTGGCCCGCCGTGCCCTGGGGCTGGCTGGGTGCGCCGCCCGTCGCGGTGCTGCTCGGGGTCGTCGCCGCACCCGACGGCGTGGACCGGCTGGTCGCACCGTGGGTGGGCGAGTGGGAGGCGGACGGCGACTGCCGGTGCCGCTTGCCCGGCTCCTGCGGGAGCGGGGAGCCCGGCAGCTGGTTGCGCGGCGCCTCACCGGGGCCCGGCACGACCACCCGGCCGGCGTCACGGACCGCGCCGCCGAGCAGGGAGCCGATGAGGAGCGTGAGGCCGACCGTGATGGCCGTGACGAGCGCGCCGCGGCGCAGGACGTAGCGGCGCAGCTCCCAGATGTCGGAGCGGGGTCCGAGACGGCGCCAGGCGCTGCCCGCGAGGCGGCCGTCGACGGAGTAGACGGGGGCGCCGGCGATGATCAGCGGGGACCAGGCGGCGAGGTAGATGATGTCGGGGGCGTCGTAGGCGGGGACGGTCTTCCAGCTGACGGTGACGATGAGCGCGGCGGAGAGCAGGGCGCCGAGGACGGCGGCCACCCGCTGCCAGCAGCCGAGGACCGTCAGCACGCCGACGATCACCTGCGCGAAGGCGATGACCAGGCCCGAGCCGACGGGGTGGTGCAGGGCGAACTGGCGCAGGGGCTCGGCGACTTCCCAGGGGTGCAGGGTGTTGAGCCACTTCACCATGGAGCCGCGCTTGCCGCCGTCGAAGTAGACGGGGTCGCACAGCTTGCCCATGCCGGCGTAGATCGAGATGAAGCCAAGGAAGATGCGCAGCGGGAGCAGGACCACGCCCAGGTTCATACGGCGGCCCGGGTAGTACGCGTGCCGGGCCGGGTCGTCGCCGTGCCGCCGGGAACGCTGCTCCTCGGCCTCCTCCGGCTCGAAGTCCGCGCCGCCGTACGGGGGTTCCTCGTCGTAGGCGCTGCCCACCGTGCGCATGTGGGGCAGCAGACGCGTGCCGCCCGTGTCCTCGTAGCTGCGCTGGGCGCCGACCATCGGGGTCTCGACGGTCTGGTCCAGCCCGTCGTAGATCTCGTCGTACGTGGGGCCGGTCTCGACGCGCGGGATGACCTGGGTGGCGCCGGCGTCGGCGGAGGGGTCCTCGTCGCGCCGGACGCCGGCCCGCACGGCCTGGAGCAGGCGGTGGGCGCCGGTGTCGTCGGGAGCGGACCTGCCGCTCCACACGACCGGCCGGCGGCGGGCCGCCGGCGTGCCGCCCGCGGGCATCCGGGTCGTGTCCTCGCCGGCGCTCAAGTGCCGTGCGATCCGCGGGGATTGGGCGCGCGTCGACGCGCCGAGCTGCACGCGGAAGCTGGCGTGATTGACGATGATCTGCGCCGGATCGCTCGGCACCTTCACCATGCTCAGCGCGGGAGCGTCGTCGAATCCGGAATCGAATCCCGACGAGCGGTCCCCCGTGGGTGTGCGGGGTGTTCTGGTGTCCACACTCATCTAACCGAGTGACGTGTGCTTAGGACACTGCTTTGACCCGCCGGATGTGTCCGGACCCCGTCAAGCTTGTCCCAGACGCCCAGATTGACCCGCACGGGTGAGGATGGGCACAGGTGTTCAGCCCCGTCGGCGCGCCGCCTCGTACAGCACGATCCCCGCCGCCACACCGGCGTTGAGCGACTCGGCCCCACCCGGCATCGGGATCCGCACCCGGAAGTCGCAGGTTTCGCCGACCAGTCGGGACAGGCCCTTGCCCTCGCTGCCGACCACGATCACGACCGGGCCCTGAAGGGCCTCCAGTTCGCCGATCTCGTGTTCGCCGTCGGCGGCGAGGCCGACGATCACGATGCCCGCCTTCTTGTACGCCTCCAGGGCGCGGGTCAGGTTCGTGGCGCGGGCGACGGGCGTACGGGCGGCCGTACCGGCCGACGTCTTCCACGCGCCGGCGGTCATCCCGGCCGCGCGCCGCTCGGGTACGACGACGCCGTGGCCGCCGAACGCGGACACGGACCGTACGACGGCGCCGAGGTTGCGCGGGTCGGTGACCCCGTCGAGCGCGACGATCAGCGGGTCCTCGCCCTCGTCGTAGGCGGCCTCCGCCAGATCCTCGGGGTGCGCGTACTCGTAGGGCGGGACCTGGAGCACGAGCCCCTGGTGGTTGAGCCCGTTGGTCATGCGGTCGAGCTCGGGGCGCGGGGCCTCCATGAGGTTGATGCCACCGCGCTCGGCGGCGAGCTGCAGGGCCTCGCGCACGCGCTCGTCGTTGTCGATGAACTGCTGGACGTAGAGCGTGGAGGCCGGTACGCCCTCGCGCAGCGCCTCGACCACCGGGTTGCGGCCGACGACCAGCTCGGAGGACGACTTGCCGCCACGCCCGCGGGGCGCGGGACGGCGCGCGGTCTGCTTCGCCTTGGCCGTGGCGATGCGGTTCTTCTTGTGGCCCTTGCGCATCTCGGCGGGCGGGGTCGGACCCTTGCCCTCGAGACCCCTGCGACGCTGGCCGCCACTGCCGACCTGCGCGCCCTTCTTGCCGGACATGCGGCGGTTGTTCGCGGCCATGACCTACCTGTCTGTCGTGAAAGTCGTACGTACGTCTATGAAGTGTGCCGCCCGGAGGGCCGGACGGCACAATCGATCTTCTGCTCGGCGCCCCGGACTCAGCGCGGAGCGCCCCGGACTCAGCGCGGGCCGAGGCTCCAGCGCGGGCCTTGCGGGCTGTCCTCGATGGACAGTCCCGACTGCCCGAGCTGGTCTCGGATGGCGTCCGCGGTGGCCCAGTCCTTGCGGGACCGGGCGGCCTCGCGCTGGTCGAGGACCATACGGACCAGGGTGTCGACGACACCGTGCAGGTCCTCGCCGCGGTCGGTCTCGCCGGCCCAGTGCGGGTCGAGCGGGTCCAGACCGAGGACACCGAGCATGGCGCGGACCTCGGCGAGGCGGGCCACGGCGGCTTCCTTGTCGTCGGCGGCCAGGGCGGAGTTGCCCTGCCGGACGGTGGTGTGCACCACGGCGAGCGCCTGCGGCACGCCCAGGTCGTCGTCCATCGCCTCGGCGAAGGCGGGCGGGACCTCGGCGGACGGCTCGACGGGACCGGTCTTCTCGACCACCCGCTGGATGAAGCCCTCGATCCGCGCGAACGCCGACTCGGCCTCGCGCACCGCGTCCTCGCTGTACTCGATCATCGAGCGGTAGTGCGGGGTGCCGAGGTAGTAGCGCAGCACGATGGGCCGCCAGCGCTTGGTCATCTCGGAGACCAGCACGGAGTTGCCGAGCGACTTGGCCATCTTCTCGCCGGCGATGGTCACCCAGGCGTTGTGCAGCCAGTACCGCGCGAACTCGTCGCCGTAGGCCTTGGCCTGGGCGATCTCGTTCTCGTGGTGGGGGAAGATCAGGTCGATGCCGCCGCCGTGGATGTCGAAGGCGCTGCCGAGGTACTTGTGCGCCATCGCCGAGCACTCCAGGTGCCAGCCGGGACGGCCCGGCCCCCAGGGCGTCGGCCAGGTCGGCTCGCCCGGCTTCGCCGTCTTCCACATGGCGAAGTCGCGCGGGTCCCGCTTGCCGGTCTCGCCCTCGCCCGAGGGCTGGAGCAGGTTGTCCAGCTCCTGCCGGGACAGCTCCAGGTACTGCGGGAAGGACCGCACGTCGAAGTAGACGTTGCCGTCCGCCTCGTAGGCGTGACCGCGCTCGATGAGCCGCTGCATCATCTCGACCATCTCGGTCACGTGTCCGGTCGCCCGCGGTTCGTAGGTGGGCGGCAGGCAGCCGAGCGCGGTGTAGCCGTCGTTGAACGCCCGCTCGTTCTCGTAACCGATCGACCACCACGGGCGGTTCTGCTCGTGGCTCTTGGCGATGATCTTGTCGTCGATGTCCGTGACGTTCCTGATGAACGTCACGTCATAGCCGCGGTACTCGAACCAGCGGCGCATGATGTCGAAGTTGAGGCCCGAGCGGATGTGCCCGATGTGCGGTGCGGCCTGCACGGTGGCACCACAGAGGTAGATCGAGACACAGCCCGGCTTGAGCGGGGCGAAGTCACGGATCTGCCGGGCGCTGGTGTCGTACAGGCGAATGGTCACGAGACCTAGGGTAGTGGGCCGAAGAGGGTGCGTGGAGCAGTCCCTGTGTTTACCCCTCCCGCACCTTGTTTACCCCTCCCGCACCACCAGTGCCGTCGCCACCGCCATGAGGCCTTCGCCCCGGCCGGGGAATCCGAGGCCGTCCGTCGTCGCCCCCGACACCGACACCGGGGCTCCGGCCGCCTCCGACAGGATCTTCTGCGCCTCGTCGCGCCGCTTGCCGATCTTCGGGCGGGGGCCCACGACCTGGACGGCGATGTTGCCGATGCGGAAGCCGGCCTCTCGCACGATACGGGCGGCCTCCGCCAGCAGGGTCACCCCGGACGCGCCCGACCACTCGGGGCGGCCGGTGCCGAAGTGTCGGCCGAGGTCACCGAGCCCGGCGGCCGAGAACAGCGCGTTGCACGCGGCGTGCGCCACGACGTCCGCGTCGGAGTGGCCGGCCAGGCCCGTTCCCTCGCCCTCCCACTTCAGGCCGGCGCACCACAGCTCGCGGCCCTCCTCGAAGGCGTGGATGTCGGTGCCGATGCCGACCTGGGGCAGCACCGGATATGTCTCAGAAGCCATCGTTCAGCCTCCTGCGGGCCAGGACGGCCTCCGCGAGGACCAGGTCCAGGGGCCGGGTGACCTTGAAGGCCTCCTCGTGCCCGGGGACGAGCAGCACCGTGTTCCCGAGCCGCTCGACCATGCTCGCGTCGTCGGTGACGTCCTCGGTGACCTCCTCGTGGGCCCGGACCAGCGTGGCCCGGTCGAAGCCCTGCGGTGTCTGCACGGCCCGCAGCCGCGCGCGGACCGGGGTGGCCACGACGGGCTCCGGGTCACCGGCGACCGGCGCGGGCTCGACCTCCTTGACGGTGTCGGCGAGCGGCAGCGCCGGCACGACGGCCGGGGCGCCGTCCCGTACCGCCTCGATCACCGCGTCCACCGTGTCGACCGGCACCAGCGGCCGGGCGGCGTCGTGGACCAGCACGATGTCGTAGTCCGGCGGCAGCGCGTCGAGGCCGAGCCGCACGGACTCCTGGCGGGAGTCACCGCCGGTGACCACCAGGAAGTCCGTCCGCTCGGGCAGCGCGTGCGCGTCGAGGAGGGACTTGACCTCGGCGGCGCCGTCGGGCGGGGCCACGACCACGACCAGGGAGACCGCGCGGGACGCGGCCATCGCCCGCACCGCGTGGATGAGCATGGGGGTGCCGCCCAGCGCACGGAGCGCCTTGGGGGCGCCCGGACCGAGGCGTACGCCCCGGCCGGCGGCCGGAATCACGGCCGCGGTGCGGGCCTCCGTGGGCGAAGGGCGCGATTCGTCAGACATCGGTTCCTGTCAAGGTTTGTGTGCTCGACCTAGGTGGGTATGGCCTGGGAAGTGCCGGGCGCGACGCCTTGACCGGACCCTTCCGTGACACTGGTCGAGCCTGCTGCCCGGGCCCGGCACGCCAAGTATCGGGGGAATCCCCCGAGGTTCACGTACGTACGGCGTCCGAGTACGAACATGCCGCAGCGCCCGGCGACAATGGAGATGTCATCGGGCACCGCGGCATTTCGATGTGCTGAGTGCTGAAGCGGGCCGGCGCGCCTGCGTCAGTCGTTCAGGACGCGAGGACCTCGTCGAGCAGGGCCTCGGCCTTGTCCTCGTTCGTGTTCTCCGCGAGGGCGAGCTCGCTCACCAGGATCTGGCGGGCCTTGGCGAGCATGCGCTTCTCACCGGCGGAGAGTCCGCGCTCGCGCTCACGACGCCACAGGTCACGCACGACTTCCGCGACCTTGATGACATCGCCGGAGGCGAGCTTCTCCAGGTTTGCCTTGTATCGACGCGACCAGTTCGTGGGCTCCTCGGCGTACGGCGCGCGCAGCACCTCGAAGACCCGGTCCAGCCCGTCCTGACCGACCACATCACGTACGCCGACGAACTCCGCATTGTCCGCTGGCACACGTACCGTCAGGTCACCCTGGGCGACCTTCAGCACCAAGTAGGTCTTGTCCACGCCTTTGATCTGGCGAGTTTCGATAGCCTCGATCAGCGCGGCCCCGTGATGGGGATAGACCACGGTGTCGCCAACCTTGAACGTCATGTGACAGGTACCCCTTCCGTGGCTATCCAGGGTAACACGGAAACCGGCGGTTCTGAATGGCGTTTTCGCAGGTCAGGGCATATCTCGGGGCTTGACAACAGCAACAGGAACGTGCTTCGCCCACCCAGTGGAAGAAGGTCTTCGCAGGTCGGAGCGGCTCTCCGGCCGAGGTGAAACGCGTACGTTACACGCATCCGGAGCCTCCTCCGACCGGGCGAACGTCCGCAAATGTCCGGTTCCGGATGTGCGACTTCCGCTACTCCGTTCGGTGGCGTGAGTCGCTTCCGTATCGATTCCGGAATTGATCACGGGGGGTCGGCGGGGCGGCCGGTGATCCATTTCCGGGAACGGCTCCGCATTCCTTCACGCAAAATTTGCGCGCCCGTGCCCGGGGTTTGCCGGACCGGGTTATGTGAATGCCGGACGAGCTCCCCCGACTACCCCCTGCCGAGGGAAGCGGAGGGCTTGGAGGAGGGTCGGGTGCGGTGGCGTGGGAACGGCTCGGTAACCTAAGGCCGCTGACAGACACTTAGGGCGGCTTTATGGTCGCCACGCTCGAGTCAAGGAGTTGCCGCCGCCGTGAGCAGCAGCCTTCGACGCGGCGCTCTCGCCGCCGCCGCCATCGCAGTCTCGGTCGCCTCGCTCTCCGCGTGCGCCGCGGGCAGCGACGCCCAGACCCTGCAGGTCAAGCCGGACAACGCGGCCGTCACGGTCGGCGACATCAAGATCCAGAACGCGCTGGTCATCACCCAGCCCGACATCCAGGCGACGGGTCCCGCCGTGATCTCGGCGACCCTCTTCAACAACGGTGACACCGCGCAGACCGTGGACTCCATCACCCTCCCGAACGTCAACCAGACCGCCGAGGTCAGGCCGGCCAAGGGCAGCGGCAAGCTCGTCGTCCCGGCGCACGGCTCGCTGGTGATCGGCGGCAAGGGCAACGCCAGCGCCTCCCTGCCCAACGGGCGCGAGGCCGTCCAGGACGGCAGCGTCCGCAAGGTCACCTTCACCTTCAGCAAGGCCGGTGACGTGAGCCTGCGCGCCTTCGTGGTCCCGGCCGCTAGCTACTTCACCAAGTGGGGCCCCAGCGCGGTGCCGACGGCCACGCCGTCCGCCAGCCCGAAGCCGACCAAGAGCACGACGGCGTCCCCGAACCCGTCCGCCTCGAAGTCGACGACGCCGCCCACGACCAACCCCACCAGCGCGGCCTCCGCGAGCGCGACGGCCACCGGCCACTGAGCGGTCGTACGAGCAGTCGTACGAAGTAGCCGTACGAGCAGTCGTACGAACGAAGGGCGGGGCCTCACCGGGAATCACCGGGAGGTCCCGCCCTTCGGCGTGCGTACGGCGGTTTACGGCTCGAACTTGTATCCGAGACCCCGCACCGTCACCAGATACCGCGGCGCGCCCGGGTCGGGCTCGATCTTGGCGCGCAGGCGCTTGACGTGGACGTCGAGCGTCTTGGTGTCGCCCACGTAGTCGGCGCCCCAGACACGGTCGATCAGCTGCATACGGGTCAGGACGCGGCCGGCGTTGCGCAGCAGCATCTCGAGCAGGTCGAACTCCTTGAGGGGCAGGTCGACCTTGGAGCCGGAGACCGTGACCACATGGCGGTCCACGTCCATCCGGACCGGCCCGGCCTCCAGAGCGGCCGGGGTGACCTCCTCGGGCTCGCCGCGGCGGCGCAGGACGGCCCGGATACGGGCGACGAGCTCACGGGACGAGAAGGGCTTGGTGACATAGTCATCGGCTCCTATCTCCAGGCCGACGACCTTGTCGATCTCACTGTCCTTGGCGGTCACCATGATCACCGGGACGTTGGAGCGGCCGCGCAGCTGGCGGCACACCTCCGTGCCGGGCAGACCCGGCAGCATCAGGTCGAGGAGGACGAGGTCGGCGCCGTTGCGCTCGAACTCGTCGAGTCCGTCGGGGCCCGTGGCCGCGATGGCGACCTCGAAGCCCTCCTTGCGGAGCATGTACGACAGGGCGTCGGAGAAGGACTCCTCGTCCTCGACGACAAGCACTCGGGTCACGGAAGGACCTCCGGGGCGGGAAGCGGTTCGTACGGGGATGACTGGGGGGTGGATTCGCCGGCCTCGTCGTCGAGGTCGTCGAGATCGGGGTGCTGCTGGGCGCGGTCTCGGGCCGCGCCCGCCTCCGGCAGCCTCAGAGTGAACGTGGAGCCCTGGCCTTCGGCGCTCCACACCGTGACCTCCCCGCCGTGCGAGGCGGCCACGTGCTTGACGATCGCGAGCCCCAGGCCCGTACCGCCGGTGGCACGGGAGCGGGCGGGGTCCACGCGGTAGAAGCGCTCGAAGACGCGCTCCTTGTCCTTCTCGGAGATACCGATTCCCTGGTCGGTCACGGCGACCTCGATCAGGTCACCGCCGGGCGCGGTCACCCGGCGGGCGGCTATGCCCACGCGGGTGCGGGCCGGCGAGTAGTTGACGGCGTTCTCGACGAGGTTGCCGAGCGCGGCCGCGAGCTGGCCGCGGTTGCCCCACACATGCAGGTCGGCGGTGCCGCCCGCGGCCATGGTGATCTGCTTGGTGCCGGCCTGGTGGCGGCAGCGGTCGATGGCCTCGGCGACCAGTTCGTCCACCCGCACGGGCTCGGCGTCCTCGAGCGGGTCGTCGTTCTGCACTCTCGACAGGTCGATGAGCTCCTGCACCAGGTTGGTCAGCCGGGTGGCCTCTATCTGCATGCGTCCGGCGAAGCGCTCGACGGCCTCCGGGTCGTCGGAGGCGTCCATGACAGCCTCGGACAGCAGGGAGAGCGCGCCGACCGGCGTCTTCAGCTCGTGGCTGACGTTCGCGACGAAGTCACGCCGCACCGCCTCGATCCGCCGGGCCTCGGTCAGGTCCTCGACCAGGAGCAGCACCAGCCGCGACCCGAGGGGCGCCACGCGCGCGGAGACCGCCAGCGCCTCGCCCCGTCCGGTGCCGCGCCGGGGCAGATCCAGCTCCACCTGCCGTATCTCCCCGTCCCTGCGGGTGTCCCGGGCCATCCGCAGCATCGGCTCGACGGAGAGCCGGCCGCCGCGCACCAGTCCCAGGGCGTACGCCGCCGAGCTGGCCTTGACCACGGTGTCCGCCTCGTCCAGCACGACGGCCGAGGACCGGAGCACCGACAGGACCGTGTCCACACCCGGCGGAAGCACCGGGTCGGTGTGCAGGGAGGTGCGGGTGGGGCGCTTCTGCTCCCGCTCGCTCCAGCGGAACGCCAGCATGGCGATGACACCGGTGAGCACCCCGGCGATCGCTGCCGCTGCGGCGACCGCCGCGTTCACGTCCATGCAAACAGGTTAAGCAGGGGGTACGACATCCCCACAGCCGTCGAGGTGCGACCTCGAACACTCGTCGCCCAGAGTTCACCTTGGAGCCAGGGGCGGTTCATTTGAGGGGACGGAAACCGACGCGTTCAGGCCGGATCGTGGGAGCGTGGGGTTCACAGGACCGGTTTCGCGGCCGGTTCTCATCCCCGGAATCCCCGAGGCAGACGTAAGAGAGGGACCCCTGATGCGGGACGCGTACCACGAGGAACTTGACTCGATCGGTGACGGTCTGGTGGACATGGCCCGGCTGGTCGGGTCGGCGATCGGGCGCGCCACGACCGCCATCCTCGACGGTGACCTGAAGCTGGCCGAGAGCGTGATCGAGGGCGACCAGAAGATCGACGAACTGCAGCACGACCTGGAGGCACGGGCCATAGCCCTCCTCGCCCGTCAGCAGCCGGTGGCGACCGACCTGCGGATCGTCGTGACCTCGCTGCGGATGTCCGCGGACCTCGAGCGCTCGGGCGACCTGGCCCAGCACGTGGCGAAGCTCGCCCGGCTGCGGTTCCCGGAGCGGGCGATCCCGCACGACCTGCACGCGACCATCCTGGAGATGGGCCAGCTCGCGCAGCGGCTGATGGCGAAGGCGGCCGAGGTGATCGTCACCAAGGACGTCGACCTCGCGATGCAGCTGGAGCAGGACGACGACGAGATGGACCTCCTGCACCGCACGCTCTTCCAGCACCTGCTGGACGACCGCTGGAAGCACGGCATCGAGACGGCGGTGGACGTCACCCTCCTCGGCCGCTACTACGAGCGTTTCGCCGACCACGCGGTGGCGGTCGCCAAGCGCGTGGTGTTCCTGGTCACAGGCGAACACGCCGACGACCTCCAGACCGACATCCAGCCGGAGATCCAGCCGGTGGCGGGGGTCGAGGGGGCGTAGTCGAACTGCCGGGGGTGCGCGGCAGCCCACTCATAGGCGTTGCACTGTTACGCGCCGTCAGCCATCCCGCCGTCTCGCCATGGGGGCGTAAGCGGCGTTCACCGACGGAGTGCGGGGGCTTCGGGGGGCGTGGTGGCGCCTCCGTGCGCCGTTGATGCGACCGCCGCGGTGGGCATGCAATGGGTGAGGCAGCAGTCCTGCCCAGGCCCGAGCCTCCAGGAGGACCCATGGCCGAAGCCCCTACGACGCCCGACCCGAAGCAGGAGCGCGAGACGGAGCAGCCCGCCGACATCAAGAGCCTCCCGCTCGTCGGCGCGTGCGGCTGCGGCTCGGGCTGCGGCTGCGGGTGCCAGTCGGGCAGCCCCTGCCAGTGCGGCTGAGAGCGTACGTCCACGCAGGCCCCGGTGCCCTGGCGCACCGGGGCCTGCGTCACGACCGCTCCACGCCCCGGACGACGCTCCGGCCCGGTCGCCCCTCCCGCCGTACGGGCGCAGCATGGATGGAGGAACAGGTGGGAAGGAGGTGCGGAGCCATGGCCAAGTTCATGGACGTGCACCACGGGATGAAGGGCATCACGGCGGACCAACTGCGTGAGGCGCACCGGGCGGACCTCGCCATAGAGAAGGACGAGGACGTCCACTTCGAACAGGCCTGGGCGGACCCGGAGTCCGGCACGGTCTACTGCCTCTCCGAGGCCCCCTCCGCGGAAGCGGTCCAACGCATCCACGAACGCGCCGGCCACAAGGCGGACGAGGTGGTCCCCGTACCGCTGACGGTATGACGCCGGGAATCCAGAGACGCGGGCGCCGCACTGAGGGTCCACAGCGGTCCCCGACCGTGAAAATGCCTCCCTCCCGCGCCGTACGCGCAGGTGGGAGGCATGATCGCAGAGGCTACTTCTTCTTGCCCTGGTTCTTGACCGCCTCGATCGCCGCCGCGGCCGCCTCCGGGTCGAGGTACTTGCCGCCCTTCGTCACCGGCTGGAAGTCGGTGTCGAGCTCGTAGTAGAGGGGGATGCCCGTCGGGATGTTCAGGCCCGCGATGTCGGCGTCCGAGATGCCGTCCAGGTGCTTGACCAGGGCGCGCAGGCTGTTGCCGTGGGCGGCGACGAGGACCGTGCGGCCGGCGAGGAGGTCGGGGACGATGCCGTCGTACCAGTACGGGAGCATGCGGATGACGACGTCCTTCAGGCACTCCGTGCGGGGGCGGAGCTCCGGCGGGATCGTCGCGTAGCGGGGGTCGTCGGACTGGGAGAACTCCGCGCCGTCCTCGAGCGGCGGCGGCGGGGTGTCATAGGAGCGGCGCCACAGCATGAACTGCTCCTCGCCGAACTCGGCGAGGGTCTGCGCCTTGTCCTTGCCCTGGAGGGCGCCGTAGTGGCGCTCGTTCAGGCGCCAGCTGCGGTGGACCGGGATCCAGTGTCGGTCGGCGGCCTCGAGGGCCAGCTGTGCCGTGCGGATCGCCCGCTTCTGGAGGGACGTGTGCACCACGTCGGGGAGAAGATCGGCGTCCTTCAGGAGCTCGCCACCGCGGACTGCCTCCTTCTCGCCCTTCTCATTGAGGTTGACGTCCACCCAGCCGGTGAACAGGTTCTTCGCGTTCCACTCGCTCTCGCCGTGGCGGAGGAGGATCAGCTTGTACGGTGCGTCGGCCATGGGTCAGAGCGTAATCCACGGGTTCGTCCCGCCGTATGGCTGCCCGAAGGCCGGACAGTTGACTGCATCTGTTAATTGAGTGGCCCACGCCCGCCCGGTGTTCGTAAGTTGTCACCACCGCTAGAGGCACTTACATCCGTGGGGGGATCCGCCATGCCCGTCGCCAGTCTGAGACGTGCCGCCCGTGAGACCGTCTCGGGACTCCCCCGCGAGTTCTGGTGGCTGTGGACCAGCACCCTCGTCAACCGGCTCGGCGCCTTCGTCGCCACCTTCATGGCGCTGTACCTGACGCTCGATCGCGGCTACTCCGCCTCCTACGCCGGCCTGGTCGCGTCGCTGCACGGGCTCGGCGGGGTCGTGTCGTCGCTGGGCGGCGGGGTGATGGCCGACCGGCTCGGGCGGCGGCCGACCCTGCTCGTCGCCCAGTCCGCCACCGCCGCCTCCGTCGCACTGCTCGGCTTCGTGCACGACCCGGTCGCCATCGCCGCCGTCGCCTTCCTCGTCGGCATGGCCTCCAACGCCTCACGGCCCGCCGTGCAGGCGATGATGGCCGACATCGTGCGGCCCGAGGACCGGGTGCGGGCCTTCTCGCTGAACTACTGGGCCATCAACCTCGGCTTCGCCGTCTCCTCCATGGCCGCCGGGTTCATCGCCGAGTTCAGCTACCTCGCCGGGTTCCTGATCGAGGCCGGGATGACGGCCCTGTGCGCGGTGGTCGTGTTCCTGAAGCTGCCCGAGTCACGGCCCGAGCGGACGGCGACCCAGAAGGCGGCCGAGGAGGGGACCGGCCTCGGGACCGTTCTGCGCGACGGCCGGTACATGGGGGTCGTCGGGCTGTCCTTCCTCGTCGCCCTCGTCTTCCAGCAGGGCTCGGTCGGGCTGCCGGTCGCCATGGGCGAGGCCGGGTTCACCCCTGCCGACTACGGCCTCGCGATCGCCGTCAACGGCATCCTGATCGTCGCGCTGCAGATCCCGGTCACCCGGTTCATCCAGGACCGGGACCCGCGCCGGCTGCTCGTCGTCTCGTCGGTCCTCGCCGGGTACGGCTTCGGGCTCACCGCCTTCGCCGGGTCCGTCGGCGTCTTCGCGCTGACCGTGTGCGTGTGGACCCTGGGCGAGATGATCAACGCCCCGACGCAGACGGGGATCGTCGTACGGCTCTCTCCGGTGCACGGGCGCGGCCGCTACCAGGGCGTCTACACCCTGTCCTGGTCGCTGGCCGCGCTCGTCGCCCCGCTGATGTCCGGCCTGGTCATCGACCGGTTCGGTGCTGAGTGGCTGTGGGGGCTGTGCGCGGCCGTCGGGACTGCGGCGGGGGTCGGGTACGGCGTGCTCATGCGGCGGATGCCGGAGGAGGCAGAGGATGAGGAGGAGCGGTCGGTGACGGGGACGTCCGCGCCGGCCACGGCGGAGGCGACCGCCCGCTGACCTCCCCTCGGCCCCCGGCGAACCCAAGCTCCCTCGGTCCCGGCGAACCCACGCGCCCTCGGTCCCTCGGCCCCGGCGGACACACACGCCCTCAGTCCCTCGACCCCGGTGGCCACACGCGAGCGAGCCCCCCGCCCGCACTTCTCCTGCGGCAGGGGGCTCGTGTCGTGTGCGGCCGTCAGAAGCTGACGTTCACGCCGACCTGGTGGGGCAGCGCGCCGAGGGCGCCGTCGACGGTGCCCAGGGCCGTCGCCCTGACCGAGTCCACCTCGGCCAGGACGCCCGCGCTGCTCAGGGTGGTCGAGCCGACGGCGACGCCGATCTGCGGGCTCAGGCCGCCGGAGACGGCGTCGAGTTCGGCGTCGGAGATCTCGAGGGTCTGGACCTGGGGAGCGGAGTTCATGAGGGGACTGCCCTTCGCATGGATGTACCAGGGGAAGCGGCCCGGCTGAGGGGGACAGACGACGGGCCGCGGTGCGCAGGATCAAATCACGGAGCGTGCCCGGCATCCAGTCGACGGACCTGCGAGGCACGGCAGTTGGACGCGTCGGCGACCGAACCGTGAGGGGATGCACACGAATTGGGGCCGGGTTCTCCACGCGGAGGGCCGCACAGGGCAGGGACGGGCGGAGTCGCGGTCGCGCCGAACAGGACATCTCGGCATCAACGCCTCCGTACCCCGAGGGGGTTGCGCATGCCCTGTGCAGATTCGGTCCACCTTCCCTCACGGATGCATCCGCGCCCCCTTCAGCACCTTGTCCACCGCGTTCTTCGGCCCGTACACCGCGAGCCCGACCAGATCCAGCTCCGCCGTCCCGACGGCCCGTACGGCCGCCCGGTTGTCCGCGTCATGGCCGGTCGCGAAGAGGTCGGAGGTGAACAGCGCCCGCGGGAGCGCCCGGGACAGGGCGCGCGCGTGGGCCGCCGTCAGGGTCTCCTTCGTGCCCTCGAAGACCAGGACCGGCTGGCGGAACATCGGCAGGTACTGCACGTCGTCCGCGTCCTCGTACGGTTCGCCGATCACCTCGGGGACCGTGCTGCCGAGGCCGCTGACCAGGAACGCGGTGACGTTCAGGCGCTGCCAGGTCTCCAGGTCCTCGCGCAGCAGGACGGCGATCTTGGTGTCGAACCGGATGGGTGTGTCGCTCATACTCCGAGACTGCCGGTCCGCTCACGGCCCCGTCTTGTACGTTTTTTGCATGGCCGCTCAGCGCTCCCGACCGGAGGTCTCCGCCTGGCGTCCCCGGGTGCGGGGCGTGGTGGAGGTCTTCCACGCGCACTTCACCGAGTACGCCTACCCCATGCACGTCCATGAGGCGTGGACCCTGCTCATCGTGGACGACGGGGCCGTACGGTACGACCTCGACCGGCACGAGCACGGCACCCCGCACGACACGGTCACCCTCCTGCCGCCGCACGTCCCGCACAACGGCTCGCCGGCCACCCCGCACGGCTTCCGCAAGCGGGTCGTCTACCTCGACGGCACCCGGCTCGGCGACGACCTCATCGGGGCCGCCGTCGACGGCCCCGACCTGCGCGATCCGGTGCTGCGCCGGCGGGTCGGGCAGCTGCACACCGCGCTCGGGCGGCCGGGCGAGGAGCTGGAGGCCGAGAGCCGGCTGACGCTGATCGGCGACCGGCTGCGGGACCTGCTGCAGCCGGGGCAGGAGACGCGACCCGCGCGTCCCGACCCCGTCCTCGCGCGTCGGCTGCGTGAGCTCCTCGACGAGCACGTCGTCGACGGGCTCGGCCTCGACACCGCTGCAGAACTCCTGCACGCCCATCCGGCCCATCTGGTACGGGCGTTCAGCACCGCGTACGGCATCGCCCCGCACCAGTACCTCACCTCCCGCCGCGTCGACCGGGCCCGCCGCCTCCTGCTGGACGGGCGGGCGCCGGGCGAGGTGGCGTCGGCGACGGGGTTCTTCGACCAGTCCCATCTGACGCGCCACTTCCGGAAGTTGGTGGGGGTGACGCCGGGGCGCTACCGGATCGCCGCGCGCTGAGCCTCGTGCAGGTTGCGCGGTCGTACGACGTCCGTGGTGCCGTAGAGCTCCAGCCGGGAGTGCAGGTCCCCGGTGAAGTCCGGTACGTCGATCTGGTCGAACTCGCTGACGGTGTTGAGGCCGACCGTCGCGGAGTACGGTGCCAGGCCGTCGACCTTCATCAGACCCGCGCGGCCGTTGGTGACCCGGACGTTCCAGTGGGTGAAGCGGGCGCCGAAGAGCGGTCCCGCGTTCGCGTCGCCGCCGTGGCGGCCGTTGTTGTTCACGGTGATGTCGGTGCGGACGTTGGCGAACGGCAGGCCGCGGTGGGAGTCGAAGGTGCCCATCTGCATGTCCCCGCGCGACCACACGTTGTACGAGGACAGGCCCTCGACGTTGATGCCGTGCAGTTGGGTGTCGGCCCGGGCCGGGACCGTGCGCTGCTCGATGGTGAAGTCCTCGATCAGGTTGTCGTGCGAGCCCTCACGGCAGAAGTACGGGTGGTGTTCGCCCCGGCCGCCCACCCGCGTGCGGCGCAGGGTGCAGGAGGAGGCGGCGACCAGGCCGAAGCCGTTGTCGACGTTGCGGACGGTGACGTCGTCCGCCCAGCAGTCGTACGCACACTGCAGGACGACCCCGTTGTAGCCCTTGTCGAGGAGGTGCGGGGACTGGGGTGTCTCCATCACCTCCAGGGTCAGGCCCTCGACGCCGGAGCCGGTCAACTCCCTTACGTGCGTGGTGAACTGAGGGTTCCATTCGGGACGCAGGTCGAGGGGCAGGGGGCGTTCGAGGGTGACTCTGCGGCCTCGGACGCGGGCGACGCGGACCGGCCATTCGTAGGGAACGTACGACAGGAGCTTGGTCTTGTCCTCCCAGTAGTACGCCGCCGGGCCGGGGCCGCCGCCCGACATGTGCTGGAGCAGGGTGTGGGTGGCGTCGTCGGAGATACGCAGGAGGACCAGGGCGCCCGGACGGAGGTGCGAGGGGTCGGCGACGGTGACCGTCCAGTCGCCCTGGCGGGCGGGTTCGACGGGGGTCAGGGTCCGCCACTCGTCCCGTCTGTTGCCGGTCCAACCCTCGAAGGGCCAGGCCTGGGCCTTGATCGCGGCCACCAGGGAGTCCCAACGTGCCTTCGGGGCCAGCCAGATGAGGCCGCCCGCCCAGGACCAGGACGACTTGGTGCCGCCGTAGCGGGAGCCGTACACGCCGATCAGTTCGGTGAGGTTCTTGGTGGCGTAGAGCGTGGTGCGGTCGCTTCCGGCGCCGCGCAGCACGACGTTGTCGTGGCCGATCTGGATCAGGCCGTCGATGCGGAAGGTGCCGGGCGGGATGGAGACCGTGCCACCGCCGGCCCGTCCGGCGGCGGCGATGGCACGGTTGATCGCGGGGGCGCAGTCGGTCGTGCCGTCCGCCACGGCGCCATAGCGGCGGACGTCGAGGACGGCGGGGCGGTGGGGGAAGCGCGCCGCCCCGCCCCGGTATCCGGCCCTTCCGATGTACGGGATCTGGGGGTGGGTGAAGGG
>NZ_WVUG01000170.1 GCF_017614965.1 Streptomyces griseorubiginosus | reverse complement strand
CCTCAGCCCCCTTTGCCCCCCGAGGAGAGTGCGCCATCAACGCGTCCAGCCCTCCCGCTGCCGTCGAACTGCGCGGCATCACCAAGCGTTTCCCCGGTGTCGTGGCCAACAAGGACATCGACATCACCGTCCGCACGGGAACCGTCCACGCCCTGTGCGGTGAGAACGGCGCCGGCAAGTCCACCCTGATGAAGATCCTCTACGGCATGCAGCAGGCCGACGAGGGCACCATCACCGTGAACGGCGAGACCGTCGTCTTCCACAACCCCGCCGACGCCATCGCCCGCGGCATCGGCATGGTGCACCAGCACTTCATGCTCGCCGACAACCTCACCGTCCTGGAGAACGTCGTCCTCGGCGCGGAGAAGCTGTACGGCATCGGCGCCAAGGCGCGCGCGAAGATCAAGGAACTCTCCGACGCATACGGGCTCAACGTGCGCCCGGACGTCCTGCTGGAGGAGCTCGGCGTCGCCGACCGCCAGCGCGTGGAGATCCTCAAGGTCCTCTACCGCGGCGCCAAGACCCTCATCCTCGACGAGCCCACCGCCGTCCTCGTCCCGCAGGAGGTCGACGCCCTCTTCGACAACCTGCGCGAGCTCAAGGCCGAGGGCCTCACCGTCATCTTCATCTCCCACAAGCTCGGCGAAGTCCTGTCCGTGGCCGACGAGATCACCGTCATCCGCCGCGGCACCACCGTCGGCACCGTGAAGCCGGCCGGCACCACGACCAAGCAGCTCGCCGAGCTGATGGTCGGCAGCGAACTGCCCACGCCGGAGACCGAGGAGTCCACGGTCACCGACGTCCCGCTGCTGAAGGTGGACGGCCTGCGCCTGGCCCAGACCGACCTCGACGGCGTCGAGCGGATCATCCTCGACGACATCTCCTTCACCATCCACAAGGGCGAGGTCCTCGGCATCGCCGGCGTCGAGGGCAACGGCCAGTCCGAGCTGGTCGAGGCCATCATGGGCATCCGTGCCCTGAACTCCGGCACGATCGCCCTCGACGGCACCGACATCTCCCACGTCCCCACCCGCCACCGCCGCGAGGCCGGCGTCGGCTACATCCCCGAGGACCGCCACCGCCACGGCCTGCTCCTCGAGGCCCCGCTGTGGGAGAACCGCATCCTCGGCCACGTCACCGAGAAGCCCAACTCCCGCGGCCAGCTGCTCGACATCAGGGGCGCCCGCGGCGACACCGAGCGCATCATCGAGGCGTACGACGTCCGCACCCCCGGCATCGACGTCACCGCCGCCTCCCTCTCCGGCGGCAACCAGCAGAAGCTGATCGTCGGCCGCGAGATGAGCCACGAGCCCAAGCTGCTCATCGCCGCCCACCCCACCCGGGGCGTGGACGTCGGCGCGCAGGCGGCGATCTGGGACCACATCCGCGAGGCCCGCCGCGAGGGCCTGGCGGTGCTGCTGATCTCCGCCGACCTGGACGAGCTCATCGGCCTGTCCGACACCCTGCGGGTGATGTACCGCGGCCGACTGGTCGCCGACGCCGACCCCGCCACCATCACCCCCGAGGAGCTGGGCTCCGCCATGACGGGTGCGGCCACCGGCCACCTGGAGCACACAGAGGACGACGCCCGATGAACAAGCTGACCCAACGCATCGACAAGGAGCGGCTGCTCCTCGCCATCGCGGCCCCGCTGCTCGCGATCGTCGCCGCGCTCGTCGTCACCACCCTGGTGATCCTCGCCACCGGCAAGAACCCGTTCGACGCCTTCAGCGACATGGTGACCTACGGCACCGCAAGCGACAGCCAGGTCTACATCCTCAACAAGGCGACGACGTACTACCTGGCCGGTGTCGCGGTGGCCATCGGCTTCCGCATGAACCTGTTCAACATCGGCGTCGACGGCCAGTACCGCATCGCCGCGTTCTTCGCCGCCGTCCTCGGCGGCGCGCTGACCACGCCCGGCTGGATCTCCATCCCGCTGATCATCCTGTGCGCGATGGGCACCGGCGCCGTGTGGGCGGGCATCGCGGGCGTGCTGAAGGTGACCCGGGGCGTCAGCGAGGTCATCTCGACGATCATGCTCAACGCGATCGCCACCGCGATCATCGCCTACCTGCTGCAGCCCGGGAAGCTCGCCGAACTCCAGGCCGGCGGTACGGTCGTGTCCACCAAGCCGCTGCGCTCGTCCTCGTACTTCTTCCAGATCAACACCGGCCCGGCGGGCGAGCTGTGGGGCTTCATCTTCATCGCCGTGCTCGTCGGCATCGCGTACTGGTTCGTGCTCGGCCGCACCCGGTTCGGCTTCGACCTGCGCACCGTCGGCCAGTCCGAGAGCGCGGCCGCCGCGAGCGGTGTCTCCGTGAAGAAGATGATCGCGACCAGCATGCTCATCTCCGGCGCGATCGCCGGCCTCATCGGCATGCCGACCCTGCTCAACGACAGCCACCAGTTCAGCAACGACTTCCCGACCGGCATCGGCTTCACCGGCATCGCCATCGCCCTGCTCGGCCGCAACAACCCGGTCGGCATCGCGCTGGGCGCCCTGCTGTGGGGCTTCCTGGAGCGCACCACCAACCACCTGGAGTTCCAGGGCTACGACAAGGAGATCCTCGGCGTCATCCAGGGCGTGATCGTCCTGTGCGTCGTGATCGCCTACGAGGTCGTACGACGTTACGGCCTCAAGCGCCAGCAGCAGCGGGTCGGCGCCGAACTCGCCGCCCAGGCCGCCGCCCCGACCGAGAAGCAGGAGGTGGCGTGATGACTGCCACGATGACCGACACGCCGCCGCCCGCGGCCCCCAAGACGGACACCGAACGCACCCGGTCGGGCCGTCCGCTCGGCCAGATCCTCATGATCGTCGCCGGCGCCCTGCTGCTCGTCGCCGCGGTCCGCGTCATCACCGGGGCGAACCAGCTCACCTCCGACGGACAGGTCAGCGCCGCGCTGAGCCTCGCCGTCCCGATCGGCCTCGCCGGTCTCGCGGGCCTGTGGTCCGAGCGCTCCGGCGTGGTCAACATCGGCCTCGAGGGCATGATGATCCTCGGCACCTTCGGCGCCGGCTGGATCGGCTGGCAGTCCAGCCCCTGGCTCGGCCTGCTGTGCGGTGTCGGCTTCGGCGTCCTCGGCGGACTGCTGCACGCCGTCGCCACCGTCACCTTCGGCGTGGACCACATCGTCTCCGGTGTCGCGATCAACCTGCTCGCGCTGGGCACCACCCAGTACCTCGCCAAGCTGTTCTTCACCAACGGCAAGGCGGCCGACGCGGGCGGCAACCCCAAGCAGTCCCCGCCGGTGGACTCGCTGCCCGACTTCGACATCCCGGGCCTGTCCGACGCCCTGCAGTCCCTCGAGAAGCACCACTGGTTCCTGATCTCCGACATCGCCGGCATCCTCGGCGGTCTGGTGACCAACCTGTCCGTGATCACGATCCTCGCCTTCGCGCTGTTCGTCGCCAGCTGGTGGCTGCTGTGGCGCACGCCGTTCGGTCTGCGGCTGCGCTCCTGCGGCGAGAACCCGGTCGCGGCGGAGTCCCTCGGCGTCAACGTCTACAAGTACAAGTACGCGGCCGTCGCCGTCTCCGGCGGCCTGGCCGGCCTCGGCGGCGCCTTCCTCGCGCTGGTCACCTCGCACATCTACCTCGAGAACCAGACCGGCGGCCGCGGCTACATCGGTCTCGCCGCCATGATCTTCGGCAACTGGCGGCCCGGCGGACTCGCCATGGGCGCGGGCCTGTTCGGCTACTCCGACGCGCTGCAGCTGCGCAACGGCGGCCAGACCGTGCACGCGCTGCTGCTCCTGCTGGTCGTGCTGCTCGTGGCGATGGCGGGCTGGAAGATGTACAAGAAGGCCCACTGGCAGGGCGGCATCAGCCTCTTCGTGGGCGCGCTCGTCCTGCTGTGGTACCTGGTCACCGACGAGGTCCCGAGCGACTTCGTGGGCGCCACCCCGTACGTCGTCACCCTCCTCGTGCTGTCGCTGTCCGCGCAGCGCCTGAGGATGCCGAAGGCCGACGGCATGCGCTACCGCAAGGGCCAGGGCAAGTGAGCCGGCCGGCCGCCGTCGACTGGGAGGCGCTGCGCGAGCTGGCCCGCGAGGCCATGACGCACGCCTACGCCCCCTACTCCGGCTACCCGGTCGGCGTCGCCGCCCTGGTCGACGACGGCCGCACGGTCTCCGGCTGCAACGTCGAGAACGCCAGCTACGGCCTCGGCCTGTGCGCCGAGTGCGGGCTGGTCTCGGAGCTGCAGCGCACCGGCGGCGGCCGGCTGACGCACTTCACGTGCGTCGACGGCCGCGGCGAGATCCTGGTCCCGTGCGGCCGCTGCCGTCAGCTGCTGTACGAGTTCGGGGGCCCCGAGCTGCTCCTGGAGACCCCGGCGGGCATCCTCCCGCTCTCCGAGATGCTGCCCCAGGCCTTCGGCCCGGACCATCTCACCAAGTAACTCCCGTACGGCCCCTCCGACCTGAGTCGAGCGGAGGGGCCGCACACTTCCTGAACCACGGAAGGACCGCACGCCATGGCCACAGACGCCATCTCCGTCATCCGCACCAAGCGGGACCGCGGCGAACTCAGCGACGAGCAGATCGACTGGGTCATCGACGCGTACACCCGCGGGGAGGTCGCCGACGAGCAGATGTCCGCGCTCGCCATGGCGATCCTCCTCAACGGCATGAACCGCCGCGAGATCGCCCGCTGGACGGCCGCGATGATCGCCTCCGGCGAGCGCATGGACTTCTCCTCCCTGTCCCGCCCCACGGCCGACAAGCACTCCACGGGCGGCGTCGGCGACAAGATCACCCTCCCGCTGGCCCCCCTGGTCGCCGCGTGCGGCGCCGCCGTCCCGCAGCTGTCGGGCCGCGGCCTGGGCCACACCGGCGGCACCCTGGACAAGCTGGAGTCGATCCCCGGCTGGCGCGCACTGCTGTCCAACGAGGAGATGCTGCACGTCCTCGACACCACCGGCGCGGTGATCTGCGCGGCGGGCGACGGCCTGGCCCCCGCCGACAAGAAGCTCTACGCCCTGCGGGACGTCACCGGCACGGTCGAGGCGATCCCGCTGATCGCCTCCTCCATCATGTCCAAGAAGATCGCGGAGGGCACGGGCTCCCTGGTCCTGGATGTGAAGGTGGGCACGGGCGCCTTCATGAAGACGATCGAGGACGCGAGGGAGCTCGCGTCCACGATGGTGGGCCTCGGCACCGACCACGGAGTGAAGACGGTCGCCCTCCTCACGGACATGTCCACCCCGCTCGGCCTGAGCGCGGGCAATGCGCTGGAGGTCCGCGAGTCGCTGGAGGTCCTGGCGGGCGGCGGCCCGGCGGACGTGGTGGAGCTGACCCTCGCCCTGGCCCGCGAAATGCTGGACGCGGCCGGGGTGAAGGACGCGGACCCGGCGAAGGCCCTGGCCGACGGCTCGGCCATGGACGTCTGGCGCCGCATGATCGCGGCCCAGGGCGGCGACCCGGACGCGGAGCTGCCGGTGGCCCGTGAGCAGCACGTCATCAAGGCCCCGTCCTCGGGTGTCCTGACCCGCCTCGACGCCTACGGAATCGGCGTCGCCGCCTGGCGCCTCGGCGCGGGGCGCGCCCGTAAGGAGGACCCGGTGCAGGCGGGCGCGGGCGTGGAGATGCACGCCAAGCCCGGCGACCAGGTCACCGAGGGCCAGCCCCTCCTGACCCTCCACACCGACACCCCCGAACGCTTCGAGTACGCGCTCCAGGCGGTGGAGGGTTCGTACGACATCGGGGCGACGGGCACCGCCTTCCCGGCGTCGCCGGTGGTGCTGGAACGTATCGCCTGACCAGGGGAGTTCCCCCTTCGAGTGAACGGGATCGGTGGACCCCCACCGGTCCCGTTCGGCATGCTGGGATCGGTGACGCAACCGAAGGAGACCGCCATGAGCGCACTCACCGTGGGCCACGACCCCGAGCAGAGCTGGGACGACCTCGTCCGGTTCTGGGAGGAGATGGACTGGCCCGAGGGCAGCAAGGTGGAGATCATCGAGGGGATCATCACCGTGTCACCTGCTCCTGCGTCCCGTCACAACGTGATCGCGGCCCGCATCCAGCGTCGCCTGTACTCCGTGATCCCCGAGGACTGGGAGATCTTCCAGACACAGGCCATCGCCGTCCCCTCGCGGCTCGGCATGTTCATCCCGGACATCCTGGTCGCCCCGGTCCAGGAGTGCACCGAGGCGGACACCTATCTGCCGGCCGCCGTGGCCGAACTCGTCGTGGAGGTCACCTCCAGGAAGAACGCCCGCCACGACCGTGTGAGCAAGCCGGCCGCCTACGCTTCCGCCGGCATCCCCCTCTACCTCCTGGTCGACCGCTGGGCACCCGAGGGTCCTACCGCGACGCTCTACGGAGAGCCGCACGGAGACGTGTACCGTCCGCTCGACGTCGCCAAGTTCGGCGAACTTCTCACCCTTCCCGCGCCCTTCGACCTCGTCATCGACACCAGCGAGTTCCCCGAGACCTGAGTCACCCCAACAGCGCCGCGACAACCACCAGCACCGGCACCGACAGCACCGTCGACAGCAGGATCGAGTCGCGGGCCAGGCCCTCGGCCACCCGGTAGCGGCTCGCGTACGTGTACAGGTTCTGCGCGGCCGGGAGTGCCGACGTCACCACCACGTCGAGGAGTTGGTGGCCCCGGAGGCCGAACACGGCTGTCGCCAGGGCCCAGGCCGCTGTCGGCTGGCCCACCGACTTCAGGGCCACGGACAAGAACACGGCCCCCCTGTCGGCGCCCCGTCCCGGCATCGTGCTGCCGCACAGGGAGATGCCGAAGGCCAGCAGGACCGCCGGGACCGACATGTTGCCGATCAGGGTGATCGGGTCCATGACGGGGGCCGGGACCTGCACGCCGAGCGCCGACACCGCGACGCCCGCCAGTGAGCCCACCGCGATGGGGTTGCGCAGGGGTGTCAGCAGGCGCAGCCACAGCGGGCCCTTCTCGCCCTTGCCGGACAGGTCGAGGATCGTCAGGGCGACCGGGGTGACCCCGATGAGCTGGAAGAGCAGGACCGGCGCGACGAGGGAGGCGTCACCGAGGACGTACACCGCGATCGGGATGCCGAGGTTGCCCGAGTTGACGTAACTGGAGCACAGGGCGCCGATGGTGGTGCGGCCCACGCCCCAGTCCCGTGCGGCCCCCACCGCGACGAAGACGCCCGCCGCCGCGGCCGTGCTCATCGCCGTCACCAGCAGCCGGCTGGAGAAGACCACCGACAGGTCGGCCCGGGCGAGCGTGGTGAAGAGCAGGGCGGGGGAGGCCACATGGAAGGCGAGCTTGGTCAGCACCTCCCGGCCGTGTTCGCCGAGATGCCCCTGCCTGCCGATGACGTACCCCACCCCGATGACGACCGCGATCACCGCGAATCCCGTCAACACGCCCTGCACGGCGCCTCCTCGGCGGGCAGGAGGACGTCGTGTATCCGGGGCGGTACTGGTCGGTGGCGCATACAGGCAACCCTCCGGGGCAGGAGGGCGGACGGTCAATGTGATTCCGTGCGGCGCCGCGCGGACACGCCTCGTGGGCGGTGCGCTCCGATGAGTTCCGCCCGCCCGCCCGGTCTACCGGTCGTGGACGCCATGACACCCGCCGTACTCGTGCTGCCCGGCCCCGTCACCCGTGACGAGGTGGCGGGGCTGTGCGACGACGTACGAGCGCTGCTGGAGGCGGGCGGGGCGGGAGTGGTCGTGGTCGACGTCGCCGGCATCGGGCCGCCGGGCCTGGCCGCCGTGGACCTGCTGGCCCGGCTCCAGCTGGCCGCCCGGCGGGCCGGCGGACGGATCCGGCTGCGGGATCCGGCGCCCTCCCTACGCGCCCTGCTCGACCTGGCCGGGCTCCGCTTCGAGGTGGAGGGGCAGCCCGAACAGCGGGAACCACCGCTTGGTGTCGAGGAAGAAGTGGAACCCGGTGAGCCGGCCGTCTGAGATCTCCAGCACCTGCACCGCCCAGGGCGCGTAACCGCCCGCCTCCGGGTCCGGCTTGTACTGGGCGAACCCGGGCAGGCCGTTGACCTGGACCGGCACCAGTCGCGAGCCCTCGCAGGCGGAGCCGAGCGTGGTCATGAAGCCCGTGATGTCGTCGTGGCCGGTCAGCCACAGGTCGAACGGCGGCATCGTCATGACGGCGTCCTCGTGCAGCAGGGCCGTCAGAGCGGTCATGTCGTAGCCCTCGAAGGCCGCCACATACCGCTCCAGGAGCTTCTGCTGCTCCTCGTCCAGCGGGTCGGAGACGGCCGCCGAGGCCGCCTTGTCGCCCTGCTCCCGCTCGGCGAGGGTGGCCCGGGCCCGCTGCAGCGCGCTGTTGACCGAGGCGACCGAGGTGTCGAGCAGTTCCGCGACCTCGCTCGCCTTCCAGGCCAGCACCTCGCGCAGGATCAGCACGGCGCGCTGCTTGGCGGGCAGCTGCTGCAGCGCCGCCATGAAGGCCAGCCGCACGGACTCTTTGGCGACGGCCGCCTCCGCCGGGTCGTCGGTCGTGGGCAGCACGCGGTTGTCCGGCATCGGCTCGAGCCAGGTGTTGTCCGGGCGGGGGGAGAGGGCGGCCTGGGCGAGCGGGGTCGACTCGCTGAGGTCCATCGGGCGGGCGCGCTTGTTGCCGGCGGTCAGCATGTCGAGGCAGACGTTGGTCGCGATGCGGTAGAGCCAGGAACGCAGACTGGAGCGGCCCTCGAACTTCTCGTAGCTCCGCCAGGCGCGGACCATGGTGTCCTGCACCGCGTCCTCGGCCTCGAAGGAGGAGCCGAGCATGCGGTAGCAGTACCCGGTCAGCTCGACGCGGTGTTTCTCCAGCTTGAGGTCCAGGTCCGCCGTCGCGGTCGCCGCCGTGCTCTCGCCCATCGTCCACCCACCCCTGTGGCCGTTCTGTGTCGCGCCTTTGCGCCCAGCACTTCGGAAGCTACCGCAGGGCACTGACAATGGCGTGTCGAGCGGGGAAAGGCGCAGGTCACAGGGGGTGGGCGGAAAGGGGCTACGCCGTGACCGGGCGGCGCGCGGCGACCCTCGCCGCCCGCGTGCCGAACGCCGTGATCGTCACGACCCCCAGGACCGCCAGCAGCCCCACGCCGACCGTCCCGGCCCAGCCCCCGGCGTGGAAGGCCGTCGCCCCCACCGTGCTGCCCGCGCTGGAGCCGACGTAGTACGCCGACTGGTACAGCGCAGACGCCTGCGCGCGCCCGGTCGTGGCCGTCTTGCTCACGGCCGAGGAGGCGACCGCGTGGCCCGCGAAGAAGCCCGCCGTGATCAGCACCAGGCCCAGCAGGACCAGCGGCAGCGACGGCGCCAGGGACACCAGCAGCCCCGTGGCGGTCGTACCGCCCGCCAGGTACAGGGCCCCGCGGCGGCCCAGCCGGCCCACCAGCCGGCCGGCCGTCGACGCCGAGACCGTGCCGACCAGGTACACCAGGAAGATCGACCCGATGATGCCCTGGGGGAGCGAGAAGGGGGCCTCGGTCAGGCGGTAGCCGATGACCGTGTAGACCCCGCCGAACACCGTCATGAACAGCGCGCCGATCGCGTACAGCCGGCGCAGCAGCGGGTCGGAGAGGTGGTCACGGACCGTCCGGGCCAGGACGCGCGGGCGCAGCGATCCGGCGACGAAGTGGGTCGGCGCCGGCAGCAGCATCCGGAAGGCGGCCGCGCAGACGACGGCGATCACCCCGATGACGCCCACCGCGGCCCGCCAGCCCCACTCCTGCGCGACCCAGCCGGTGACGACCCGGCCGCTCATCCCGCCGACGCTGTTGCCCGCCACGAACAGCCCGATCGCCGTGACCAGGGCCTTCGGCTGGACCTCCTCGGCGAGGTAGGCGGTCGCGGACGCCGGAAGCCCGGCCAGCGCGGCGCCCTGCAGGCCCCGCAGCACCACCAGCACGCCCAGCGACGGAGCGAACGGCACCAGCAGTCCCACGGTCACCGCCACCGCGAGCGAGGCCGTCATCACCGTACGGCGCCCGAAGCGCTCCGACAGCGCGCTCATCGGCAGCACGAACAGCGCGAGCCCGCCCGTCGCCGCCGCCACCGTCCAGCTCGCCTCGCTCGCCGCCACCCCGAACTCACCGGAGATCAGCGGCAGCAGGGCCTGCGTGGAGTACAGCAGCGCGAAGGTCGCGACCCCCGCGAGGAACAGCGCGAAACTCATCCGGCGATAGCCGGGCCCACCCGGGGCCATACGGGAGTCGACGACAGGGACGGGCGTGGAGGCGCCCACGGCGGTGGACGCCCCGGTACTGGCGGGAGACATGCCTCGAAGCTACGCACGCCCCCGCTCATCCGTCCAATGCACGGAATCGCCATAATCGTTCCCATGGTGCATCAACCGAGTTCACCGGCCCGCCTGTCACCGACCGGTGACACACAAGACACGACGGACATGGCGATGCTGCTCGCCCCACGCCTCGCCCACTTCGCCGGCGTCGCCCGCACCGAGCACGTCACCCGCGCCGCCCAGGAACTCCAGGTCCCCCAGTCGACGCTCTCCCGTGCGATGGTCCGCCTCGAACAGGACCTCGGCGTCGACCTGTTCGCCCGCCACGGCCGCACCCTCTCCCTCACCCCGGCCGGGCGCACCTTCCTCGCCTCCGTCGAGCGCGCCCTCGCCGAGATCGAACGTGCCGCCGACGAGGTCCGCGCCGACGCCGACCCCGCCACCGGCAAGGTCGCCTTCGGGTTCCTGCACACCATGGGCGCGGAAACCGTCCCCGGGCTCATCCATGCCTTCCGCGTCGACCATCCCCGGGTCCGCTTCAGCCTCGTCCAGAACTACGGCGAGGCCATGCTGGAGAAACTCCGCGCCGGCGAGCTGGACCTCTGTCTGACCTCGCCCGTCCCGGACGCCCCCGACCTCGTCGCCCGCCGCCTCGACGAACAGAAACTCCGTCTGGTCGTCCCCGCCGACCACCGCCTCGCCGCCCGCAGACGCGTCCGCCTCGCGGAAGCGGCCGACGAGACCTTCGTGACCCTGGAACCCGGGTACGGCCTGCGCCGCATCACGGACGACCTGTGCAAGGAGGCGGGCTTCAGGCCCCGGATCGCCTTCGAGGGAGAGGAGGCGGAGACCCTCAGGGGCCTGGTCGCGGCGGGCCTGGGCGTCGCTCTGCTGCCTCCACCGGCCTTCCCCCGTCCCGGCGTCGTGGAGCTGACCGTCACGTCCCCGAGGGCGGCCCGCGAGATCGGCGTGGCCTGGCTCGACGGCCACCCGGACACACCCCCGGTGGCGGCCTTCAAGAAGTTCCTGCTGTCCAGGAGGGGCGGCCTGCTCCCGTCCTAGCTCACCCGGCGCGGCGGTCGGCTCACCGGCGTGATGACCGGCTCACCGGCGTGAAGACCGGCTCACCGGTGCAACGATTTTCCGAACCCGACGGCCAGCGGCATCCGCAGCCCCAACGGTGGCGGAGCCGCCAGCGCGTCCTGGACGGGCCGCGACACCACGCCTCCGAACAGCGCGCCCAGCACGAAGTCCTCGGCGAGCGCCTGCACTTCCGCCCGGTACTGGTGCAACCCGTGTCCGTCGGAGTGCACTTCGAACCGGCACACGTCCCGGTTCGCCTTCTTTGCCCGGGCCGCCAGCCGGAAGGACAGCTCGGGGTCGCACACGTCGTCGTTCGTGCCGTGCACGATCAGCACCCGCCGCCCGACGAGCTGTTTCACCGGTTCGGGCGAGGCCGCCATGTCGTCCTCGGGGAGCCAAGGCGCGATCGCCACCACGGAGTTGACGGCCTCGTGCCCGCCCGCCCTGAGAGCGGCCCGGCCGCCCATGTCGAGGCCGACGAGGCAGACGGGGACGTCGCCGTAGCGCCGTACGACCTCGTCGGCGGCCCAGGAGGCGTCCTGGGCCAGGTGCGCCTCGCTGCCGTTCCACCCCCGGTACCGGTAGTGGACGACATGCGCGGCCAGGCCCTGCTCCCGGCCCGCGCGGGCCAGCCGACGGCCCAGCGCCCGTACGGATGCCGTGGCGAGCATGGGGGACGGTCTGCGGCCGGACTCCTCGTCGCCGCCGGGGAGCAGCAGCGCCACTCCGCTCACCGCCGTCGGCTCCGGGCCGAGCGCCCTCCCCAGCCGGGCCCGTCGAACCGGCGTCGCTTGGTGTGCCATGACAGAACAGTGTCAGAAGGACGGGTGTACGCGACCCGTCCTCGCGGTCACCGTTACGTATCGACGCGGCTGTACACCGCGCGGTCTACGCGCGTAGGAGGTACAGTGCGGAAATGACGAGCCAGACCATCTCGAACACCCCGACGCCGGACCAGATCCGCCGGGCGCCGAAGGTTCTGCTGCACGACCACCTCGACGGCGGCCTCCGCCCGGGGACGATCGTCGAACTCGCCCGCGACACGGGCTACTCACGTCTCCCCGAGACCGACCCCGGCCGGCTCGGCGCCTGGTTCCGCGAGGCCGCCGACTCCGGGTCCCTGGAGCGGTACCTGGAGACCTTCTCCCACACCGTCGGTGTGATGCAGACTCGCGACGCCCTGGTCCGGGTCGCCCGCGAGTGCGCCGAGGACCTCGCCGAGGACGGGGTCGTCTACGCGGAGGTGCGCTACGCGCCCGAACAGCACCTCGAAGGCGGCCTCAGCCTCGAAGAGGTCGTCGAGGCCGTCAACGAGGGCTTCCGGGAAGGGGAGCGGATCGCCCGGGCGAACGGTCGCCGTATCCGCGTCGGCGCCCTGCTCACCGCGATGCGGCACGCCGCCCGCGCCCTGGAGATCGCCGAACTCGCCAACCGCTACCGGGATCTCGGCGTCGTCGGCTTCGACATCGCGGGCGCGGAGGCCGGTTACCCGCCCACCCGGCACCTCGACGCCTTCGAGTACCTCAAGCGCGAGAACAACCACTTCACCATCCACGCCGGCGAGGCCTTCGGGCTGCCGTCCATCTGGCAGGCCCTGCAGTGGTGCGGCGCCGACCGGCTCGGGCACGGGGTGCGCATCATCGACGACATCCAGGTGCACGCCGACGGCACGGTGAAGCTCGGCCGGCTCGCGTCCTACGTACGGGACAAGCGCATCCCCCTCGAGATGTGCCCCAGCTCCAACCTCCAGACCGGCGCCGCCGCCTCCTACGCCGAGCACCCGATCGGGCTGCTGAGGCGTCTGCACTTCCGGGCGACCGTGAACACGGACAACAGGCTGATGTCCAACACCAGCATGAGCCGGGAATTCGAGCACCTTGTCGAGGCGTTCGGTTACACGCTCGACGACATGCAGTGGTTCTCCGTCAATGCGATGAAATCAGCGTTCATTCCTTTCGATGAACGACTGGCGATGATCAATGACGTCGTCAAGCCCGGATATGCCGAGCTCAAGTCCGAATGGCTGTTCCAGCAAACGGCTTCCACCAGCGGTTCTGCGGACTCCGAGGGCTGATTGGGGGACAGTGGGGTGCAGGGAATGCGGGCGGGTGTTCACAACCCGTCCGCATTTCGATGTTTGCGGCGGACGGGTCGGCATGTTTACGGTCATGGACCGCTCGCATTCCCCGTCATCCCATTTCGAGGACGCATTTCATGAAGCAGTCTGCTGCCAAGACCCTCGGTGTCGCCGCTCTCGGTGCCGCCTTCGCCGCCGTCGGTGCCGGCGCCGCGAACGCCGCCCCCGCGCTCCCGGACACCTCCGGGGCGCTGGACACCGTCACCAAGACGCTCCCGGCGGAGAACGTCTCCAAGGCGCTGCCGGGTGCCGGTGAGGCGGTGAGCCAGGCGCAGCCCGCGCTCGCCACGGGTCTGGCCGCCGTGCAGCCGGCCGTGCAGCGGGTGCTCGCGGACGGGCCGACCGCGCCCGTCGCCGGACTGCTCGGCGGGCTCCCCGTGGGCCAGACCGGCCTGCCCACCCACGGCCTGCCGGTGAACGGCCTCCCGCTCGGCTGAACCGGCCCCCCGGACACGCCGACGGGGCGCACCTCCTGGACACGGGGTGCGCCCCGTCGGCGTACGCGATCCGGGACTACCAGGCGGTGCGCGCCGCCTTCCCCTCCGAGGGCAGCAGGATCCACAGCGCTATGTAGAGCAGGAACTGCGGGCCCGGCAGCAGGCACGACAGCAGGAAGATCACCCGCATCGTGGTCGCGGAGGTGCCGAAGCGACGGGCCAGACCGGCGCACACTCCGCCGATCATGCGGCCGTTGGTGGGGCGGACGAGGGCGGACATGTGCGGCTCCTTCTGTGGTTGACGGCTTGTTCCGGGGGCCAGTGCGGCCTCCCCGACTGCCTTCAACGCTACGTACCCGAAGCTCGCAGAACGTCACACTACGGAGCCATCCCGACCCTGGGAAACGTCGGGGTCGGACCCTGAGCCGCTTCCTCCTGACGGAGGGCCGCCCGCTCCCGCCGCTCGGACCTGCGACGGAGCCGGGCGCGGGAGGCGGGGACGACGGCGAGGTGGGCGAGAGCCACCCCCACCGTGTTGAGCAGCAGCGAGTCGATGTCCGGGACCCGGCCCGGCACACCCGTCTGCAGGATCAGGATGCCCAGCGAGACCAGGGCGGCCGCGACCACCGTACGGACCAGGGAGGCGAGCGGGGAGGCACCGAGCCTGCCGTGGGTCATCGGCAGCAGGACCCCGAGCGGGGCGAGCAGGGCGACGCCCTCGGTGATGCGGTGGGCCGCCTCCGGCCACCCCAGCGTCAGGTCGGCCCGGATGCCGGCCAGGGGACGCAGGTTGGGCGGCTGCACCCAGGGCACGTCCAGCGGACGCAGCGTGAACCAGGCGACGAACGCGAGGTGTGCGACGAGGAGGACACCTCCCGTCACACGGATGCGGATCGCGGCGCTGCCGCCGATGGAGCCTTGACGCTGCACGCCACCCAAGACGCGGCGCCCGGCACGATCGGTTCCGGGTCCGCCGACGTACCTGGACGAGGCCTGTGCCACACCCGCATTCCAGATGCGGTTCACCCGCGCGGGGCCTCGCCGTGCCTCAGCCGCCCGTGACCGCGCTCGACGGCGGTGTCTCGCTGCCCGGCCGGGAACGCAGGTCGCCGGTGCACACGTAGCGGCGCGGCGGCTCCTTGCCGGGGCCGCCCAGGATGACCGAGCCGTCGCCCTCGGCGGCGGCCGAGTCGGAGAACGTGCAGACCAGCTGCGCCAGCGCGTAGGAGGTCAGGTCGCGGGGCTCGGTGCTCAGCCGCAGGGCGTCGTCGGGATCGCCGGGGCGCGGCCCCCCGACGGTCATGCCGCCCCGTACGTCCGTCGTGTACCCGGCCTCCTTCTCGGCCGGGGACGGCGTCGCCGCGAGCTGGTCGAGCAGCCCCTGCGCCACCAGCACCCGCCGCCGCGAGTCCGCCGTGCCGTCCGGGACGCGCACCGTCCGGTCGACGGCCACCAGCGAGGAGCCGCACAGCAGGAACACCTGCACCGGCAGCCCGCGCGAGGCCTGCGCGGTGACGTCCGGCCCGGCCAGCGAGCACAGCACCCGTGAGGGCGCCGCGCCGAAGTCGGTGGGCACCTGGGTGGAGCGGATGCCGCACCCGGTGAGCACCACACCCAGCAGGGACAGCGCCGTCAGCCGGCGTACGTTCCTCACGCCTCCCCCTTCTTCACGTCGCCCTCGGCCGCTTCCTGCGCCAGCGCCGAGGCGTCGCGCGGCAGCCGCAGCGTGAACACCGCGCCGCCGTCGGGCGAGTTGGCGGCGGTGATCTCGCCGCCGTGGATGTGCGCGTTCTCCAGCGCGATGGACAGACCGAGGCCGCTGCCGTCGGAACGGGGCCGCGAGGCGCTCGCCTTGTAGAACCGGTCGAAGACGTGCGGCAGGACGTCCTCGGGGATGCCGGGACCGTGGTCCCGTACGGCGATCACCACGTGGTCGTCCGCGGTCCGCACCGACACCCGCACCGGGGAGCCGCCGTGCTTGAGGGCGTTGCCGATCAGGTTGGCGAGGATGACGTCCAGCCGGCGCGGGTCGAGCCGGGCGTGGATGCCGCGCTCGGCGTCCAGGTCGACCGCGTCCAGCCAGGCGCGGGCGTCGACGCACGCGGTGATCTGGTCGGCCACGTCCACGTCGTCCAGCACCAGCCGGGCCGTACCCGCGTCGAAGCGGGTGACCTCCATAAGGTTCTCGACGAGGTCGTTGAGCCGCCGGGTCTCGCTGACGACGAGCCGCACGGCCGGCTCGATCATCGGATCGATCGACCCGGACTCGGCCTCCAGCTCCTCCTCCAGGATCTCCGTCACCGCGGTGATCGCGGTGAGCGGAGTACGCAGTTCGTGGCTCATGTCGGCGACGAACCGCCGGGACGCCTCGTCCCGCGCGGCCATGTCGTCCACCCGCTTCTCCAGCGCCTCGGCCGCGTCGTTGAACGTCCGTGACAGATCGGCCAGTTCATCGGTCCCGGACACCCTCAGCCGGGTGTCCAGCCTGCCCTCGCCGAGCCGGCGCGCGGCCACCCCCAGCCGCTGCACGGGCTTGAGCACGGTCGAGGCGGCGGCCTGCGCGAGCAGCGCGGAGCCCACCAGCGCGAGACCGGTGGCGATGCCCAGCGACCAGGCGAGCGAGTTGAGGTCCTTGGCCTCCGGCTCCAGCGACTTCAGCATGTAGCCGGTCGGCCCGCCGTCGATCATCCGCGTGCCGGCCACCAGATACGGCGTGCCGTGGTCGACGACCCGCTGCCAGTAGAGGTGGTACGCGTACTTGTTGCCGGAGTCGACCTGCTGCCGCTTGTTGACCGCCGCGCGCAGCGACGCGGGCACGTCCTGCAGCGAGAAGCCGTCCAGGGCGCCCGAACTGCCGTACACCGTGCGGCCGTCGGAGTCCTGGGCGACGAGCAGCACGCTGAAGCGCTGGCTGCTGTTCGCCATCTGGCCCGCGGTGTGCTGCAGTTCGTCCTGCGTGGGATGCGGGGGCAGGGTGCCGGCCCGGGTCTGCATCGCCTGCCGGAAGTCGCCGAGCACGGCGTCCTGGGTACGGGTGAGCACGGCCTCGCGGTTGAGCCAGTACGCGATGCCGGACACGGAGACGGCGGCGGTGAGCGCGACCAGCCCGAACACGACGACCAGCCGCAGCCGCAGGCTGGTGAACCGCAGTCGTGACAGATGTCCCTTACGCGTCGCGGCCCAGCCGCGACCCCCCCCTTGCACTGATGTCACTGAGGCGTGTCCAGCCGGTAGCCCACGCCCCGCACGGTACGGATCAGCGTCGGGGACGAGGGGACGTCCTCGACCTTGGCGCGCAGCCGCTGGACACACGCGTCCACCAGCCGGGAGTCGCCGAGGTAGTCGTGCTCCCACACCAGCCGCAGCAACTGCTGGCGGGAGAGCGCCTGACCGGGCCGCCTGCTCAGCTCCAGCAGCAGCCGCAGCTCGGTCGGGGTGAGCTGCAGGTCCTCGCCGTTCTTCGTCACGGTCATGGCCGCGCGGTCGATGACGAGGCTGCCGAAGGTCGCCGCGTCGTTCGCCTCCCGCTCGCCGCGCCGCAGCACGGCCCGGATCCGGGCGTCGAGCACCCGTCCCTGCACGGGCTTGACGACATAGTCGTCGGCGCCGGACTCCAGCCCGACGACCACGTCGATGTCGTCGCTGCGCGCGGTCAGCAGAATGATCGGCAGCTGGTCCGTGCGCCGGATGCGCCGGCACACCTCGAACCCGTCGATGCCGGGCAGCATCACGTCCAGCACGATCAGGTCCGGCCGCTGTTCGCGCAGCAGCTTCAGGCCGTCCTCACCGGTGGCAGCGGTGGCCACACGGTGTCCCTGGCGCGTCAGTGAGAGCTCCAGGGCCGTGCGGATGGCGTCGTCGTCCTCGATCAGCAACAGGGAAGGCACGGGGGTCATTCTGGCCCATGGCGGGGTGGTGTTTCGACTCCTCATACGCACCTGTACGGCTGTGTGCCCGTACCGCTCTTCTCTGTGACCGGACTGTGCGTCCGCTGCGACCGACCCCTGTGACAGGTCTGTGACAGTCGGCGGACACGGCCATGAAGGTGCGGGGGCAAGCTTTTCGGCACAGGCAAACAGCACCGCGGAGATCCACCGCCTGAGCAAGCAGAACACCGGAAGTCCACGACGGGGGGCGCGAGATGAACACGCTGCACAGCACGAGCAATAGCGCAGTGATCACGCGCCTGCACGACGTGAACGGGGGCCGGGGTTCCAAGGAGTCCGGCGCCGTGAGCGGGCGGGGGTGCGCTCGCGGCGCCGGGCGTCAGCACACCGCGTACATGACGGTGGTTGACGGTTGCACGGGGGAACCGCACGGGGGAAGCGCGTACGGGGAGGACACGGGGGAGCGTCGTTCGCTGTCGGAGGCGGAGTTCACCGCCTACGTCCAGGAGCGCCGCGCCTCCCTGTACGCCACCGCCTACCACCTGACCGGTGACCGCTTCGAGGCCGAGGACCTGCTGCAGAGCGCGCTGTTCTCGACCTACCGGGCGTGGGACCGGATCAGCGACAAGGCCGCGGTCGGGGGCTACCTCCGCCGCACCATGACGAACCTGCACATCAGCGCGTGGCGCCGCCGCAAGCTGAACGAGTACCCGACCGAGGAACTGCCGGAGACGCCCGGCGACACGGACGCGATGCGCGGCACCGAACTGCGCGCGGTCCTGTGGCAGGCGCTGGCCCGGCTGCCCGAACTCCAGCGGACGATGCTGGTCCTGCGCTACTACGAGGGCCGCACCGACCCGGAGATCGCGGAGATACTCGACATCAGTGTCGGCACGGTGAAGTCCAGCATCTGGCGGTCGCTCCGCCGGCTGCGCGAGGACGAGGTCCTCAGCTTCGGCCGTGACGAGGAGAACGCCTTCGGGGAGCTCGTCGCCTGAGGGTCGGGGGGAAGCAAGTCACGGGGGAGCGGTAACCGGG
>NZ_WVUG01000016.1 GCF_017614965.1 Streptomyces griseorubiginosus | reverse complement strand
GGGAAGTAACGGCTCGATCCTCTGCCACTGCGCATCCGTCAGTTCATGCCGCCGCACCATAAGACGCCCCTGCCCAGCCCGAGCACTGATCCACCCACCCAAGCAAGAGCCATCAGAAGCGACCTAGTCGTCGGTGTACAGGTGGGCGCGCCCGGCGGTGTGGCCGTCGCCGTACTGCACGTCGTACAGGCCGTCCTCGTCGGCCTCCCACACCTCCAGGCGCGCGCCCGGTACCGGGGCGTCGTCGGTGTCCGTGACGGTGCCCTCGACCCAGCAGGGCTCTCCCGGGGCGCCGAAGGCCATGTCCCCGCCGAGCGGGATCTCCGGGGAGTCGTCCACGAAGAACGGGCCCACCACCGTGGCCTCCGTGGCGCCGGCGGTCGCCTCGTGGTTCATGTTGATGGTCTGCATCGAGGCGCCGAAGACGTCGGACAGCAGGATGAACTCCTGGCGGTTGCCGGTGGTGATGTGGCCGGCCGCGGTGAGGAAGTCGATGGCGTGCTGCCACTCGGCCTCGGTCAGACGGACCTCGCGCATGAAGGCGTGCAGGTGCCGCACCAGGGCCTGCATCAACTGCCTGAGCCGGGGGTCCGGGGTGCCGTCGAAGGACGCGAGCACGGTCCGTACCAGCTCGTCCTCCACCTGGCGCTGTCGATCCGTGGTGACCGTCACGGTGTGGTTCCTTCGCTCGTCGGAGTGGGAGTCGGCGCTCGTGTTCACGAAAGGGGCACCTCCTCGGCGTCGTAGCCGTAGATCCAGCCGTTGCCGACCAGGGGGTCGGCCCCGGCGAGCGCCGCGTCTCGGGCCTGTTGTTCGGGTCCGTCGGGCAGGTGGTTCATGTCGCGGCGGTCATGACTGATCTGCTGCAGGCATGTGGTGCGTGCGATGCGTAGAACCTCGTACCGCTTCAGCGCTTGCTCGGGGTCGTCGGCCGATGCGGCCAGGCAGCGCGCCAGCACGGCGGCGTCCTCTATCGACTGGGCCGCGCCCTGGGCGAAGAAGGGGAACATGGGATGCGCGGCATCCCCGAGCAGAGTGACGCGACCCCGGCTCCAGTGCCGCAGCGGCGCCCGGTCCAGCAGGGCCCAGCGGCCGGGAACTCCGCCGGCGGCGATGAGGTCCGTCACCCGCGCGTCCCAGCCGGCGAACTCGGCGTGGAACTCCTCGACCGTGGCCGTCGCGCTCCACGACTCGTCGGTGTAGTCCCCGGCGGGCGCGAAGGCGACCACGTTGACGGCTTGTCCGCCGTTGATCGGGTAGTGCACGAAGTGCCGGCCGGGCCCGAGCCAGAGGGTCTGGGCGGGACGCAGGGCGAAGTCGGGTGCGTCGTCGGCGGGCACGATGGTGCGGAAGGCGCAGATACCGGAGTACGCCGGCGGCGTGGGCTCGGCGAGCGTGCTCCGCACGACGGAGTGCACGCCGTCGGCGCCGATGACGACGTCCGCCTCGGCCCGGCTGCCGTCGGCGAAGCGCAGTCGCAGGCCGTGCGGCCTCTCCTCGATCGAGGTGCACCGGGCGCCCAGGCGGATCCGGTCGCCGGGCACGGCCGACTTGACGGTGTCCAGGAGGTCGGCCCTGTGGACGACGTAGGTGCGTTCACCGTAGAGCCGCTCGCACTCGCCGCTCAGCTTCTCCACCGACAGCACGCGGCCGTCCGCCCAGCGGCGGAACTCCCAGCCCCAGTCCAGCGGTACGGCCCGGCGCAGGAGTCGCTCCATGGCGCCGAGTCGGCGCAGCAGTCGTACGGCGTTGGGCGCCACGACGAGTCCCGCGCCCACCTCACCGAGGGCCGGCGCCTGCTCGTAGACGGTGGCCCGCAGCCCCGACCTGTTCAGAAAGGCGGCGGCCGCCAGACCGCCGATGCCGCCCCCGACGATGGCGATCCGCGGGCCGGGCACATGGGTGGGCATGGATCCACTCCTCTGGTCCGAGGGCGAGCGCCCTGCTGACGTCCGGATCCTTGCCGACATCCCGCCCAGGCCGGAAGGGCTATCGTCCATTCAATGGACATAAACCTTCGGCGGCCCCATGTCGGTGTGGGGGACTGATGCCGCGCACGAGTGAGCCCGGTCGCAGTGTGAGTTCGCGGCTGCTCGATGTGCTCTTCGCGTTCCGGGCCGGCCGGTCGCGCCTCACCCTGGCCGAGCTGACCAGGGACACCGGACTGCCCCATGCGACGGTGCGCCGGCTGGCGATGGAACTCGTCGAGGCGGGTGCGCTGGAGCGGGCATCGGACGGCTCGTTCACCGTGGGCATCCGGCTGTGGCAGCTGGGCACACTGGCACTGCTGAGTCTTCCCCTGCGGACCGTCGCGCTGCCGTTCATGGACGACCTGCACACCGCGCTGCGCCAGCACGTGCAGCTCGCGGTGCTGGAGGGCACCGAGGCGGTGCTCGTCGAGCGGCTGTCGTCCGGCCGCGCAGTGGACGTCATGTCGCAGCCCGGCGGACGGCTGCCGCTGCACTGCTCCGGGGTGGGCAAGGTACTGCTCGCCCACGCCGGCTCCGAGCTGATCGAGCAGGTCCTCGCACAGGGTCTGCCCGCGTACACCGAACGGACCGTCACCGACCCCGTTCGGCTGCGGGAACAGCTCGACGAGTGCCGCGAGACCGGCGTCGCCGTCGTCCTGCAGGAGGCGACACTCGGCGCCGACTCCGTGGCCACCCGTGTCCTCGATGACGAGGGCAAGGTCGTCGCGGCTCTGTCGGTCGTGGTGGGTGCCGGCTCGGTCGACCTGCGGACGGTACGGCCGGCCGTCATCGCCTCCGGCCTGGCCGTGTCCCGCAGGCTTGGCTGGCGCCCCTCGGCGCGCATCGAGCAGGGTGCTTGTTCCGGCCCGGGTGCCACTGGGTGACAACCTGTCAGGGCGCTGAGGGTGCCCTGAGTGGTGAGACGACCTCCGGAGCTCGCGGAGGGTGCACAGCGCTGGGAGAGCAGCTCTTGACAAACTCTTTTCACGGATGTTTCTTGGTTCCACCAGCCTGAAGCATCAGGCGGTACCATTTGATATCCCAGACTTCAGAGAGCAGCCAGGGACCGCACCACGACTGCCCTCGACCGGTCCGGACGCCCGCACCGTCGCCCGCTCGAGCGCACTGAGCGGTGCACGCTCTCGCTCTGACCGGACATTCGGCCCCCTGGCTCCGAGCGGCCGTTCGCCCCGGAGGCGGGCGGAGAAGGTGGCGGCGGAAGCGACTGCCACGTTCCGCCGACGAGAAGGAAAGTGAGAGGCAATTGGCCATCCTCAAAGGCAAGGTCGCGATCGTCACGGGCTCCGGCCGCGGTATCGGCAGAGCGCACGCCTTGGCGCTGGCCGCCGAAGGCGCGGCCGTGGTCGTCAACGATCCCGGTGCGGAGTTCAGTGGCGACGGCGATTCGAACAGCGGCCCGGCGGAGGAGGTCGCGCAGGCCATTGTCGCCGCCGGCGGCCGCGCCGTGGCCGACACCACCGACATCTCCGACTGGGACGGCGCCGGCGCGCTGGTACGAACGGCGTTGGAGGCGTTCGGACGACTCGACATCGTCGTCAACAACGCCGGCATATCGCGTTTCGGAACCATCGACGCCATCTCACGGCGCGACTGGGAGCGAACCGTCGCGGTCAACCTCACCGGCACCGCCGCCCTGTGCCACTGGGCAGCCGCCCATTGGCGCAAGCAGGGACCGGAACCGGACCGCCGGATCATCAACACCTCGTCCGGCGTCGGGCTCAGCCCCGTGTCCGGCAACCCCATGTATGTCGCCACCAAGGCCGGGGTCGCCGCGCTGACCATCGCCCTGGCGATCGAACTGGCCGAGCTCGGCGTCCGTGCCAACGCGCTCGCGCCGGTCGCCCGGTCGCGCATCAGCGAGACCGTGGCCCCCGATCTCATGAAGCCGGTCGAGCAGGGCTTCGACCGTATGGACCCGGAGAACGTTGCGGCGATCGTCCCGTATCTCGCCTCGCCGCTCTGCCGCTTCACCGGCCGGACCTTCGGCATCGTCGGCGACGATCTCACCGTGTTCGACGGCTGGACCGTCAGCCGTCACCTCAACAACGCCGAGCAGCGCTGGACCCCGGAAGCCCTGCAGGCGGCGCTTGCGGACGTCCCTCTGCAGCAGGAGGTGACGGAGCAGGCGGTGATCGGCGTGGAGAAGGCACTGTCGCCGTCGCAGGAAGTGCTGGCCGCCCTCGAAGCCGCCGAGAGGGCGTAGTTCCGCGGCGCACACACGCCGGTCCACCGGTCATCGGGGCCGCCCCTCGCGGTGACGCCGTGAGGGGCGGCCCTCCCGGCCTTACGGGTGTCCTTGGGCGACTGTCATCGCCACAACCTGACGATCTTTCGCGTTCTCCCTCGATCCAGGATCCTGCGGACGACACCGGAGGAGACCATGGCCCCACGACCGGGCGGAGAAACCGGACAGGCCTGGCCGAGCGACCTCATGGCGGACCTCGCCATGCCCCTGCCGATGCTGTGAGCGCCGGCGACGCGGAGATACCGGCCGACGCGACCGTGCGTTTGTGCTACGCCGCCGCGAACCGCGATCCCGACGTCTACGAACAGCCCGCGAGTTCGATCGGCGCCCGGCTCGCACAGCTCGAACTGTGGACCGCCTTCACGGAGCTGTCGCAAGCACAGTCACGTTCTGATCGAAACCCCACATACGAAAGGCACAGCCAATGGAATCTCCCTACGACAAACTGGGAAAGGTCCCGGCGTTCACGCTGAAGAGCAACGACCTGCAGGACGGCGCGGTTCTTCCGGTGGCACAGATCAGCAGCCGGATCGGAGGCGCGGATGTCTCCCCGCACCTGAGCTGGTCGGGTTTCCCCGCGGAGACCAAGAGCTTCGCCGTCACCGTGTACGACCCGTACGCGCCGACGACGAGCGGGTTCTGGCACTGGGCTCTCGCCGACATCCCGGTATCGGTGACGGAACTCCCGACGGGGGCGGGCGACGACTCCGGCTCGGGGCTGCCGGAAGGGGCCTGGCAACTGGCGGGCGACTCCGGGCTGAAGCGCTATGTGGGCGCCGCGCCGCCCCCCGGCACCGGCGAGCACGTGTACCACATCGCCGTCCACGCGGTCGATGTGGAGAAGCTCGACCTGAACCGGAACGCCACCCCCGCGTACCTGGGATTCAACCTCTGGATGCACACGCTCGCACGGGCGGAGATCACCGGGCGGTTCGCGGCACCGTCACAGGGATGACGGACAGTGCCATCCTGATGAACAGCCACGCCGGCTGACCGAACGCCTCGCGCCGATGCGGCTCGGGGCGGTCGGCGGCGACGGCTCAGCGGGCCGTCGCCGCCGGTGGCCGGCGCGCGCTCTCACGAGCCCCGCTCGAACCCCACATGCGTTCCGAACTCTCGGTTGTGATACGTCAAGGGCGGACTGGCGGTGCTGTCCGCAGCCATGACCTCGCCGAGCACCACGAGATGGTCGCCGCCGTCGACCAGGCTCGCCACCCGGCAGTTGACGAACCCGGTGACATCGGGAAGGCGCGGCAGGCCGGAGTCGTCGAGCCACGCGACGTCGGCGAACTTCCCCGTTCCACCCTTCCGCGCGAAGTGCGCCGCGACAGCGGCCTGTGCACTGCCGAGGATGTTCACTCCGAACGTTCCGCTGGCACGAAGGGCGGTCAGCAACTGCGAACGCCGGTCGAGCGAGACCAGCACCATGGGCGGCTCCATGGACAGCGAGGTGAAGGCGCTCACCGTGGTGCCGTACGGCAGGCCCTGCCAGCGGGTGGTGACCACCGCGACCGGCGTGCACACGACCGCCATGGTCTCGCGGAACGCGCTCTGGAGCGAGTCCGCGGTAGGCGTGGTCATACGTCCACTCCCTGCTTCCGCCATTGAACGACCCTCCCACTTTGATGTATCAGAATATAGCTCGTGACACTTCAGACGGGAATGGTCATCACGATAGTTCAGCAGCTGACATGGCAGACATGCCTCATTGACGTAGTACCGAACCCATGAGGGATAGTAGGCTCGAAGAAGGCGTACAGCGGAGGGCCGTTACCGACAGGTGGGGGTGACACATCGTGACTGTTCACGAACCCGAGGCGATCCCCTTGCGTGAGATCGCCTACCAACGCCTCCGCGAGGACATCCTTTCGTGTCGTCTCCACCCGGGACAGCGGATCAGCGAGCGCCGAATCGCGGCTGACACCAAACTGGGCATCTCCGCCGTGCGCGAGGCGCTGACGAGGCTCGACCATGAAGGGCTGGTCCACACGCAGCCGCGCCGGGGCTACCAGGTCAAGCCGATGACCCTCAAGGGAGTCGACGACCTGTTCAACTTCTGGGAGCTCCTCGGCCCGGAGGCGGTGCGCCGCGGCGTCAACCGGGGGGCACCGGAGCAGATCGACCGCGCGGTCACCGGACACAAACGGTTCAGGGAACTGGAATCCAGTGGCTTGTCCAGCAGCGAGTTGACCCAACGATGGCTCGACCTCTCGGAGGACACGTTCGCGGCACTGGCCGACGCGACGGACAACCCCTACATCACCAGTGCGTGGCGTCAGGTGGCCGCCGAGCTGCGACGGGTGTTGTCACTGCTCAATGACTCGGTGCTGATCTTCTCCTTCTCGTCCGAGTACATGACGGGCTGGAGCGAGGCGCTCAGCCGCCGCGACGGCGAGAGGGCCGCCGAGCTCACCCGTGACTACATTCATCAGTCACACAACCGGGTCCTTCACGTACTGGCGCGCTGGCCGTCGGTCACCGCCACGGAGATCGTCCCATTGCCGCAGTCGACCACACGGCCCGCGCGGCATGGGGCAGCGCAGCCTGGGACCATGGTCACCGACGGCACGTAGCAAGACCGGTATGCGCTCCAGCGGGCGGCGACATCGAGAGCGGTGCCGATAGCCGACTCCTGCCGGCGGGTCCCGACGCGGAGGTAAACAGTGACGCCGGTACCCGAGGCAGGAGCCCTCGCCGGAGACCACACACTTCGTTGGGGCCGCCGTTCATCGACGCGGAGAAGGGCTCGTTCGGCTCCCGGTCGCCGTGCAGCCGCATGATCGGGCTGAACCTGCCGTACTGGAACCAGCGGATCAGCGGTTCCCGGTACGCGGGGTCGTCCGGGTCGCCGCCCGAGCCAGAACGCGGCGACTCCGAGGGGCGGTAGTTCATCGTCGCCGGCTCCGGCCACTCGCCGCTCTCGGAGCGCTGATCGGTGCCCGAAAGTAGGGAACGGTTACTACCTTCGCAGCGTTCCAGTGCCGCGCGACCCGGCGCTACGGTCATGCGTGCCGCCCGGCCCCACACGTTGCCCCGACCCGCCAGGGCCGGTTGCTGCTTCATCACCGCACGCGGTCACTGCGCGCGGACCATGAGGAAGGACTACGGCACATGAGGCTCACAGCCGACGACATGGCCACACCATGACGATCATCGCTCTTGAAGAGCACTACACCACCCAAGCGCTCACCGACGCGAACGCCGGTCATCCGCTGCTGAAGCGCCTTCTCCTGCGGCAGCGCGACGGCCGCCTCCGCCAACCGGCGTTGCGCGGAAACATCCTGCAACAACTTCTCGACCTGGGCGATCAGCGGCTGGCGGCCATGGATGCCGCAGGCATCGACATCCAGGTCGTCTCGCACACCACGCCAGGTCCGGAAACCCTGGAGGTGAGTCTCGCCAGGCGGCTCGCCGTCGAGGCGAATGACATCGCGGCGGCGGCGATCGACGCCCGTCCGGACCGCTTCGCGGGGTTCGCCACGCTCCCGGTGCCCGATCCCGACGCGTCCGCCAAGGAACTCGAGCGTGCCGTCAACAGCCTCGGATTCGTCGGGGCGATGATCAACGGCCACGTAGACGGACGGTACCTGGACGACCAGTTCTTCTGGCCGGTCTTCGAAGCCGCCGAAGCCCTGGACGTCCCTCTCTACCTCCACCCGACTCTGCCGCCCCAGCCGGTGATCGACGCCTGCTACTCAGGATTCTCCGAGGACATCGAAACCGCTCTTTCCGCCGCGGCGTGGGGATGGCATGTCGACACCGGCCTGCACGTGCTCCGCTTGATTCTCGGCGGGGTGTTCGACCGCTTCCCCCGCCTGCAGCTCATCATCGGTCACATGGGCGAACTGCTGCCGCCCATGATCTGGCGCGCCGGCTTCATGCTGAACGGACTCAGCGGCCTGGACCGACAGTTGCAGGAGTACTTCTTCGAGAACATCAGCATCACCACCAGCGGCCTCTTCGATCACGCTTCCTTCGCCGCCGCGGTCCATGCCGTCGGTATCGATCGCATCCTGTTCTCGGTCGACTATCCCTACAGCAGCAACGACCAGGCGCGGGAGTTCCTCGACCGACTGCCGGTCAGCGTTCCGGACCGGGAGAAGCTGGCCCACGCCAACGCCGAGCGACTGCTCAGACTGAACGACCGCACACGAGCGCGGTAGATCGCGGAGCCGTCGACGACCGTCGGGGCGCGCTCGTAGCGTGTCCCGGCCCACGCTGCGCAGGCAGACCTCCGGCTGTCGCGGGGTCGGCCTGCGACAGCCACACCGGTGCCGGTACGTCGATCAGATCGGGTAGTGCCGCTCCCCCGACTGGATCGTGACCCAGCGCAGTTCGGTGAACTCCTCCAGCGCCGCCCGGGAGCCGAAGCGTCCGAAGCCGCTGGCACCGACGCCTCCGAACGGCATCTGCGGCTCGTCGTGGACCGTGGCGCCGTTGATGTGGCAGATTCCCGACCTGATGCGGCGCGCCACGTCCAGCGCGACGCCGCCATCGCGGCCGAACACCGCGGCGGACAACCCGTATTCGGTGTCGTTCGCCTTGGCCACGGCATCGTCGATGCCGTCCGATTCGATGACGGAGACGACGGGCCCGAACGACTCCTCCGAGTAGATCCGCATCTCAGCTGTGACGCCCCGGAGAACGGTCGGCTGGACAAAGAGCCCGTCCGCGTCGCCGCCGGCCAGCACGCGTGCGCCGTGCGCCCGGGCGTCCTCGATCAGCGCGAGCACGTGGTCACGGGCCTGCGCGTGCACGACGGGACCGATCTGGGAGGACGGGTCGTCGGGCGGTCCGACGACGAGCTTGGCGGCACGATCGGCCAGGGCCTGGCTGAACTCGGCGGCCACCGAGCGGTCGACGATCACCCGCTCGGTCGACATGCAGATCTCGCCCTGGTTCATGAACGCGCCGAAACTGGCCGCCGCCGCGGCGGCCTCCAGGTCGGCGTCGGGCAGTACGACCAGTGGCGCCTTCCCGCCCAGTTCCAGCACGACCCGCTTGAGGTGGCGCCCGGCGAGTTCGCCGATGATCCGGCCGACCCGCGTCGACCCCGTGAAGTTCACCCGGGCGGTGCCGGGATGGGCGACCAGGGCCTCGACGATCTCACCGGCATCCTCGGGCGCGTTGGTGACCAGGTTGACGGCACCGGCCGGCACCCCCGCCTCGTGCAGCACTTCGACGATCGCGGCGTGGGTACAGGGTGTCTGCTCGGACGCCTTGAGGACCACGGTGTTGCCGTACACCAGCGGCATCGCGATCGCCCGCACGCCGAGGATCAGCGGGGCGTTCCACGGGGCGATTCCCACGACGACCCCGGCCGGCTGCCGGATCCCGAGGGCTGTCAGCCCCGGCACGTCAGAGGGGATCACCTCACCGATCGCGGAGTACGCCTGCGCCGCGGCCTCGGTGAGCATGCCCTTGGCGACGTGGACGTTGAACATGGCCCATGGCCGGGTCGCCCCCATCTCGGCGCCCATGACCGTGGAGATTTCCTCTGCTCGCGCCTCGAGCAGCGCCGCCGCTCGCTCCAGTACCTCCCGGCGTCGGGCCGGCGGCAGGGCCGACCACGCCGGAAGTGCCGCAGCCGCGGCGTCCACCGCGCGGCGAGCGTCGGCGACGGAAGCGGCCGCGACCCGGGCGATCGGCTTGCCCGTCAGCGCCTCCGTCGTGTCGATGTAGCGCTCGGTCTCGGCCGGGACCCGGCGTCCGTCGATCAACAGGTCGCAGGTCGGGGTGGCGGACTTGGGCTTCGTCCCTGGCATGGGTGTCTCCTTTGGCAACACGGACTGCCCGCCGCGTCGGCGACCAGTGACCGCGAATAGGTGAAATGGCGTGGATCAACGCGGAGCGGGTCCGCTCAGCGGCGTCTTATGCGAGCGTCTGCTTCTCGGCTTCCAGACCCGCGTACCGGCCGCGGTGGAAGACCAACGGCGACTCCTCCGAAACCCCGTCGAAGTCGGCCGCCTCTCCGATGACGATGAAGTGGTCGCCGGGCTCGTACACGGTGGTGAGGCGGCAGTCGATCCACCCCGCCACCCCCTCCAGCACCGGCGAGCCCGTCACGGGTGCAGGGCGCCACGACAGACCGGCGAACTTGTCGGCCCCGCGCATGGCGAAGGTGTTGGAAATGTCCGCCTGTTGTGCGGTGAGCACGTTCACGCAGAAGGCGCCGGCCCGGCGTATCCGGGCGAAGCTCGTCGACGACACGCCGGGCAGAAAGCCGACCAGCGGCGGATCCACCGACACCATGATGAGACTGCCGACGGTGAGCCCGACCGGTTCGCCGTCGTCGAGGGCGGTGACCACGGCAATGCCGTTCGGCACCGCCGAAAGGACCTCTCGGAAACGGGCGGCGTCCTTTCGGACGTCGCCGTGCGTCAGTTCGGAACTGTCAATCACGGAATGCTCCTGTCCCGGGATCGCGGCTTCTCCGCGGTCCCGACAAATGATGTGTTTCTGTCGGCGCCGGGTCCGGTCGGCTCGACCGGGCCGCGGCTTCCGAAGTCTCTTTTCGTGAAAGTGCGCCGACGAGGCTCAGCTCAGCAGATAGCTGTGGAAGAGGCCGCCGGGGTCGTGTTTCTCACGTAGCTGCTCGAGGCGCTGCCGGTTCTCGGGCGCCATGAACGGAGCGGGGCGGTTGATGAGGTTCTCGTCGGCGAGCTGGATGCCCGCCGAGAGCGGCTCAAGCCGTCGCATCTGTCCGGTCGCCCACTCGATGCAGCGCTCGTCGTCCTGCCCGTCGTCCCAGACGGCGACCGGCGAGAGGTAGAGCGGGGCCTGCAGGGAGAACGCGCCGTTCGGCACCTCCGTCTCGCGCCACGGATAAAAGATGAGGTGGCTCTTCGGCGTGGGAAAACTGGTGAACAGTTCCTGGAGTTCCGGCAGGAGCGTGGCGGGCGACGCATGCGTCCACATGCCGTCCACGCAGTAGCGGCCCGGGGTGGCGGCGTTGCTCATGAATCCGTAGAGCTCGTCGAAGGAGGCCGGCGCGGCGAAACGGCGCTCCAGCGCCCGGTCGATCGCCGGACAGGTCTCGAGGACCGCGAGCGCGTCGCGTCCTTCCTGCTCGCTGTCGGTGAAGGAGACCGCGAGCAGCGGCAGGACGCGCTCCTGGGAGCCGGGCGGCTGCACACACAGGAGGAAGGGGTCCACGGACCGGGGCAGCGGCAGGGCCTCCAGAAACCACGGGAGCACGTCGGGGAGCGCGTCGATCGGATAGGTGTAGAAGCTGGCCAGGATGGACGCCGGCTTCGGATACAGGTCGAGGTAGAAGCGCGTGACGACGCCGAAGAAGCCGGAACCCGCACCACGGGCGGCCCACATGTAGTCGGGGTTGGTCGTGTCGTCGCAGTGGATGAGTTCTCCGTCGGCGGTGACCACGTCGATGGCCCGTACGCTCGAACAGGCCATTCCCATCGCCTGCCCGTTCCAGCCGAAGCCGCCCTGCAGCAGATACCCTCCCAGGCCGACGCCCGCGCAGTGGCCGCTGGGAAAGAAGAGCCCGTGCTCGCGCACCGCCGCGCCGAAGTCGTCCCCGGTGACGCTCGGCGTCACGGTCGCCGTCCGCGCCTGGGGATCGATGGTGTACTCGCGGAATTCCGAGAAGTCGATCATCATCCCGTCGCGGACCGCCGACCCGCTCATGCTGTGACCGCCGCCGCGGGCGTTGACCTTCAGGCCCTGCTCGCGCGCGCGACGTACGGCGTTGACGACGTCCTGGTCGTTCCTGACACGGACGATGACGTCCGGATACCGATCGGGCTTTCGCAGGTGCCAGACCGCGGACTGGCGCGCGACCTCGTACCCTGCGTCGCCTCTGTGCAGGACATCGCCCACAGCGGCAGGATCCGGGTTGCTCTGTCCGACCATGTCTCTCCCTCTTCGCGGCTCGGATGATCTTTTTCGCACCTCAGTGGTCCGGTCAGTCAAGATCGCTTCTTGGCGAGCTTTCCCACGAGGCTCATGAGTCGCGGGTTGCCGCTGGCGGCGAGCACGGCTCGCTCGACGGGGGCCTTTACCAGGCGTTCGGCCGGTGGGAGCGAGCCAGGCTGCCTGCTCTCACGGCCCATCCGGGGATTCACCGTGCAGCGGATGGGCATGCCCAGGGTCATGCGGCGCAGGCACTGGTTGTGGCGGTCGCACTGGACGATCTCCGGTGCGCGGCCGTCGCGGATCTTGTTCGCGAACTCGGGGTCGGCGAGCAGCGGACGAGCAAGCATCACAGCGTCACCGTGTCCCCCGGAGACGACCTGCGTCGCGCCGCCGGGACCATGGACGCCACCGATGAGCAGCGGGCCCGACAAGGCTTCGCGGAAGATCTTCGCCTCTCCGTGGGCGACCGTCGGCGTGTCGGTGGCGCTGATGCTGGCGTCCATCCGCTCGTAGTTGCCGTCTGTCAGGGCCACGTAGTCCAGGCCCGCTCGCTCCACATGCCGCGCGATGTTCGCGAACCCCTCGGGACCCTGACCGCCCTCGACATGCTCATTGGCACTGATACGCAGTCCGATCGGGAACGAAGCCCCGACCCGCTCGCGAATGAGGCGCACGATGTCCACCAGGACCCGGGCCCGGTTCTCGACGCTTCCGCCGTATTCGTCGGTGCGCCAGTTGGACCTCGGTGAAAGAAACGAGGCGAGAAAATAGCTCATCATCGCGGGGATCTCGACTCCGTCGAAGCCGGCTCGTTGGGCCCGCGCAGCGGCGACGGCTGTTTCCTGCGATATCTGAGCGATTTCGTCGACCGTCGCCTCCCTCGGCATCGCGGTGGTGACCTCGAACGGGGCGATGACACCTTGAGGCAATGTGTCCGGCTTGATCACGAGGTTCCTGGCACTCGCGGCGATGCACGGCCAGTCCGAGGGTTTCGCCATCGTCCCGAACGAGGCGGTGAGTTCGGCGAAGATGGGCGTCCCATGGGCATGGACCGCGTCCGTCATCCGTTTCAGGGCGGGCACGTAACGGTCGTCGTCGAACCGAAGAGTCCCCTTGACCGGCGACTCCTCGTACGCGCGGCGAGTCGCCGTCGTGCCGCCCAGGATGATCAGGCCGACACCTCCCTTGGCCCGCTCGCACAGGAAGGCGATCGTCTGCTCGCTCGGCCTGCCGTCCGGGCGCGGTGACACGGCGGCCATCGGACCCATGACGATCCGGTTGGCGAGCGTCACCTGGTTGATGGCGAGCGGAGAGAAGAGAACGTCGGTCGACTCGGCGTTGTCAGGCACGAAAAACCTCCGTCATTGGCGTCACGGGGGGGCGGGACTAGCACGTGATGGCGGTCAGCTGGGAGCGACTCCCAGTCGGCGACTTCGGATGGCCATGAGCTCGGCGCCGGTCGGGCAGGCATACCGCCGTGCCGACGTGACGGCGACGCGCGACGGCCCGACCCACCGCGCCCCGTTCGTCCCCCGACGGCGGACGTACGGCAGGCGATCGGCGCACGCCAGAGGGAGACCAACGTCATCGTCGCTCCTTGCACAAAGACCGGCGAAATATCTCCAAGCGCGGCCTGCGACAGCCATTGACAAATTTTCGTGTCCCAACGGTATGTTTGATGTGTCAGCTTGGCAAGGCTGATGTACCACAGGTTTCAAGTGAGGCAGCTGCGCCCTGGGAGCCGTCGGGTCCACGCCCGAACGAGTCCGCCCGCCCGCCCCACCTGACGCGACCAGCTCTTCCGAGCTCAAAGGAGAGAACGATGACTGTCACGTCCTCTGATCTGGACACCGGCACCGGTTACGGGCGCCCCGCATCGCGACACGACGCCCGCCTGACCGAGGTCGGTCCGGGGACACCGATGGGCGAGGCGCTGCGCCGCTACTGGCACCCGGTCGCCTCGTCGAGCGGGCTGACCAGCGACCTGCCGCACCGCGTCCGCATCCTGTGCGAGGACCTGATCGTGTTCCGCACCCGCAGCGGGCGCCCCGGCGTGGTCTTCGAGCGGTGCTCGCACCGCGGCAGCAGCCTCTTCTACGGCCGCATCGAGGAAGACGGCATCCGCTGCTGCTACCACGGCTGGAAGTTCGACGTGCAGGGCCACTGCCTGGAACAGGCCTGTGAGCCCGACCGCGGCCGGCGGCGGGATGTCGCCCGCCAGCCGTGGTACCCCGTCGAGGAGCGCTACGGCCTGGTCTTCGTATACATGGGCCCGCCGGAGCTGAAGCCCCCGCTGCCGCGCTACGAGTTCCTCGAAGACCTCGAGGAAGGCGAGATGTACGTCTCCGAGCTCCCCGTCCCGCACGGCAAGGTGACGGGAGCGCTCATCGACTTCAACTGGCTGCAGGCCTTCGAGAACGCGATGGACCCGGTGCACGCCACATGGCTGCACTACGAGCACAGCGGCCCGCAGTTCGACGGCGTCGGTACCACCGGAGCGCCCCACTCGTTCTACGACCCGTACTCCGTCTCCGACAAGATCGAGTACTTCAAGACCGATCACGGTGTCGGCTACCGCCAGCGCTACGAGGTCGAGCAGCCGGACGGCTCGACCGTCACCCGGTACTGGAGCCCGGAAGTCCACGTGCCCAACATCATCCTGCTGCCGGACTTCGTGAAGGTCGTCCCGGACGGGCGTCATGACTGCGTGCTCTTCGACGTACCGGTCGACGACACCCACCACCGGGCGTTCATGACGGCGCGGACGTCGGACCCCGACCGGCTCGCACGGATCACCAACAGCATCAAGCAGAACGGCAAGCAGCCCTGGGAGCTGACCGAGGAGGAGCACCAGCGCTACCCCGCCGACTTCGAGGCCCAGGGCTCCCAGGGCCCTGTCACCCAGCACTCCGAGGAGACGCTGGCCACCTCGGACAAGGGCGTGGTGATGCTGCGCAGGCTGCTGAAGCAGATGGTCGACGACGTCGAAGCGGGACGCACCCCGCAGAATGTCGACCTCGGTGAGGCCAAGCCGCGCAGGACGACAGCGGGTCACTTCACCGAAGGCGTGACCGCGCCCGTCACCGGTTCCTGAGAGAGAGCTGTTCGATGGCGACTACCTGGATAGACGCGGTCGTCACCGACCGAACCATGACGACACCGCGCGTGGTCGTACTGGACCTTGAACCGATCGACGGCAACCCGTTCCCGGAGCACGAGGCCGGCGCGCACATCGATGTGCTGCTGAGCCCGCTCGGCTCCGGCACCCCGCTGGTCCGCCAGTACTCCCTGTGCGGCGAGCCCGGCAACCGCAAGCGGTACCGGATCGCGGTCCTGCGCGAGGAGCGGTCACGGGGCGGGTCGGTCGCGATGCACCGGTTCGAGGTCGGCGACCACGTGCGGATCTCGGCTCCGCGGAACATCTTCCGGTTGGTGCCGGCGCGCCGGCACCTGCTGTTCGCGGGCGGGATCGGCATCACCCCGCTGGTGGCGATGGCCCAGCAGCTCGACGCCACCGGCGGGGACTACACGCTGCACTACTGCGCGCGTTCCGCCGCGGACGTCGCGTTGACCGAATGGTTCTCCGACCATCCGCGGATCGTCCTGCACCTCGATGACCAGCCGGCCGAGCAGAAGCTGGACCTGCGTCGTGACCTGGGGGATCCGGCCGAGGACACAGCCGTCTACGTCTGCGGCCCGGGTCCGTTCATGGACCACGTCCTCGACGGTGCCCGTGCGCTGGGCTGGCCACCGAGCGCGCTGCACAAGGAGCGCTTCACTCCGACAGCGGCCGCCGCCGAGGCCGCTCCGGGGGGCGAGGACGGTGACGGGTTCATCGTCCGGCTGGCCTCCAGCGGCGCCGAGTACCACGTCCCGCCGGAGGAGAGCGTCCTCGACGTCCTGCTCCGCAACGGCGTCGACGCCCCGTCCTCCTGCCAGCAGGGCATCTGCGGCGAGTGCGTGGTCCGTGTACTCGCCGGTGAACCGGACCACCGCGACGACGTGCTCACCGATGGCGAGCGGGCCGCGGGACTGTTCACGACGTGTTCCTCACGCGCGCTGAGCCCCCGCCTGGAACTGGACCTCTGACCGACACCCGACGAAAGGGAGCGCGCATGACCGCTCCGCCCCTGACAAGCATCGACGACGCCGAAGCGGCATTGCTCAAGGCGCTGCTGGCGCCGACCACCGAGCTCCTGAGCACCCTCCTGCACCCGCAGTTCACCGCCGTCCACTCCCCCGTCGGTCTGATCCACGACAGGGAACAGTTCCTCACCGACACGGGCAAACGCCCCACTCCCCAGGACATCCAGATCCTCACCGCCACCATCCGGCACTTCCCCGGCATGGCGACGGTGAGCTGCCTGCAGGAGATGCGCATTCCCTTCGTGCCCGACACGCCCGCCTTCGCGATCCAGCAGGCGGTCTCCCGGGTCTGGGTCCGCGCCGACGAGGGCTGGCAGCTCGCGCACATGCAAATGGCCCGGCGCCTGCCGCCCGCATAAGCACACGTCACTGGAGACACGCATGACCTCAGCACTCTTGAAGGCACACTTGCCACTCCTGTGCGTCCCCCCTCTTGTCGGCGGTGTGGCATGAGGGCCCCCCTGACCTACGACGCCGCCCGCACGGCCGCCGACGCGGTGATCGCGGCCGGTCGCGCCGAAGGGCTGCGGCTCGCCGTCGCCGTCGTCGACCGCGGCGGCATCACCCGCGTCCTGCTCGCCGACGACGGCGCCGGGCCGATCGCCGTCGAGACCGCCCGCCGCAAGGCCTACACCTCGGCCGTGTCCGGGTTCGCGACCGCGGCGTTCGCCCAGTTCGCCGCCAGCCCCGCGATGGCCGTCGCGCCGCCGCATCTCATCGACCCGAACCTGCTGCCCGTACCCGGCGGACTGCCGATCGTCGTCGACGGCTCCGAGGTCATCGGCGGCGTCGGCGTCGGCGGCGCCGACGGCGAGACCGACGACCGCATCGCCACCACCGCCGCCAAGAGCATCACCGACCTGCTCGCCTGAGCGGCCCGACTCCCAAGGATGTGCAGACCATGACGACTGTCCGCGATGTGACGTACGAGCTGTTGCGGACGCACGGGCTGACGACGATCTTCGGCAATCCGGGCTCCAACGAGCTGCCCTTCCTCGCCGGCATGCCCGACGACTTCCAGTACGTCCTGGGGCTGCACGAGGGCGCGGTGATGGCCATGGCGGACGGCTACGCGCAGGCGCGGGGCGGGCCCGCCATGGTGAACCTGCACGCCGCCGCCGGCACCGGCAACGCGATGGGGGTGCTGACGAACTCGGTGTACTCGCACAGCCCGCTCGTGGTGCTGGCGGGCCAGCAGGTCCGCAGCACGGTCGGTCAGGAGGTGGTGCTCTCCATCGTCGAGCCGGAGACTCTGCTGCGCCCGCTGGTGAAGTGGAGCTGCCAGCCGACCTGCGCCGAGGACGTACCGCGGGCGATCAGCCAGGCGATCCACACGGCGACGCTGCCCGCCCCGGGCCCGGTGTTCGTGTCGGTGCCGTACGACGACTGGGCCCGCCAGGCACCCGAGGAGACGGCGCACCTGCTGCGCCGGCGGACCGCGGCCGGGGCCTGCCTGGACACCGGCCAGCTCGGCGAGCTGGTGACCGCGCTCGACGAGGCGGCCAGCCCGGTGCTCGTGCTGGGGCCCGAGGTCGACGCGTCCGGCGCGAACGACGACGCGGTGCGGCTGGCGGAGTCCCTCGGCGCCCCTGTGTGGCTCGCCCCGTTCTCCTCGCGCTGCTCCTTCCCGACCCGGCACCGCAGCTTCCGCGGCCTGCTTCCGTCATCGGTGCGCGGGGTGACGGACGCACTGGCCGGGCACGACCTGATCGTGGTGATCGGCGCCCCGGTGTTCCGGTACCACCAGTTCGATCCGGGACCCTACCTGGCGCCCGGCGTCCGCCTCCTGCACGTGACCGGCGATGCCGCCGAGGCGGCCCGCGCTCCGATGGGGGAAGCCTTCGTCGGCGCGATCCACGACACCGTCACCCGGCTGGCGGACGCCGTCGCCTCCGGCCTGCGTCCCGGGCTCCCTCCCTTGCCCGACTTCCCGATCCCCTCGGCGTCGAAGGACCGGGTCCACCCGGAGCGGCTCTTCGCGGACCTGCGTGCGCTGGCACCCGACGACACCATCTGGGTGGCGGAGACGACGTCCACGACGAGCGCCTTCTGGGCTCAGATGGACATGCGCCACTCCGGCAGCTACCTCTGGCCGGCGGCCGGCGGTCTCGGATTCGGCCTGCCCGCCGCGGTCGGTGCCCAACTGGCCCGCCCCGAACGGCAGGTCGTCGCGCTCATCGGCGACGGATCGGCGAACTACGGGATCACCGCGCTGTGGACCGCCGCCCAGTACGACATCCCGGTCATCACGGTCATCCTCAAGAACGGGACGTACGGGGCGCTGCGCTGGTTCGCCGAGGTCCTCGACGTCGGCGAGGTGGCCGGGATGGACGTCCCCGGCATCGACTTCACCCTGCTCGCGCGGGGCTACGGCATGAACGCCACCTCGGTGAGCACGCCGGAGGACTTCGCCGCGGCGTTCAAGGCGGCCCTCGGCAGCGGCAAGCCCGCCCTGATCGAAGTCGAGACCGAGCGCACCCAGCCCTGATCGCAGTGCGGAGCACCGCGCGTGGCAGTCGGCAGCCTCCCTGTCCCTGCAGCTGAACCCCTACAACCATGAGGAAACACCGATGATCAAGCCTTGGCTGTTCGAATTCTTCCGCGCGGTCAACGACCCGATCGGTCGCGACGACCCCGCCGCGGCGCACGAGCACTTCCGTCGCTATCTCGACCTGTGGGTCGACGACGAGGCACTCGGCTTCGAGGGCATCTTCTTCAGCGAGCACCACTTCGGGCCGGGCTACAGCCCCTCACCCAACCTGGTGATCGCCAACCTCGCCGCCCGCACGACGAGTCTGCGCCTGGGCGTGCTCGGCACGGTGTCGGGCTACGCCACCCCGTGGCGGGTGGCGGAGGAGTTCGCCATGCTGGACCACCTGACCGAGGGACGACTGGAGATGGGGGTCGTCAGCGGCATCCCGCCCGAGCTCGCCGTGGTCGGCATCTCCCGTGAGCGTGCGGCCGAGATGCACGCCGAAACGCTGGACGTGCTGCTGGCCGCCATCGCCAAACCGGTCGTGTCGCACCAGGGCAAGCAGTTCTCGTTCGAGGACGTCCGGATCACGCCGGGCTTCCTGCGGCCCTCGCCCTCGGTGTGGACCGCCTCGACGAGCGAGGCCTCCGCCCGCCGGGCCGGATCCCTCGGACTGAAGATGTGCGGCGGTTTCAGCGATGTCGAGAAGCTGCTGCCGGTGTACGAGGCGTACCAGGACGCAGCTCGCGCGGCGGGCATGCCCACCGGGCCCGACCAGGTCGGCATCCGCCGCCAGGTCATGATCGTCGAGGACGAGGCGGACCGCGAGCGGGCCGGACAGCTCGGCAGGGAAGGGATCGAGACGCACATGCGCGTCAGTTCCGAAGCCATGAAGGTCCCTGACGCCGCACACATGGCACTCGACCCCGACGAGCTCATCTACGGCACCCCCACTCAGGTGGCCGACGAGATCATCCGCCAGTGCCAGGCCCTGGGCGTGGGTAACTTCGTGGCCAGCTTCAACATCTTCGACCTGGACGAACTCCGCAGGAACCACGAGCTGTTCGGCCGCGAGGTCCTTCCCCGGCTGCGCGCGGCCGAGATCGGCTGACCCGGCGATGAGTGAGATCTCCTCCTTCGACTACGTTTCCGACGGCGACCCGCGTCAGCGGCTGGACGTCTTCACCCCGGACCCGGCCACCGATCTCCACACCGCCGTCCTGGTGCTGCACGGCGGTGCCTTCCGCCTCGGCGACCGGTCGGACGTGCACACCCGGTGCCGGGCACTCGCCGCACGAGGCATCACGGCGATCGCCGTCGGCTACCGCCTGCTGGACTCCGCGGTGTGGCCCGCGCAGCTCGACGACGCCCGGGCGGCTCTGCGGTGGACGCACGAGCACGCGCACGAACTCGGCATCGACGCCGGTCGGATCGTGCTTCAGGGGCACAGCGCGGGCGCCCAGCTCGCGCTCCTCGTGGCTGGAACCGCGGACCGTGACGCTCCCGCCGTACGCGGTGACACCGCCCCGGTGCCGGTGCCCGCGGCCGTGATCGCCTATTACCCTCCCGCGGCGCTGTCCCTGACGCCCGGCCGTGGCGATCTGCCGGCGCAGCCGCTGCTCGGGCCCGATGCCACGGCCGACGCCACAGCTGCGGTCAGTCCGATCAACCACGTCGACGAGCATTTCCCGCCGACCATCCTGATCCACGGCACCCGTGACCGGTTCATCCCCCCCGTCTCGAGCCTGCGCCTCTTCGACGCCCTCACCGCCGCCGAGGTGGTCGGCGAACTCCACCTGATCGCCGGCCAGGACCACGAGTTCGACACGACACCCCGCTTCACCGAGAGCAGCCTCCACCTCGTGGTCGAGTTCCTGCGCGCGCAGGTCGTCGAACCCGAGCAGGTCGCGAAGGAAGTGCTCGAAGGCAATCCCCTCGCCTCTATGCCTCCCCCGGGGGGCGAGCCAGGTCGGACAGGCGAGCACGCCTGACACATCATGTTGTGCCGCTAGCGGGCAGTGTCAAGGCCGGTGTGTGCGGCCGAATGCACTGCCTGGTGGGTCGTGGCCCGGGGCCTTCCTCGCCGACGAGGGAGGCCCCGAGTGTTGCCCCTTACGCGAACGGTGACACTTCACAGACACTGTCGTAGCATTCCGCACGTCAGGCTACGACGGTGTGGCCCACCACACCGCGCGTGCGACGGTCGGCCGAAGGGCGGGACCATGGCAGTGAGACGGGTGCTTGCGACGGAAGCCGGATCGTCCGAGGCCGCGTACCGCGTGTTGCGGAACCGGATCATGACCTGCGAGCTGGCTCCCGGTCAGTGGCTCACCGAACGCAAATGCGCCGTCGAGCTCGGACTCGGACTGCCTCCCGTGCGCACCGCACTGACGCGTCTCATGCAGGACGGCCTGGTCCAGTCAACGCCTCCGCACGCGTTCCGGATCACCCCCCTCACGGTGAAGTCGGTCGGCGACCTGTTCGCCATCTGGGCGGTGCTCGGCCCGGACGTGGCAGCGCTGGGCACCAGCGGGGCCGACCCTGAACAGGCGGCCGAACTGCGACGGTTGACCGTGGAAGGCAACGCGCTGCTCGCCGGTCCGCTGGACCGGGATCGCGTCGTCCGGTTCATCGACATCACCGAGCGGCTCTTCGATCTGCTCGCCGTCGCCTCACGCAACGACCGGCTCATCGAGGTCTACCGGTCGCTCGCCGGCGAGATGTGGCGCGTTCTGACCTTGATTCTCATCGCGGCCGAGTCCGTCGACGCCCTTCTTGCCGCCGGCGTGACCTGGGACTCCACGTTCGACCGCGGCGACGCGCTCACGGCAACCCGGATATTCCGCGATGTCACCGCGGCAACCCGCGCGTCGGCGATGGCGGTGCTGGGTGACCGCCCGCAGATCGACGACGGCGTAGTGGTCCCCCTACGACGCTGAGCGGCCCAACCCCGCGTCGTGGGTCGCATGTCCCCCGGATCGATCCTCGGCGGCGACCGACACACTGTATGATCGCCTTGCTGGTATATCACTGAGTTTCTCGACCGTCCTGGAGCGAGCAACGTGTCAGTCACCTCGTCCGAACCCGTGTCACTCGGCGACGCCGCCTACCGACAGCTTCGGGCGGACATCGTGTCCTGCCGACTGCTCCCGGGACAACGCCTCACCGAACGATCGCTGGCCGAGTCCACCGGCTTCGGGATCTCGCCGATCCGCGACGCGCTCACCCGGCTCAACCACGAGGGTCTCGTCCTGACGTTGCCCCGCAAGGGTTACCAGGTGACCCCGCTGACTTTGAAGTCCGTGGACGACCTGTTCACGCTCTGGCGGATCGTCGGGCCGGAGACCGTCCGGCTGGGTGTTCAGGACGCGACCGTCGAACAGCGGCGCCAGATCGTCACCGCGCTCTCGGCGGCGATACCAGGCACCGATCCGAGCGGCGGCGACGCCGGCGAGCGGCCCCAGTGGCGGATCGAGGCGGCCACCGCGGCATTCGCCCGCATCGCGGAAGCGACCGACAACGACTACCTCATCAGGGTCCACGACCGGCTGCAGAACGACATCGCCCGGATCCTGGCGCTCATCATGGCCGAGGCCGACACCTCGATGCCCGATCCACCGGCCGACGCGGAGTTGATCGAGTTCATCGAGCGGCGCGACGGCGACGCCGCGGCGGCACGTGTCCGGGACTACATCGGTGACCTCCACACGCGTGTCCTGCGTATCCTGACCCGCTGGCCGTCCGTCGTCGCCAGCGAGATCACTTCGACACGCGGCTGACCGCATGGACAGACAGCGACCACCGGTAGGTGACGGCGCCAATGGCTCTGACCCTCAGGTGGTATCAGCAGCGCTACCGGCGCCCGAACGTCGATGGCTCGATCCACCATCGCTGCTCACCCGGCTGATTACCCCTTCGCACGCATCGGTCGGCCACCCGGCCGACCGACACATCCCCCTGTGGAAGGCGACTCGGCCGTGGCGGTCCAGCCTCGTGACCGCCACGGCCGCGGGAGCAGCCTCACGCGGGAAGGGCGGATTCCTGGGCCGCTGCCGTCGCCGGCGTCTCAGCCGCCTCGGTGCCGCTTGAGCGCAGGAGGACCGCACCGATCAGCAGGGTGACGAACCCGAGGGCCGCGAAGACCAGCAGACTGTCCGAGATACCGGAGTCGCCGTAGACGAGCACCCCTGGCGCCGGGGATTTGGCGGTCGGTGTCATGATGCTGAACGCCACGGTGGTCAGAGTGGCGCCGATGACCCCCGCGCTCAGTCCGCCGGCCGACGACATCGAGCCCTGCTCCGATGCGGGTGTGCCCATGATGACCAGGTTGGGCATGGCTCCTGTCGCGAACCCGAGCCCGAGGCCGAAGACCACGGCCCCGATGATGATCTTGCCCAACGTGTCGTGCGCCAAGGCCAGGGCGAGCAAGCCCGCAGTGAGCAGAACCAGGCCGCCGTGCATCAGCGGCCTGGGGCCGGTCCGCCGGGTCAGCACGCCGACCACGATGCCGCCCACGACACTGCCGAGGGCGAAGAGCGCCGTCACAAGGGCGTACCGGGTCGCCGACAGACCCAGGCCGTAGGTGCCGCCCAACTGCCGGGGCGTCATCACCAGCAACGCCAGCAGGGTCGTGACCACCGCTGCCAGACCGAAGGCCAGGCCTCCTCCCAGTACTCCGAACAGGACTGTCTTGCGGACCAGAGTGCGCAGGTTGAGAACCGGCTCCTGAATACGGAGCGAGACGGCTACATAAACCGACAGCACGACCGCCCCGCCGATCAGCAGACCTACAACGCGAGCCGAGCCCCACCCCCACTGCGCGCCCATGCTCACAGGCAGCAGGACCAGGGTGACGCCGCCCGCCACAAGCAGCACACCGAGCGCGTCGATGCGGGTGGGACGGCGCACGCTCGTCTCAGGGGTGGTCAGCACCACGATCACGCCCATCACGATGAGCCACCCGAGGTTGAACACATACAGTGAGCGGAACCCGAGGTGATCGATCAGGCCGCCGATCAGGAACGGCGCCCCGACCACCAGCAGTCCGGTGCCCGTCACGGACACGCTCGCCGCGAAGGGGACGAGATTCTTCGGGTAGACGTCCCGGATCAGCGAGTAGCAGAGGAACAGCAGGCCCGTGAGCGTACCGAGCAGCACGTGGCCGACGATCATCACCCAGAACCGGGGAGCGGTCGCCGCGAGGATCTCACCCAGGCCGGCCGCAGTCGCCGAGGCGAGGATCATCCGCCGTTTGCCGTAGAGGTCGGCAAGCTTGCCGAGAAGCGGTGCGGAAGCCGCTCCGACCAGCAGGGTTGCTGTGAGCAGCCAGCCGCCCTGCGTGGTGTGGAAGTGGTCGATGATCTTGGGAAGAGCGGTGGAGGTACTGATGTTGGTGAACGCCGCCGACTCGGTGAGGCAGAGCAGCGAGATCAGGGACAGGACAAGCCGAGGTGTCCATCCACCACTGCCGGAGGAGTGGGCAGCGGCGTGGGGAGACGTGGACGATTTCAAGGGGTCCTCCGAACGCATCGTCGTTGAGACGCCGTAGATGGCTTGAAATATCAGCTACGGCGCATGCGATGTCAATCGGCCAGACAAAGCGGATATTGACATGCCAGATTCGTTACCCGCGATCCGGAGCAGCCGAGAGGGGGTCGAGGCAGTTCAGGTCCACCAACCGGAGAGCCTCTCGGCTCACACACTCCGGCAGAGCCTAGGAAGCGGCCTGAGCTTCCGACTCGCCCGCGCCTCGAGGTCGGACTCAGTCCTCGCGGTCGCTCTGCCAGTCGAGGAGTTTGACCCGGCCCACCGTGTCGATGTGCGCGTGCATGGCGCGCGCCGCCTCCTCGGTGTCTGCCGCACGGATGGCCTCGGCGACGCGGCGGTGCTGTTCGAGAGAGCGAGCGGGCCGGCCCGGCTGACGCAGGGACTCGGTGCGGCTCTCGGCGATCGAAAGGGAGATCTCCGCCATGAAATCGGCCAGCAGCGGGCTGTGCGCTGCGGCCGTGACAGCGGCGTGAAAGCGCTGGTCCTCGTCGACGCCGAGCTCCCCACGGTCCACGGCGTCCGCCATCGCGGTCAACGCGGCGTCGATCTCCGACAGGTCCTGCTCGGTGCGGCGCAGTGCGGCAAGGGCGGCGAGCTTGGTCTCCAGTGCGTCGCGGGCGTCGAGGACGCCCGGGAGCCGCTTGCGGCGGTCGATCATCGTCTCCAGCGGCTCCGCGTTGAGGCGGTCACGCAGGAGGTACGTGCCGCCACCGTGCCGTACCTCGACCAACCCCTGCACTTCCAGGGCGACGATCGCCTGACGCACCGATGTGCGGCTCACCCCCAGCCGGTCGGCCAGATCCCGTTCGGGAGGCAGGCGGTCGCCGGCCTTGAGGCCCTCCGCCGACACGTACTCCCGCAGGCGCTCCACCACCTGCTCGTACAGGCGAGGGCGCGCCAGTGGACGTAGCGGCTCGTTCACGCACGCAGTTCCCTTCTCTGATCGAGCGTTCCCGGCCCTGAAATATCAGCCCTTGACAGCCGACCGCTGCCGCTCAACACTCTAACTCATCGGCCTAGTGGTCCAGTGGTCCATCCAATTGAGGAACGATCCCGGCCACACCGTCGTTCGCCCAGAGAAAGGCCCGCCGGCATGAGCGCAGCTCAGCGCATCCCCGAGTCCGCCACCCCAACTCCCGACGCACCGGCAGCCCTTGCCGGAATCCGCGTCCTCGACCTCTCCCGCATCCTGTCCGGCCCCCTGGCCACCATGGTCCTGGCCGACCTGGGTGCCGAGGTCATCAAGGTCGAGGACACCAAGGACGGCGACGACACCCGCCAATGGGCACCTCCCTACCAGGGCGACGAGTCCGCCTACTTCCTCTCCGCGAACCGCAACAAGCGCGGGATCAGCGTGGACCTCAAGTCCGAGCAGGGCCGGGAGTTCGTCCTGCGCCTGGCCGATCGCGCCGACGTCGTGGTGGAGAACTTCCGGCCGGGCACGGCCGACCGGCTCGGCCTCGGCTACCGCGACCTGTCCGCCCGTAACCCCGCACTGGTGTACGCGTCCATCTCGGGTTACGGACAGTCAGGGCCGTGGGCGTCCCGGCCCGGGTACGACGCCATCGCCCAGGCGCAGAGCGGAATGATGAGCATCACCGGCGAGGCGGGCGGGCCGCCACTGCGCCCCGGTGTCGCCACGGCCGACATCGGCGCCGGCATGTGGGCGACGATCGGCGTGCTCGCCGCGTTGCGCGCCCGCGAGTCCACCGGACGCGGCCAGCACGTGGACGTGTCCCTGCTCGACGGGCAACTGGCCTGGCTCACGTATGTGGCCGGGGGTTGGTTCGCCACCGGCACCTCGCCCGGGCCGCACGGCTCGGCCCACCCCACCATCGTCCCGTACCAGGCACTGCCCACCGCTGACGGCCATCTGATGATCGCCGCCGGCAACGACAAGCTCTTCCAGCGCCTGACCGAGGTCCTCGGTGTGCCGGAACTGGCCGCCGATCCGCGGTTCGCCGGCAATCCTGACCGGGTGCGCCACCGCGCCGACCTCGTCCCCCTCCTGGAAGCCGCCCTCATCCGGCGGGGCAGCGCCGAATGGTCCGCGCTGCTGGACGCGGCGGGCGTGCCGTGCGCGCCGATCGCCACGGTGGAGGAAGCGCTGACCAGCCCGCAGGCGCAGGCCCGCGACATGGTCGTAGAACTGGACCATCCCACCCTGGGCCGGCTGCGCACCGTCGGCTCACCGCTGAAGCTCGGTCAGACCCCCACCCGGTTGCACAGCGCGCCGCCCCTGCTCGGACAGCACACCGACGAAGTGCTCGCTGAAACCGGTTACTCACCGGAGGAAATAGCCGACCTGCACGCGGCAGGAGCCGTTCGATGACCGCCCCCAGGACAGTAGATGTCCGTCGCCCCGGGGGTGACGGCTCCTCACCGGCCGACGCGGCCAACAGCGCCGGCGCGCGAGGCGACAGCGACGCGGACATGCGGCCCGTCGGTCCGCTGGACGACGGCCGCACCAGCGCGGAAGGCGTAGGTCGCGAGGAGCCGGGCGACAGTCGGGGGGAGGATGTGACCGCCGATTACGCCGCCGACGCTCGCCACAGCGGCGCGGTCACGATCCGGCGTGACGGCACGCTCGCCACGGTGCACATCGGCACGGGCCGCCGGGCCAACGCTCTGCGTACGCACGACTGGCAGGTTCTGGCCACCGTCTTCGACAGCCTGGCTCAGGACGTCTCGCTCGGTGCCGTCGTCGTGACCGGCCGCGGCACCAACACCTTCAGTGCCGGATCCGACATGCGCGAATGGCTCTCCGCCGACCCCTCGGAGATCGACGGGAGCTTCGCGGCCATGGAGAGCGCGCTGTCCGCTGTCGAACGTCTCCCCGTCCCGGTCATCGCCCGGATCAGCGGCTCGGCCGTCGGCGCGGGCTGTCAGCTGGCCTGCGCCTGCGATCTGCGGATCGTCGCCGACGATGCCCGGATGGGGATGCCCATCGCCCGCTGGGGCATCCTCGTGCCCCCCGCCTTCGCCGCCCGTATCGCGCTGCTCACCGGGCCGGCCACCGCCCGGGACCTGCTGCTGACCGGCCGGCTCGTGGATGGTACGGAAGCGGTACGACTGCGCCTGGCGACGGCGAGCGTCCCGGCCGCGGACCTCGACACCGCGACCGCCGATGTCGTGACCGCCATCACCGCGCATCCGCCGGCCGCGATCCGAGCCGCGAAACGCGCCGTCGACACCGTCATCGCCCCCACCCGCGAGCGGCTGGGCCAGCTCCCCGCGGGTCCGGCCGTCGACTACGACAGCATGCAACTCGCTCTCGGCTCCTTCCTCGGCGGGGTCACCCGCGCCGGCTGACCCGGCCGGCACGACACGATTTCTCAGCCACTTCTGAAGGGCACACCAACATGGTCCTCAGGCGGAGCCGCCGGCCCGACGCAGCGTCCAGGAATCCGCTCACACTCCCGAAGGGGCATGCACCGGCCCGGGCACACCGGAGGCATCCGCGTGCGGGATGTCCTGCTCCGTCCAGATGCATTTGCCGTCGTCGAGATAGCGGGCGCCCCAGCGCTGGGACAGGGCCGCGACGAGTTGCAGGCCGCGTCCGTCCTCGTCCGTGTGGGCTGCACGGCGAATGCGAGGGGTCGTGAGGCTGCCGTCGTAGACCTCGCAGGTCAGTGAATGGCTGCGGATCAGGCGCAGGCGGATCGGGCCACTGGCGTGCCGCACCACGTTACCGACCAGCTCGCTCACCAACAGCTCCGTGGCGGGCACAAGATCCTCCAAGCCCCAGGCCCCGAGGTGTTCCCGCACGTATGCGCGGGCCTGTCCGGCCGCCCGAGGGTCCTCGGGAAGAGTGCGGTACGCGACATCACCCGCAGCGGTGCACCGGGCATGGACCATGAGCAGACCGGCGTCGTCATTCGTCCGGCCAGGGTCGGGCAGCAGAGCCGAGACGACGATGTCGCACAGATCTTCCAATCGCCGAACGTCCCCATCCTGGTGAGCAGGGTCGAAGTACGCCGTGTGGGCGGCGGCCCGGGCCACGGTCCGCCGAAGTTGAAGCAGTCCTTGATCAATATCCCGACTGGCCGATTCGACGAGGCCGTCGGTGCACAGGACGAGCAGACTCTCGTCGGGCAGGTCCAGATGGTGTGCGTCGAACGGCGGTTCAGCGGCGCCCAGCGGCGGGTCCGGGCTCACGTCAGGGACGTGGACGGTGCCGTCGGGATGGACGACGACGAGGGGAGGGTGACCGGCGAGAGCATAGGTGCACCTACGTGCGACGGGGTCGAACACGGCGTACAGGCAAGTGGCACAGCAGTCCTCGCCCAGGTCGCCTACGAGGTCGTTGAGATGGCTGAACAGTTCGTCGGGAGGCATCTCGAGGTCGGCGAGAGTGCGTACGGCGGTGCGCAGGCCGCCCATGGTGGCCGCTTCGGTGATGCCGTGCCCCATGACGTCGCCGATCACCAGGGCGACCCGGTCGGCGGACAGCGGAATCACGTCATACCAGTCACCGCCCACATCTTCCCCCCTCCCCGCGGGCAGGTAGCGTGCGGCAGCGATGGCGGCCGGCAGGCGGGGCAGTACCTTGGGCAGCAGACCGCGCTGCAGTTCCTGCGCACGGGCGTGCTCCACGTCGTACAGACGGGCCCGCTCCAGCGACTGGCCGACCAGTCCCCCGAGGGCCGTCAGCAGCGTGCGCTCGCCGTCACCGAAGGAACGCGGATGACCGAAGGACACCGCGCACATGCCCAGGACGCGTCCGGAGGCCATCAGGGGCAGGAACGCCCAGGCCTCCTTCGGCGCCAGCTCCCGCAAACCCCTCATCGTCGGATACCGCTGCAAGAACTCCGCACCCGATTCGACGAACCGGGGCACACGAGTGCGCACTGTGTCGAGAACGGGGGCACTGAGGGAGGCCGGGATGTCCCTGACCGCTTCGAGGAACTCCTGCGGGTAGCCGATGGCGGCGACCACACGGACTCGACCGCCCTCCAGCACCGTGAACATCAGCCCGTCGGCTCCGAACGGAGCCAGGACATGCTTCGCGAACGCCTCCGCCACGTCCTGAGAGGTGACGGCCTCGGCCAGCGCTGCGGTCAGCTCGCCCATGCGGACGGGGCGATCGGCCGCAGCCACCGGGTCGGGGCCCAGCGGTATGTCCGACCCGCCACCCAGGCGCTCAGCAGCCCACCCCGCCAGCGCGCGTAGGAAGGAGCGTTGCACCTCACCCGGCTCTTCAGCCCCTGCTGTGAGTACGGACAGCACGCCCATCGGCCCGCCGACTCCCAGGAGTGGCACCGCCGCGGTGCCCGCCGCCCCGACGCCCAGGCTGTCCCCGGCCATCCAGCAGAATTCGCCACCCCGCACGGCCCGCACGGGCGCCACGTGCTGGTCGACACGCAGATCTGCCCATGCTTCGGCACTGGCCGGAGCGAGCCCGCTGACCGAGAGCAGGCGCAGCCGACCGGCAGCGGGAATCCACTGGTGCACCAAAGCACCCAGGCCACCCAGACACCACGCCGCCTGCTGAAGTACCAGGTTCAGCGTCTCCGTGTCCTCCTTGCCCCGCGCTCCCTCGCGCTCCACCGGGGAGCCGGACGGCGGCTGAGGCTGCTCCTCACCGCAGTTCTCGGGGCCAGCACCCTCAGCGGTCACCTCGGCTCCTGCTCACCAAGAAGTCCACCCATACACTCACAGATGGTATGCGCCATCATAAAAGTCGCCATATCCACAAGACGCTGTTGCTCGCCTGCCCGCCCGCTACGGTCGGTGACCACGCAACGCACGACGTCTTCGTGTCCGCCCGCGTCGCTACCGCACTGCCGGGATCAGGGCTGGTCACGCAGCAGGGCGCCCCGCAAGTACCGCCGTCCACCAAGAGGGCGGAACCGGTGATGTGTGCTGCTCGCGGAAGGCGGCGGCTGCCCCGGGTGCGAAGCCCATCGTTCGGGAGGCGATGTCGTTGTTCATGCCGGCGGGGATGACGATATCGACGCGGATGCCGTCGGCGACGACCTCGGCGGCGAGGATGCGCGTCAGATGCTCGAGTGCGGCCTTGCTGGTTCCGTAGGCAGCGGTTCCCTGGCCTCGTCCATGTCGTCGAGGCGCTTCATGCCCGCGTGCCCGGCGTTGACATAGGCGGCGTCCAGTCGCTCGACCTGTGCGGCGACCTCGCCGATCGCGGCCTCGATGCCCGCCACCGAGGAGAGGTCGGCCGCGACGGTGACCGTGCCGTCGCCGATGATGCCGCCCGCGATCTTCAGCTGGTCCGGGTCTCGCGCGATGATGACCACGCGGGCGCCCTCACGCGCGAAGGCCTGTGCCGCTGCCAGGCCCAGTCCCCTGCTGCCGCCGGTGACGAGGCAGGTCTTGCCGAGGAAGCGCTGCCGCCGGTCCACGAACGGCAGGTCGCGGCTCATGCGTCGACCTCGATGCCACCGAACGGAGCTCCGCCATTGAGGACGCGCTCCTCCGGAGGAATGGGCGCGAGGCTGACTCGTACGTCGATGCAGGTCGGCCGGCGGGCCGCGAGGGCGGCCTCGATCGCCGGGCGCAGCTGGTCGAGCTCGGTGACGTCGACGCCGTCGGCGCCGAGCGCGCGTGCGACCGCGCTGTAGGAGCCGTTCTCCAGGCGGTTGTTGGTGACGCGGTCCTGTCCGAAGAAGAACTGCTGGGTGTGCAGGGTGGCCCCCCAGGCCCGGTTGTTCAGCACGATCACGACGACCGGGAGCCCCGCCCGGACGAGGGAGTCGAACTCGGCGAGGCTGTAGCCGACGGCGCCGTCGCCGGTGACGAGGACCGTCGCCTTGTCGGGGGCTGCGTACTGGGCTCCCAGCGCCACGCCGAAGTTGCTTCCCATCGAACTGAGGTATCCGTGGCCGAGGTAGTGGGACAGCGGCGCGAGCGCGATGGTCTCGGAGAGCCACAGCTCGGTGAGGGCGCCGTCGACGACCACGGTCGCCTGGTCGGGGACGCTCTCGGCGATCGTACGGACCGCGAGGTAGGGGTGGATCGCGGCGTCCTCGTGCTGCTCGGTCTCGGCGGCGAGGGCGGAGCGCCGGGTGGCGGAGATGTCCCGCAGGGTCGCGAGCCAGTCGTCGCGCCCCGAGGGCGCGGCGCGCTCGCTCAGCCGCTCGTTCAGCAGGCCGATCGTGCCGACCGGGTCGGCCTGGATGCCGAGTTCGACCTCCTGCAGCCTGCCGAGTTCCCGGCCGTCGGGGTCGATCTGGAAGATGCGCGAAGTCTTCGGCAGCAGTCGGCCCGTGCCGAACTGTGTGGCCATTCCGAAGCGCAGCCCCAGCATGAGGACCAGGTCGGGCCGCTGGTCCTCGGGGACGGTGGCCAGAGTCTGCAGGAGCCCGACGTGGTGTTCGGAGCCGACGATCGCCCCGAGGCCCTCCCAGTCGGAGAACAGGGGCACTCCGGTACGGGCGGCGAACTCGTGCAGCCGGGCCCGCGCCTCGGCGGTGACGAAGGACTTGCCGACCAGCGCGATCGGGCGCCGGGCGGCGCTGAGCGCCTCGAGGATACGGTCGACGGCACCGGCCGGGGATACGCCGGTGCCGTCGACCTCGATGCGGTAGTCGTCGACTTCGTCGACGTCCACCGACTGGCGCAGGACGTCCCAGGGAATGTCCAGGAGCACCGGGCCCTTGGGTTCCGACCGGGCGATGCGGATCGCCTGGGCGACCAGGCGAGGGATCAGCTCGGTGCGGGTGACGCGGTGCGCGAACTTGGTCACCGGGGCCGCCATGGCGACCTGGTCGAATCCGGCCTGCTGGTCGTTGATCTGGTCCGTCCCCAGGGGCCCGGAGCCCGCGAGGTACAGGACGGGGCTGCGGTCCAGATGGGCGTTGGCGACCGAGGTCAGGACGTTGGTGAAGCCACCGCCCGCGGTGACGACGGCGACGCCCAGCTCCCCGGTGACCCGCGCGTATCCCTCGGCCGCGTGGCCGGCGTTCACCTCGTGCCGTACGTCGACGACGCGCAGCTTGGCGTCGAGGGCGTCCTGGAGGATGCCGTCGATGTGCGCCCCGGGCAGGCCGAAGGCCACGGTGACTCCGGCTCGCTGCAGGGTTCGCACGACGAGTGCGCTGCCGGTTGCGGTTGCCATTCGTTGGTCTGCCTCTCTGGGCGATGCAAGGTTTCGACACATGCTGGGGGCCTGGCCCGAAGGCGGGCCGCCGTACGGGAGTCTTGAGCGGGAGCTGGGTTACGACAACGGCTGTGTTCGTTGGACGGTCAACGCCTTGCCCGGCATGGGAAAGATCGGAGCCGCGCGGAGCGGACTGTTCGCGGAAGCAATGTCAGGGTTCGGGCATCCTGAGCACGGCCTTGATCACACGCCCGGAAGCGGTCTCCGTCCACGCATGGGCGAAGTCGCTGAAGGGGAACTCCTCGATCATCCGGTCGAAGGGGAAGCGGCCCGCTCGCCAGTAGTCGACGAGCTGGGGTATCAGGACGTGGGGGTTGGCCGAGCCGCCGATGATCCCCTGGAGCCTGCGACCGCCGGCGAGCAGGAACCCGGTGTCCGCAGTCCAGTCGCCCGCCGGTGCCACGACGTATCCCAGGGTGCCTTCAACTCCCAGGCATGTCGTCGCGGTCGCGTAGACGGAGGGCACGTCCGCGGTGACGTACGCGAAGTCGAAGCCCTCGGGTTCGATGTCTCGCAGCGCCTGTTCCGCACCGGCACCGCCCGGCACCGTGTCGGTCGCACCCAGCTCCGTGGCCAGGTCCAGCCGCGGCCGGTTGACGTCCACGGCGACGATGCGCCGGGCACCCGCGAGACGGGCGGCCATGACGGCCGCGAGCCCCACACCTCCGGTGCCGAACACCGCGATCGACTGTCCGGGGCGGAGCCGGAACGCCTCCAGGACCGAGCCCGCGCCCGTGATGACTCCGCAGCCGAGCGGCCCCATCAGGTGCAGCGGGACGTCCTTCGGCAGCAGGACCGCGCTGCGTGCGGGCGCCAGCGCGTACGTGGCGAAGGACGACTGACCGAAGAACATCGCCGCGAGACGGTCACCGGCCTGGCTGATCGGTGAGCTGCCGTCGAGTCGCGCACCGCCGAAGGCCACCCGCATCGCCTCACGGCAATACGTGGGCCGGGCGTCGAGGCAGCGGGGACACGCACCGCAGGAGTTGCCCGACAGCACGACGTGGTCACCGGGCACGAGACGGGTCACCCCGGCGCCGACCGCCTCCACGACACCCGCGCCCTCGTGCCCCAGCACGATCGGGTGCGGAACGGGAACCCCCCGGCCGTTGTGAGCGTTGATGTCGGTGTGGCAGATGCCGGTTGCCGCCATGCGCACCAGGACCTCGTCCGGTCTCGGGTCCTCGAGGTCGACCTGTTCGAGTTCGGGGAGGGTCCGGCTGTGGCGTGACACCGCCGCGGTGACCTTCATGACAGGGCGCCCTCGGGGTCGTACTCGTAGATCCAGCCGTTCTCCCTCAGCGGGTCGGCCTGTGAGTAGCGCAGGTCGCGTGCCTGCTGCTCGGGGCCGTCCGGCAGGTGGTTGATGTGTGACCTGCCGTGCGACACCTCCTGCAGACGTGCCGTGCGGCGTCGGCGCAGTTCCTCGTAGCGGCTCAGCGCGGCGGTCGGGTGGTCCGGGTCGGCCGCGAGGCACAGGGACAGGACGGCGCCGTCCTCGATCGCCTGGGCGGCGCCCTGGGCGAAGAACGGGAACATCGGGTGGGCCGCGTCGCCGAGCAGCGTGGCGTTGCCGCGGCTCCAGCGGTCGAGGGGCTCGCGGTCCAGCAGCGCCCAGCGTCCCGGGGTCTCGGCGGCCCTGATCAGGTCCACCAGGCGGGAGTCCCAGCCGGCGAACTCGCCGAGCAGTTCATCGACCGTGGCGGTGGCCGTCCACGACTCGACGCTGTTGGTTCCGGCCGGTGCGAAGGCGACCAGGTTGATGTAGTCGTCGCCGGAGACCGGGTAGTGCACGAGGTGGTGGTCGGGGCCGATCCAGAGGGTCTGGGCGTGCCGCCTGGCGAACTCGGGTGCCTTGTGGGCCGGTACCAGCGCCCGGAAGGCGCAGATGCCCGACTCCCTCGCCTCGGTCGGGCCGACGACGGCGCCGCGCACGCGGGAGTGCACCCCGTCGGCGCCGATGAGGATGTCCGGGCGGACCGTCTCGCCGTCCTCGAACCGCAGAACGGCCTGGTCGCCATCGAACTCGACCGAGACGCAGCGCCTGCCGAGGTGGATCGACTGTTCGGGCACGGCCGACCTCAGCGCGTCCAGCAGATCGGCGCGGTGGGCGGTGTAGGTGTGCTCGCCGTACAGGCGGATGCAGCCTTCCTCCAGGTTCTCCGCGGACAGGACGGCGCCGTTCTCCCACCGTCGGAACTCCCAGCCGACCTCCATCCGGACCGCGCGCTTGACGAACCGGTCCAGGACCCCCAGACGTCGCAGCAGGCGGGCCGCGTTGGGCGCGATCACCAGGCCGGCGCCGACCTCGGTCAGGGCGGCCGCCTGTTCGTAGACATCACTGTCGAAGCCCTTGTCCCGCAGGAACGCCGCGGCGGCGAGGCCCCCGATACCGCCACCGAGGATCGCGATCCTGGGGCTGTCTTGTGTGCTCATCATGCTCCTAGAGTTCGGCACGTCACCCATTGGAAGAATCACCTCATCCGTTCAATGAACAGAGGAGGTAGAGTGACCCGGGTCAAGAACGACGAAGGAGAGGCACATGCCTCGCGCCAACGAGCCCGGACGGACCGTCAGTTCCCGGCTGTGGGACCTGCTGTTCGCCTTCGACCCCGACCACACCGAGCTGAGCCTCGCCGACCTGGTCAGGCGGACCGGCATGCCGCACGCCACCGCGCGGCGCCTCACCCTCGAACTCGTGGAGGCCGGCGCGCTGGAGCGCACCAGCGACAACCGGTTCGCCATCGGCCTGCGGCTGTGGCGTCTCGGCACGCTCGCACCGCGCGCCGAGACGCTCCGCAGCGCCGCCCAGCCCTTCGTGGAGGACCTGTACACGGCCCTGCGCCAGCATGTGCAGCTGGCCGTCCTCCAGGGCGACCAGGCCGTGATCATCGAACGGCTCTCGGCGGTCAACGCCGTCGGTCTCACCTCGCAGGTCGGCGGCCATCTGCCGCTGCACTGCTCGGGTGTCGGCAAGGTGCTGCTGAGCCACAGCAGTCGGGAGTTCATCGACGAGGTGCTGGCGGGCAGACTGCGACGCTTCACGGCGAAGACGATCGTGGACCCGGCCGAGCTCCGTCGCGAACTGGCGTCCTGTCGCTCGACCGGAACGGTGGTCGTCAAAGAGGAGTTGAGCGAGGGCGCCGAGTCCGTCGCGACGCGCATCGTCGACGGCCGGGGCAAGGTCGTCGCGGCGCTGTCGGTCGTGGTCGCCGCCGGCTCGATCAAGCTGCAGGCGGCCGTGCCCTCACTGGTCGCGAGCGGACTGGGGCTGTCCAGAAGTCTCGGCTGGCGGCCGGGCATCCCCATCCGCACCTCGTGACCTCGCGCGCGGCGGGGAAACCGGCGCGTCATGCCGCGGGCTGCCGCCGGGAGAGCTGCATGTGCCCGAGCCGCCATCCCTCGTCGGTCGCGAACCACACCCGGGTGACCACGGCCTGCACCAGGAACGGCGGCAGGTCGGGCACGCGCCGTATGCGCATCTTCTGAAAGCAGGTCACCACGGCCCGGCCCCCGCCCTCCCGGCACGTCACCTCACTCGTCTCGGCCTCGAGGGTGGCTCCCATCGACGCGTTGTAGGTGAGGAAGCGCTCGCGGTCGTGGACGTTCCCGGCCGGCCCGTGGACGATCACGCAGTCGGGCAGCATGAGCGCACGCTGCTGCTCGTCCCCTTCCGTGATCGCGACGAGCCATGCCGCCTCCGCCCGGGCAACCGTGTCCAGCCCGCGGACCTCGCCCGCACCGCCCGGCGCTGTTTGCGTGGTGGTCATGATCCAACTCCTGTCTCGTCGTTCGTGGTACGGCGTCGCCCGCCGCGTTGCTGCTCCCGAGGAGGAGTCGCGGCGGGCACCCCGGCGTTCCTGGCCGGCCGGATGTCTCGGTCCGGCACGGCCGGTTCGTCGCGCGGTCAGTCGTCGAGGGTGTGCGGATCGTCGTCGAGATGGGTCTCCCCCGGACCACCGCGCCCGCCCACGAGGGTGAGTGCGGCCGCCACGAGAGCGGCCACACCGCCGAGCACGTAGGCGTGGGAGTAACTGTGGCTGAGGGCGTGGAACGCGACGTCCTTGAGCGGGTTGAAGGGGATGACCTGACCGTCCGGCGACGTGACGGCGGCCGGTACCGAGTTGGCGCCGAGCGGCCCCGAGGCCACGGCGTGCACCGCCGCTTCGAGCTGTGGTCTCTGGTCCGCGGGGGCCTGGGCGGGAGCGGCCTGGAATGCCGCGTACGCCTTGCTCAGGCCGGGGTTGCCGGCCACCTCGCGGGCCATCTCCTTGGCGGCCTGGCCGAGCGCGACGGCGCCCGCGATCGCGGGGCCGAAGGCGAACCCGAGGTCCCGGAAGGTGCTCGTGGCGCCGCTCGCCATGCCGGCGAGGTGGTTGGGCAGCGAGTTGACCGCGACCGCACTCATGGCGGCGAAGGCGAGTCCCGAACCGACACCGGCGAGGATGAGCGGTCCGACGATGGAGCCCAGCGCCCGGTCGCTCGCCGGGACGCCGGCGAACCACAGTCCGCCGACGCCGATGAGACCCAGGCCGACGAAGAGCACCCACCGGGGGTTGTAGCGCTCCAGCAGCTTGGAGGTGAGGGGCAGCAGGACGAAGCCGATGCCTCCGAAGAACAGGTAGGCGATGGAGCTCTTCAGCGGGCTGAATCCCTGGACGGTGGTGAGGCGGATGCTGGTGGAGTACATGATCGCGAGGAAGCCGAACATGCCGACCAGGGTGACCACGGAGTTCACGGCGAACGCCCGGTTCCTGAACGCGCTCAGGAGAAGCAGCGGCTGGGCGACACGGCCCTCGGCGAAGACGAACAGGGCGAGGAAGACGCCCGCGGCGATGAACGCGATGACGATCTGCGGGCTCCCCCAGCCGCTCTCGGGGCCCTGGATCACGGCGTACAGCAGAGCGAACAGACCGAGCGCGGCCGTGATCTGGCCGGGCCAGTCGAGGGAACGGCCCTCGGGCGCGGCGGAGTTCTGGGCGAGGGCCAGCGACAGACCCACGCTGACCGCGGCGATGACGAGGACACCGACGTAGGCCCAGCGCCAGTTCCCGTTCCCGTCCCAGCCGGTGTGGATCTTGGCGGCGACGCCGGCGAGCAGCGGGCCGAGGAAGCCGCCGATCGACAGCGCGGCGGCCCAGACCGCCACGCCACGAGCGCGGGTGGCGGTGGTGTGCGTGCCGGCCGCCACCATGGCGAGGCTCGTGGGGAAGATGGCCGCCGCCCCGATGCCGCTGAGGAGTTGACCGATGATCAGCAGTGTCACCCGGGTGTCCGTCGACGACCCCGCGCCCGGCACCAGGACCGCGACCGCGGAGCCCACGACGACGAGGGCGGCGCCACCGACGAGCAGGCGCTTGCGCCCGAAGAGGTCGCCGAACACGCCGAAGCCGAGCTCCAGGGCGGCGACGGGGATGAAGAAGGCGTCGACGATCCACGTCAGCTGTGCCGAGGACGGTGCGAGATCCTGCTGGATCAGCCCGGTGATGAGCGAGGGGACGGAAAGGGCCATCTGCGAGAGGCACACGGCGAGCACCACCGCGGCCAGCGTGCCTGGCCGCAGGGTGTATCTGGCACTCTCTCCGCTTGCCTCGGCGGGTGAATCGATCTGGACCATGGATGACTCCTTGCGCGCGCGGCGCGCTGCTGTGGGAACCGGCGTTCGCCGCCGGACCTTGCTGCGGGTGCTTGTGTTGGGCGATGCGGTGACACCACTGCCGAACCGCCCCGGGGGGCCTGCGCGGACCTGCCTCCGCGTGACTCTGCGACCGACGCTGCTTCAGGTCACCCGACGTGGTGACCGGTGTGCTGAGCAGCGTCAAGGTAGGAAGTGACCCCCGTCACTCTCAATGGACATGTTCGTTGGACGAACAAGCCCGCAGCGATACGGCTGCTCAGCGACGTGTGCTGCCGCCGTCCGCGACAACGATCTGGCCCGTGATGAAGGCGGCGTCGTCGGAGGCGAGGAACGCCACGACGCCCGAGACGTCGTGGGGCATCTCCACGCGTTTGATGTCCTGAATGTGGACGGCCTGTTCGAAGAATGCCTCGTCGGTGTTCTCCACGGCCGCGGCGGTCCGCACCAGTCCCGCGGCCACGCCGTTGACGGTGATGTCATGAACGGCGAGGTTGGCGGCCAGGACGGAGGTGAGGCCGTTGAGCGCGCCCTTGGCGGAGATGTAGGAGACGAAGGGAGGGGGCGCGGTCCAGTAGCTCGACGAGGTGATGTTGATGATCCGCCCCGATCCGGACCTCTTCAGGTCCGGCAGGAAGGCCTTGGAGGCCAAGAAGGGGCCGTCCACGTTGACGGCGAAGGTGCGTCGCCATGCTTCGTACGTCACGTGGTCCAGGTCCGCCGGCAGAACCACGGCCGCGTTGTTCACCAGGATGTCGGCGAAGCCGAGTTCGCCGCGTACCCTCGCGGCGAATCCGGTGATCGCGTCCTCGTCCGAGACGTCGACCTTGTCGCTGAAGAACCGCCGGCCCGTCGCCGTGACCAGTTCCCGCGTCTCGTCCGCCGGGCTGACGTCCGCGACCGCGATGTCCGCTCCGTCGGCCGCGAGTCGCCGGGCGATCTCCTGCCCGATACCCGTACTGCCTCCGGTCACAACGGCGGTCCTGCCCGCAAGTCGTCCTGCCATGGCTCATGTCTCCTTGGTCGGCGTTCGAAGACAGGCTTCTGCGCCGAAGCGACCGACGCGTGCGGCTTGTTCGTTCAATGAACACGCACGCACGGCGGCGAGCGCCGTTCCGACATGGTTATGTGCCGGGCTGGAGGTGACCGGTCAGGAGCCGTCGCGCGAACCCTCCCCGGGAAGCGCGGCCACCGCCCGTGCGATCTCCTGCCGGAGCCGGTCCATGCCGAAGTCGGGTCCCAGCACCATGCGCCGCAGTTGGGGCATGGCGACGCTCCAGCTCGCCAGGGCGAGGGTGAGGAACACGCGGATCCGGGCGTCGTCATCCTCTTCACCGGCCGCCTGCGCGGCGGTCACCTTGTCGCCGTAGTGCGCGGTGCGCTCCTCCTCGGCGGGGACCGGCCCGTCGCCGATCTCCAGGGCCTCCCACATCACCAGGCGAAGGGCCTCGGGGTGGGTTCGGTGGTACTCGAAGAGCCGCTCCGCGTACCCGGGCAGGTCCTCGGACGGCGGGACGGCCTCGGCCAGTTCGGCGAGGCGGCGCTCCAGGACGACGGCGAAGAGCTTGCTCTTGTCGCCGAAGTAGTCGTAGATCGCCCGCTTGTTGGCCCGGGCGGCGGCGGCGATGCGGTCGACTCGGGCGCCGGCGACACCGTGCGCCGCGAACTCGGTGCTCGCCGCCGCGATGATGCGCTCTTTGGTCGCCGCTGAGTCATACGCCATGCGGTCATGGTAACGAACCGGTTCGTTTGACCCTCGCGAGTCGGCGTGCGAGGCTGGGTGTCCCATAACCGAACCAACCAGTTCGTTCGAAGGTGGTTCTCGTTCCCCATGCGGGACGTCCGCACGTCGAAAGGAGCACTCGGTCGTCATGTCGGCCACCACACCCACCGCGTCCCCCGCGCCAACCACCCTCGGCCGCGGGCTTCCGCTCGTCATGGCGCTGGCCTGCGGTGTCACCGTGGCCAACGCCTATTTCCCGCAGGCCATCACCCCCCTCATCGCCCGGAGTCTCGACGTCTCCGACGGCACGGCCACGACCCTCGCCACGCTGACCCAGCTCGGCTACGCCGTCGGCATCTTCCTGCTCGTCCCGCTCGGGGACCGCCTCCCCCGCCGACCCTTGATCACCGTGCTGCTCGCGGTGACCAGCGCGGCGTTGCTGACCGCGGGGCTCGCCCCCGGAATCGGGCTGCTGCTCGCCGCGGGCACGCTCGTGGGCCTGGCCACCGTGGTGCCACAGATCCTGCTTCCCATGGCGGCGGGGCTCGTCGCACCCGAGCGGCGCGGCCGCGTGATCGGCACCCTGCAGGCCGGACTGATCGGCGGCATTTTGCTCGCCCGCGCCTTCGGCGGAGTTCTCGGCGAGCACCTGGGCTGGCGGGCCCCGTATCTGGTCGCCGCCGTGCTGACCGCACTGCTCGCCGCGGTGCTCGGCACCGCCCTGCCCACGACCGTCCCGGCCGTCCGCGACATCTACGGCTCTCTCCTCGCCGACACCCTGCGTCTGCTGCGTACCGAGAAGGAACTGCGCCGGTCCGTGCTCTTCCAAGTCACCGTCTTCGGCGGCTTCAGCGCCGCCTGGACCGCGGTCGCGCTGCTGATCACCGGACCGCGCTACGACATGGGCACCCAGGCCGTGGGCGTGCTCGCCCTCGTCGGCGCGGGCAGCATGTTCCTCGCCCCGTCCGCCGGTAAGTGGGTGGACCGCTACGGGCCCGACCGCGTCAACCTGTGGTGTGTCACGGCCGGACTCGCCGCGGCGGGCGTGCTGACGGCCGGCGCGCTCGGCGGCATCGCCGGCATCGTGGCCCTGGCCGCCGGACTGCTGCTGATCGACGTGGCGGTGCAGTGCGGACAGGTCGCCAACCAGGCCCGCATCTTCGCCCTGCGCCCGGAGATCCACAGCCGGCTCAACACCGGCTACATGACCTGCTCGTTCCTCGGCGCGAGCGCCGGGTCCTGGCTCGGCACCCGCGCCTACACCCACCTCGGCTGGTGGGCGGTCTGCGCGCTCATCGCCCTCGCCGTCGCGTCAGCCGTGGTGATGTACGTCGTCGGAGGCGGCGGGCGCCGTAACTCCGGGGCCCGGGAGCAGGACGCCAGCAAGTCGGCGGCACCGGCCCGAACCCGGTGAGCGACGGCATGTGACGCCGCATGTGGTTCCACCCGACCGCTCGGTGCTCCAGGTCCTCACGGAGGCCGGCGTCGAGGTCGACTTCTCCTGCCGGGAGGGAACCTGTGGCACCTGCGAGACCGACGTGCTCGAGGCAACGCCCGACCACCGCGACCCACCCTTGCGCGAGGACGAGCGGGCGGCCGGCGACACCATGCTCATCTGCGTCGCCCGCTCCTGCGGGCCCCGCCTGGTCCTGGGCCTGTGAGCGCACGGCCGTTGCGACGGTGCTCAGGGCGCGGAGGCCGCCCGCGTGCGGGCCACCTCGCTCGCCCGGCGCCGCCGTCACATGCTGGAGAACGGCACGGAGAACAACACCCTTTCGGGAATGGCCGGTTGCTTCCACGCTCCGGCGGAGTCCGCGGCCCATTCGGTCTGTGACCACAACTGCTGGGTGCTCCACCACAGCGACATGCCCTCGCTGTGCTGGGCCCAGCATGCGTTCGCCTGGACCTGTCCGCTGCAGGTGTGCGACGTGGCGGCGCCGCTGGTGCTCATCTTCCACAGGATGCCGTGCACCCCCGGCCCCCACAGGGCGTCGGCGGCGTAGTACTTGTCGTTGTTCGCGAGCACCGCCTGCAACCCGGCCGCGTTGTTGGTCACGTAGCTCTTGGTCGGGTCGGCATAGGCCTTGCCCCCGCTGGTGACGAGCGGCATGGCACCGCCTGGAGCGGCGAGGTCGTAGCGGAAGATCCGGGCGGGCTGGGCGTCACCGCCGGTGGTGCGCCATTCGTTGGCGACGATGCTGTACGGGCTGGTGCTGCGGTCCATGGTGAGCCCGTCGAAGCAGGGGTAGCCGGTGACGGATGCGCCACTGCACTTGCCGCCCAGGCTGTAGGAACCGATCGCGGGCATGATGTATTGGTAGCCGCGTGCCGAGTAGCCGCCGCTGACCTTGCCGATCTCGTGCGAGTTCACGGTCGCCTGCAGGATGTGCTTGAAGTCGAAGACGAACAGCGCGTTGTTGCTGTCGTCGCCGCGGGACGCGGTGACCAGGAGCTTGTCGCCGTACCAGACCATGCCGCCGAGGTGCGAGCCCAGTTTGTCGAAGTCGTCGCCGCCATTGATGGGCACGACCAGCAGCACCCACCGGTATTTGAAGGCGCCGGGGGTGTTGGCGTCGATGAACGCCACCCGTGCCAGGCCGTCGTCGTCGGGGGTGGAGCTCGCGAGGTCGTCGTTGTTGGTCCACCCCGAGAGGATCACCTTGTTCGTGCCCCACATGCCGTCGTCGTCGGCGTCGCCGGACGAGGTGAGTCCCTGGGGTACGAATTGTTGGGTCAGGGCGTCGCCGGTGTCCCAGCAGTAGGCCGATGACGCCGCAGGGTTGATCGGCCGCGCGGCCAACTCGGTGCTCGTGCACCCGGAACCACTGCTGCTGTACATGGGGTGGTTGGCGGACTTCAGGACCGTGTCCACCCCGACATTGGGCAGGTGACCGTCCAGCGTGCTGATCGTCGTGGGGGACACACGGTGCTCGGTCAGCTCCAGCTTGCTCATCGCTGCACTGGTCCCGTTCGGGAGCAGCGCCCCGGGCGTCGGCACCGGGGTCGCGGCCTGCGCCGGAGTCCCCCACGCCAGCACGGCCATGGCAGCCGCGGCCAACACCCCTGCCACCCCACGTCTCGTCCTCATCCCACTCCCCCTTCGCCGGCAACGGCAACAACAACCCCGAATGCTGTCATGGGCACGTGAAGTAGGTGGAGTTTCCACGGAATTCGCCGAGGATCCACCTCGGGGCTCCACCTCTCAGGCCGCGTCCTCGGCGGAGTCCCCGATCCTGGAGGGGCGTGAGCGAAAGGACGCGAGCATCGAGCGGCGGGTTCCCTGCGCCCACGGCCCTCGGGTGCGGAGACCTGACGCGCCACAAGGCCCTGCCCCTCTCGCAGACGACGAAACGAGAAGCCGCGAATCACGGTGGCCCTACCGGTAGTTGAGCTCGGCGAGTTCGGTGGCGAGCTTCTTGGGCATCGGCGTGTGGCCGAGCAGGGGAAGCGCGATGTTGCGTGCTCCGCGAGCCATCGCGTTGCGCGTGGTGGCGACGCGGGTCATCCGGTCGGTGAAGGCGACCACCCGCTGGGCGACGGGCCGGCGCCGCGCCTCGTAGCCGTCGAGCTCTCCGGACGCGAACGCCCTGCCCAGAGCGTGGCCGTCCTGGATGCCGGTGTTCATCCCCTGACCGCCGGCGGGGCTGTGCACATGGGCGGCGTCGCCGGCCAGCAGCAGACGGCCGGCACGGTAGTGTTCGGCGACCCGGTGGTGCACCCGGAACCGTGACGACCACGCCAGGCCGGTTACCTTGGCCTGGCCCGGGGCGCGTTCGTCCAACAGCCGCTGGACGAAGGCGAGATCCGGGGTGGCGGGCGCGTCGTCCACGGTGGCGACGACCCGGTAGTGCCCTCCGGGCAGCGGCGCTACGACGGTGAGTCCCGCGGTGCCGAAGGTGAGCGAGACCTCCCCGGGGCCCGGGGCCCAGTCCATCATGACGTCGGCGAGCACGAAGGACTCGGCGTAGGCGTTGCCGGTGAATCCGATGCCCGCGGCCTCGCGCACGGTGCTGTGCATCCCGTCGGCGCCGACGGCGTACGCGGCGCGCAGCGTCTCGCCATTGGTCATGGTGAGCGTGACACCGTCCGCGTCCTGGACGACGGAAGTGACCTCGTAGGGGCGGTGCACGTCGCCACCGAGCGCCCGCAGCCGCTCCAGCAGCACGCTCTCGGTCTCGTACTGCGGGACCATCAGCGTGTAGGGGTGCGCCGTGGGCAGCTGGTCGAACGGCACGGTCAGCAGCCTCCGGGCACCGTCGCGGACGGCGAACCGGGTGACTTGGACGCCTCGCGCGATCAGGTCCTCGGACGCTCCCAGCTCGTCCAGGACCTCCAGGGTGCGGGCGTGCACGACGGCGGCCCGTGAGGTGTTCGCGCCTTCGGCCAGCCGGTCCAGGACGACGAAGTCGATGCCGGCGGACGCGAGCGTGACAGCGAGCGCGAGTCCGGTCGGGCCGCCGCCGACGATGGCGACTTCGGTGCGGCCGGGGAGCGCGGTGGTGTTCATGAGGGGGTTTCCCTTCCGGTGGGACAAAGCCGACGAACGTTTGCCAACAGTTGTTGGCCAACGCCTGTTGGCATCATGCTTGATTCCGCACTGGAAAGTCAACACTCGTTGGCCTACAGTCGTTGGCATGACGCAAGGCACCGAGAACACCAGCACCGACAGGCGTTCGGACCGCACCAAGGCCGCCATCCTGCGCGCCGCACGCGAGCGATTCGCGGAACACGGCTACGAGCGCACGACGATCCGAGCCGTAGCCTCCGACGCCGGCATCGACCCCTCGATGGTCATGCGCTACTTCGGCAACAAGGCCCAGCTCTTCGACGCGACACTCACCATCGACCTGCGACTGCCCGACCTCACGGACGTCGCGGCGGACGAGCTTCCCCAGACCCTGGTGCGGCACTTCCTCGCACGCTGGGAAGGCGACCCGGCCGACGACGCGCTGCTGGTCCTGATGCGCTCGGCGGTCACCAACGAACAGGCCGCGGCACGAATGCACGAGATCTTCGCGGCGCAGGTCGCCCCCGCCCTGGCCGCCGCTCTCGGCCCGGAAGCCGCCGCACGCCGGGCCGGCCTGGTCTCAGCACAGCTCCTCGGCCTCGGACTCACCCGCTACCTACTGCGGCTCCCCGCAGTGACCACCCTGACGCCGGACGAGATCGAACGCGGCCTCGCCCCGGCCATCCAGGCCGTCCTCGATCCGGACTAGGCGCGATGCCGGCCGCCAGGACGCCGGAGCCGAGCCGCGAAGATGCAGCGGCCGCACGGATGCGCTGTCCCGGTGCCTGCTGCGTCTCAAACCCCGTCCAGAAGTCGTGTCCGCCAGAGGGTGAGGCCGTGGGACAGGTCGGTGTCCGCGGGCGTCAGTCCGGCGAGGCAGCTGTCGATGTAGTGGAGGTAGAGGGGGACGAGGTCGGTACGGAGGAGTTCGGTGAGGTGCTCTGCCGGGTCCGGCTGTCCGTGGCGTGCGCGCGTCGCGGCGCGTACGAGTTCGCCGGCCACTGGTGAGGGATGGGCGAGGTGGTGGTGGATGGCGTCGTCGGTGGATCCGGGATCCCCGGTGGCGGCGGTATAGAGGAATCGGAGAGGGAGCAGAACCGCCTTGGTGAACCGTCTGATGTCGCCCGCCAGAGGTGCGGGGTCGTGGAACTCGGCCAGGACGGGGCCCGTGGCGAGCGTCTGCAGCGCGAAGCGGACGCTGTCGGTCACCAGCACGGCGGAGCCCGGTTGTTCCACCTCCTGACGAATGTCCTCACCCATGAGCAGCATGCCGCTGTTCTTGAGGTCGAGCCGGTCGACAGCCGGGAACCTCCCGTCGTCCCGGTTCACGCGCAGGGCCGGCAGCGAGCTCCAGAACACGGACAGGCGTCCATGAGCGCCGTCCCTCGCCTGGAGCTCGCGGGTGACGTGGTCGATGATCCGGTCGTCGTCGTGTCGGCGGTCGGTCAGGACCAGCCCGAGGTCGATGTCGCTGACGGCGGGCGCGAACCCACCGTGCGCGAGGCTTCCCAGCGCGTAGGCCGCGATGAGGCGGTCGGCGAGAATGCGCCGGAACTCCTTCGCGCAGCTCTCGGCGATCGTGGCGGCAGAGCCGGAGTCAACGGCCTCCTCGGGGACCATGCTCATACCGGGGCGGTGGTGTCGCGGCGCGCCAGTTCGACGATCCGGTCGGAGACCATGGTGATGATCTGCCAGGCGCGGTCGAGGAGTTCGGTGACATCACCGAGCTGCCACTCCTGGCGCTCGGCGAGCAGCCGGTAGCCCATCTCGATGTGCTCCTGGTCCGCTTCGTCGTGCAGGGCGAAGTAGGCGTTGCCCGGGAACGCCAGGGAGCCTGCGTTGCTGAAGGTGAGGCTGCCGGCCTCCAGTACGAGGTGGGCGAGGACCACGCGGTGCAATCCGGGCAGGGTGCGGAACTGCTCGACGAACCAGGCGGCTCCGGCTTCGACGACGGGGTCCCATTCGGCCGCCCGGCCGGAGGGGTGGCTGTCCGCCAGGATGTCGTCGTGGCCGATCTCCTCTTGTCGGTGTTGTACCGCGAGTTCCTTGAGTTGGGGGTCGGTCTCGAACTCCGCCCGGACACTGATCATGCGCTGGAACGCCTCCGACCACGGTGCCAGGTGTGTCAGTACGGCGTCCTTGGTGGCTGCCGGTGTCGCGGGGTCCTCCAGCAGGAGAATCAGGTCGCTGCAGCGGTATGCGCGGACGTGTTGTTCGTTCCTGTCGGCGACTTCCCGTAGAGGCGCGGGCATGGTGGTCATCGGGAGGCGTCCTCCTGGAGGGTTGTACGCAGTGGCCGTGGCAGCGGGCTGGGCTGTGCGGCCGGCTGAGGGTAGAGCGGAAACCTGAAGTAGACACATACGTCGCCGTCGTGACCGAGCGAGCGGTAGCTGACCAGTTCCTGCAGGCCCCGGCTCTGGCTCAGAGGCCGCGGCGCCACGGCACGGAGAAGGGCACGGTGACGTTGCGGGTCAAGGCCTTCGTGCACCATCAGCGCCCCGATCCTGGCCGCGGCTTCCGCGTCGGATGTGGTGAAACTTGACACCCGGAAGTAAGTGGTCGACTCGTCGGCGCAGAGGGCGTCCGGCCGGAAGGCCAAGCAGGTCAGCGGCGCTTTGCCGGCGGCTTCAGGGTCCGTGCCGAGCAGAGCCCGGAAAGCGGAGCGCGCTCTGTGCGGATCATGGGCACGGGCGAGGGCGGCCATCTGTTCCAAAGCCGCGACGCTGCTGGTGTGGTTGCGGTAGTAGACCTTGACTCGGGACCGGGCGCTGGAGTCGAGGTCGAGGGCGAAGAACTCCAGTTCGCGCTCGGCTCCGTCCGTCTGTGTCCCTCGGGCCACCCGTGCACAGGTGTCGGCCCACGCGGTGCCCATCGCGAGGCGTTCCATCGCCTCGCCCACCAGGGAGTAACGTTCCGGCATCGGCACGGCGTACAGACCGAAATAGACCTTGAAGGCCGGGGGGTGCCCTGGTCGCCAGGCCAGGGAGTGCCACACGGGCACGGGCACTGCCCCCTGGCCGGTGCCCGGCATGAACACACCGGCCACCTTCCCGTAACGATCCAGACCAACCCCGGGCTCGGCGGCCAAACGGTCCGTCAGCGCCACCGCCGCGGTCCGGTTGGAATCCGCGGTGATGGGCCTGGAGGCGCCCAGTGTCTCGAACAGGATGCGCAGTTCAGGTCTCCCCCGGGACCACTTCACGGACATCTCGGCGGGGAAGCCGTCCTCGGCGACGTACGAGGGGAAGGGGCTTTCCTGCCCGACGGGCATGTCGGCCCACGGCCGCAGAAGGTCCTGGACCTGGTCTGTCACAGGCCCGCTCGCAGACCCCGGCAGACCAAGCCCGTCGCACATGTCGATCCAGCGCTCCCGAAGGAACCCGCCGATGGAACGGCCCTCACCCGAGAAGATGCTGTCCATTCCCCTGTCCGCTCTCCCAGCGTGCTGTCTCCTCCATACCGGCATGGGCCACCCATCGCGGGCAGCACAAAGGCATCAGCAGTGAGGACATCTGCGGGAAACGCACGAAGCGACCCCGATATCGGCAGACCGCACCCTGCCTTTTGCCGCGAGCACCACTCTCCAAGCGCCGAAGCGCCCGGTCCAACTTTTCGACGAGCATCAAAACGGTGGACTTCGGCGCGGAACCCCAGCTATCCGATGCGGCGTTGGTCCGGCGGCCTGCTGTGCAGCGTCCGCAACTGGGCCCAACCGAACAGACCGTCCGGGTCGCACCGTGTGCTCGAAGGCGGTCAGCTGCACGAGCGTGTCGTACTGAGCCTCTGATCGCCGCTCCAGCCAATACACAAGGGAGCGAGCACGGCTTCCCTGGGTTCTGTAGGGCTGCCGTGCTCGCCGAGGGTGTTCAGAGAGAGGGACGGATGCCTGTCAGTTCCAGGGGGAGGCGGTGAGCCAGCTGGTGTCCTGGGTCCATGAGGATGTGGAGTCCCAGGCGTTGGAGCCGCCGTTGCTGGCGATGTAGGCCGTGTAGTTGTAGTGGCGGATGTACTTCGTCGGGTAGTTGACGGACTGGAAGGAGTGGCCGACCCCGCTGTTGCCCGTGGTGGGGCAGAAGGTGGCGTCCTGTGCGAATGTGCTGCCGCCGTTGTCCGTGTTCAGGTAGAGCTCGTAGTTGTAGTGGCGCAGGTACTGGCCGGGGGCGTTGGCGGACTCGAAGGACAGGCAGGAGCTGTTGGCCAGGCCCGCGCGGACGATCCACGTGGCGTCGGACTTGTCGGTGGCCGAACTGGAGGAGCTGATGGTGGAGATGACGACCTTGGTGTCGGCGTCGTCGTGGCGGAGGTAGTCGGTGGTGCAGCAGGGTGAGGTGGTGGCCTGCAGGGAGATCCGGGAGCCGGGGGAAAGCGAGCCGGTGCTGGTCGAGCCGCTGTTGTAGCCGGCGGCGGTGATGTTGGCCTGTACGGCGTTCTCGGTGGCGTCCGACGGGTAGCCGGAGGTCATGACGCCTTCGTAGAAGGTGCCTTGGGCGCCCTTGCTGTTGTCGCCGCCGATGCCGAGGATGATCGCGCCTTCCTTGTGCATCGGGTTGTAGCCGGAGACGTTGGGGCGTACGCCGCTGTAGTAGGTGGACAGGCTGCCGGACTGGGCGTCGCCGCCGCGGATGGCCCACTGGTTCGGGCCGCCCTTGACCATGGCGGTCAGGAATCGGTTGGTGACGGTGGGGTCGCCCGAGTTGAGGTGCTGGTTGACGCCGGAGAACAGACCGTTCTCGAGGTCGGCCATGATCCAGGGGCCGTTGCCGCTGCCGTAGCCCCAGGACTTGCTGTTGCCGAAGTAGATGGCCTCCATGTGGCCGTTGCCGGTGTCGGTGCTGCTGGTCTCGGCGTTGCCGTAGTCGAAGCAGCAGCCACCGTTGAAGTGGGTGCCGTCGAAGATCGCGTACTCGCCCTCGGCCTGGTCTCCGGTGGCGGTGCCGTTGGTGTTGTTGTTGCGGTAGCCGGTGCCGGGGGCGACGTACACGCCGTACGCCTCGTGTCCGCCGACGGTGACCGGCGCCTCGAAGGCGTTGGCGAGGTTGTCCGGTCCGCCGGCTGCTCCGCCCGCGGGTGCCTGACTGAGGTTGTTGCCCTTGCCCGACTGGTCGTAAATGACGGTGATGACACAGCTGGTGTTGGCGCAGAAGGTGTCCTGGGCGGCGGCGTTCGCGTATCCGCCGGCGCTCAACAGGCCGATGTTCAGGGTGGCGTTGTCCGACGCGCGCCTGACCTGGTACAGGGGGCCGTTGTACGCCGCGTACAGGGCGCGTGTTGTGCTGTGCGCGGCGACGCAGGGGGTGCCGCCGGCGGCGTAGATGTCGCACGGCCCCTGGGCGGCGGCCTGGGAGGGGGCTGCTGTGGCGGTGAGGAGGCCGGCGGCCAGGGCGGCTGTGGCACCGGCCGCGAGGAGTGCGCGTCTGACGCTGCGTATCCACGGTGGTTTGAACATGCGGAGACTCCTTCACTGGGTGGGTGATGTGCGTGTCGGCGGTACCCCGTGTCCGGCTGCGCGGACGGCGCGGCTCGCGTGGGCACCTATCGGGGTTCGGCCTGGCTTCGGCTCTCTTCGGCACCGGACCCGGGGGCTTGTTGCTCGTCAGCTCCAGGGGGAGGCTGCGAGCCAGCTGGTGTCCTGGGCCCACATCGAGGCGGTGTCCCAGGTGTTGGTGCCGCCGTCGCTCGCGATGTAGCCGGTGAAGCTGTAGTGGCGGATGTACTTGGCCGGGTAGTTGAAAGATCTCAGCGAGTAGCCCGTGCCACTGTTGCCCGAGGTGGGGCAGAAGGTGGCGTCTGCGGCGAACTGGCTGGTGCCGTCGTTGGGTTGGAGGTGGAGCTGGAACGCGTAGTGCCTGAGGTATCTGCCGGATGCGTTGGCCGACTCGAAGGAGACGCAGTTGTCGTTGGCCAGGCCGGCGCGCACGATCCAGGTCGCGTCGCCCTTGTCGGTGGCCGAACTGGAGGAGGTCACCGGCGCGATGACGACCTTGTCGTCACTGGTGTCGTGCTGCAGGTAGTCGCCGGTGCAGCAGGCGGTGGTGGCCTGCAAGGACAGTTTGGCGCCGGGGGTGAAGGGGGTGCTGGTGCTGTAGCCGACGGCTGCGATGTTGGCCTGGACCGCCGCCTCGGTGGCGTCGGAGGGATAGCCGCTGACCATGGCGCCTTCGTAGAAGGTGCCCGCGCTTGCGTTGTGGTTGGTCTGGCAGCAGTCGCCACCGCTGCCCAGGATGATGGCGCCCTGCTTGTGCATCGGGTTGTATCCGCTGGGCAGCGCGCCGCCGTACAACTGGGTCAGGCTCGTGGACTGGGCGGCCGCGCCTTTCAGGGCCATCTGGGTGGTGCCGTTGTTCTTGAGCATCGCCGTGACGAAGTGGCTGGTCTCGGAGACCTGGTCGGGGTTCCACGCCTTGCTGCCGCCGGTGAACAGGCCGTTCTCAAGGTCCGCCTGCACCCACGGGCCCGTCCCGCTGCAGCCGCCGAACCAGCATTCCGTGCTGAAGTTGATGGCGTCCATGGCACCGTTGCCGTCGGCGTGGTGGTCGGTCTCGGTGTTGCCGTAGTCGAAACAGCAGCCGTTGTTGACGTGGGTGCCGCTGGTGATCATGTACTCGCCCTCGGGTGAGCTGCCGGTCGGCACGCCTCCGGTGGAGTTGTAGGCGAAGTAGCTGTTGCCGGGGTTGATGTACAGCGCGTAGGCCTTCTGGCCGCCCACACTGACCGCTTCGGTGGTCGCGTTGGCCGCCGTGTCGGCGCCGCCGGTGCCGCCGGGCCCCTGGTACACCAGGGTGTTGCCGGCGCCGGTCTGGTCGTAGACGCGCGTGATGGTGCAGGTGGTTCCGGCGCAGAAGGAGTCCTGTGCCGCGGCGTCGGCGACTCCTCCGGCGGACAGCACCCCGATGTTCCGCGAAGCGCTGTCCGATGCTCGCTGCACCTGGTAGAGGGCGCCGTTGTAGGCGGCGAAGAGCGCGCGCGTGGTGCTGTGCGCGGCGACGCACGGGGTGCCCCCCGCCGCGTAGATGTCGCACGGCTCCTGCGTGGCGGCGTGCGATGTGCCGGTGAAGGCGACCAGACCGGCGAAGGCGAGCGCGATCGAGGCCAGGGAGACGCTCACTCTGCGGCGCAGTCGGCGGAAATGGAACAGGGCAGGCACCTAGAACTCCCTTGTTCGTCGGTACGGAGCGGCAGGCCGCGCCCCCAACCGGCTTCGCGGTGGGCTCTGGGGAGCGGGCTGATGGGGCGCTGAGGTGGGCAAACGTGTCCGGCAACCGGGGACAGGCATCGGAACACGCTCTGGAATTGTTAGCGCTAACAATTGGGGACGAACTGGGCCCTCCGTCGATCCTGTGAGGTGGGTGGATATGTATGGCGAGCGCGCCCAATCTCGAGTGCCCCCGGATTGTTAGCGCTCACAATTTGAGGAGCAATCAGACCGCCTTTGGTCGGCCGGATCAACCCATGACTATCGGCGAACACCCCATCCACGTCAAGAGGTTGAACCGCGGCTTGCACGAGTGCGGCGATGAGAGGCCGCCTCACCAGACCTCATCTCATTTCGTGGGTCCGACGCAGCAGAGCAGGGCGCAGGCGACGGCGGTGAGGCACTCGACGGGTCAGCGATGGCGGCGCCCCGCCTTGAGGGCTCGCGCGTTCACCAAGTCGATCGCGCAACGGGACCACTCCTGCTCGTCACGAATGGCGAGTTCTTTGCAGAGCAGCCGACGGAGCTCGGTCCACACCCCGGCCTTCGCCCACTCGGCGAAGCGCCGGTGAACGGTGGACCCCGAAGGACCGAACGACGCGGACGGCAACTGTTGCCACGCACAGCCCGACGTCGCCACGAAGACGATCGCGGCCAGCACGTCCCGGTCACCCGGCCGCCGCCTTGAGGCCGCGACGGGGGCTCGGGAACCACCCGCTGGAACAGTTGCCACAACTCGTCCGGCACCAGCCGCTCAACGATCGAGACCACGACCGGCAGCGTATCGAGCCAAGTGAGATGCCCCTGGCTGGTCACCCTCATGGCGTAGCACTCCGCCGGAGCGCTCGGCGCCGCCTCCTTCCCAATCCCGCCGCCCTGCGCACTGCCGGCACCAGTCCCAAATGCGCGAAACCGGCCCACCCCGCACGCTGGAAACATGCCCACTGACCAGAGCGTCATCATCTATCCGCCAGCGGAAGACGGCGGCCGGCGTGTCCGCATCGGCGATCACTTCGTCGGTATCGCCTATGGGCTCCTGGACGTAGCCGTTCTCCTTCAGGAGGCAGGTCTGCAGGACTGGGACAAGATGGACGTCGCAGGGTCCGCCCTCATCGAATGGCGTGGCGGCGGCCCTGACCAGTGGAAAAGCTCATGATGCTGGATCTCCTCGAATTCCCGAATACGTGCATTCGGTAAGAGAGGAAGTGGTCGCCGCCGCAATGGCCGCCGACGCCCTGCCCCCGGCTACGACGCACGGCCCACATCCGGCCACGCGCGCCGGCGGCGAACATGACGGGCCATGAGGCCGGGCACAGGACCATGGGGGTGACTTTTCAGCCACACAGAACCAGTACTCTTCCGCTTGCGTCGTAGGGCAGTGTGCCGACGGCTTGGCCTGTGGGGGGACCACGTGAGCAGCGAGATCTACTTCAGCAACAACTACCGGGATTTGTGCGAACGCACCGGCACCGGAGCGGGTTTCCAGTTCGAGTTCTCCTGCTCGCGCTGCTATGACACCTGGCGGTCGTCCTTCGAGGCGTACACGGGTGAGCGCGCGGCCAGTTGGCTCCGGAAGGGGACGGATCTGGCCTGGAGCCTCCTCGGCAACACGGGGCGGGGTGTGACGTCGGCGGCCGACGGGCTCGCGGGGGCCGGCTGGGGACAAGCCCGCGACCACGCCTTCCAACGGGCGATCGGCAACGCGCAGGCGCACTTCAACCGCTGCGCCCGCTGCACGAACTACGTCTGCGGTCGCTGCTGGAACGCGGCGCAGGGGCTGTGTCTGAACTGCGCCCCCGACACCGCGGCCGAGGCCATGGCGGCCCAGCAACGTGGCCTGAACGACATGGCCTCACAACGGGCTTACGCAGCCGGGCAGCAGGGGGGACAGAACTACGACCCCACCACGCCCCGCCAACTGGTCTGCCCCCAGTGCCGTACCGAGACCCACGGAGCCGCTTACTGCTCCGGCTGCGGCTACCACCTGGCCCAGTCCGACCACTGCTCCTCCTGCTCGGCCGTCGTACCGGACGGCGCGGCGTTCTGCCCCGGATGCGGCACACGAAGGTAGCGCTCTCATCGGCGGCGGCGCCGGGTGGGCGCCGCCGCCGCTCAGTCGCCCTTGCGCCAGCGTGTCCGCAGGCTGAACGCGGCGCTTTTCGGGCGTCGTTCGCGGGTGAAGACGCCCTTCTTGTTGCCGTCGACGCGGAAGACGCCGGGTGCGGTGGCGAAGTCGGCGAAGTGCCAGACCTGTTCGCCGACCACGGCGTCGACCCGGTCGAACACGCGGTGGTACACGTCGAGCAGCTCGGTCTGGTATTCCTCCGTCCACGGGCTCGGTACGGTGCTGCGCAGGCCGGGGTAGGTGTCGGCGCCGTACTCGGTGATGACGATGGGTTTGTCGTGCCGCTCGGCCCACTGGCGCAGTTCGGCTTCCAGCTCCGTCTCGGCCGTCGCCAGGTCGTCGGGGCCGAAGTACCAGCCGTAGTAGCGGTTGAGCAGGACGACGTCGAAGAGGTCGGTGACCGCGCACTGGTCCGGCGACCCCATCAGGGCGTTGACGTAGGCGATGGGCCGGGTGGAGTCCAGCCGGCGGGCTTCGGCTGCCAGTGGTGTGAAGTAGTCGCGGGCTTCGGGCTGGACGTTGTCGGGTTCGTTGGCGATGGACCACAGGACCACACTGGGGTGGTTCTTGTCGCGGGCCACCAGTTCCCGGATCGCCTGCAGATGGGTGCGCTGGGCGGCCTGTCCGATGGTGTCCGGTGAGAACGTCGACATCTGCTTGCCGGAGGCGAAGACTCCCCCGGCGATGTTGAGGTTCTGGCCTACGGCCGCGGTCTCGTCGATCACGACCACGCCGTGTCGGTCGGCATAGTCGAGGACCTCTTCCGCGTAGGGATAGTGCGAGGTTCTGAAGGAGTTCGCGCCGGTCCACTCCATCAGCGCGAAGTCGTGGACCATCAGCGCGTCGTCGTGGCCCCTGCCGCGGACGGCGGCGTCCTCGTGCTTGCCGAATCCCTTGAAGTAGAAGGGGGTTCCGTTGATCAGGAACTGCTGTCCCCGTGCTTCGACCGTGCGTACGCCGACCGTCTGGCGGTAGTCGTCGAGGAGTCGCCCCGTCGAGTCCCGCAGTGTGGCGCGGAGTTCGTAGAGGTAGCCGTCTCCGGGGGCCCAGGGGTGGACGTCGGGGACCCGCAGTACGCCGGTCGTCCCGGTGGCGGTAGCCACCTCGGTGCCGGAGGCGTCGTGCAGCGACACCAGGACCGTGTCCGTCTTTCCGGTGCTGTCCACCTGGTAGGTCACCACGCCGGTCGTGCCGTCGAAGGTGGTGGTCACGGTGATGTCGTTGATGTGGGTGGAGGGCGTGGTGTAGAGCCAGACGGGGCGGTGCAGGCCCGCGTAGTTGAAGAAGTCGTGGAAGTAGCGCTGTTTCCGGCGGCCGTCGGCGTGCTCCTCGATCCGGCCCGGAGGGATCGACTCCCAGGTGAGTTCGTTGTTGACCACGGCCGTGATGCGGTTCTCGGCACCGGGGAGCAGATGTGCGGTGACGTCGGCCTCGAACGGGGTGTAGCCGCCCTCGTGCGAGACGACCTCGGTGTCGTTGACCCAGACGGTGGCGCGGTGGGTGGCCGCGTCGAACCGCAGGACGATGCGCTCCCCCGCCCACCGGGCCGGTACCCATGTGCTGGTCTGGTACCAGGCGTCACCGACGTGGTCGCGGACCGTCACGTCGGGGAAGATGTCGTTGTAGCTGGCCGGTACCGGGATGTCCACGGCGGCGGCGAGCGGAGAGCGCCACCAGCCTTCGGTGCGGCCGGCTCCCTCCGGGTCGAGACGGAGCCTCCACAGGCCGCTGAGTGAACGACGTTCACGGGTGGGTCCGTCCTGCGGACGAAGCATCGTCGGTTTCTCCTGTTCCTCGCGTGACGGTCACGCGGTGGGTGAGTGGGTGTGCGGGGCGGTGGCCCCGACTACTTGATTCCGGTGCTGGCGATGCCCTGGATGAAGTACCGCTGGAGGGCGAGGAACAGCAGGATGATCGGGGTCACGACGGTGACCGCGCCGGCGAGCAGCAGGCCGTAGTTGGTGCCGTTGGCCCCGACGGAGAACAGGGCGAGCGCGACCGGCAGGGTGTAGTGGTCCTCCGTCTGCGCGATCACCAGGGGCCACAGGAAGTTGTTCCACTGTGCCAGGAAGGTCAGGATCGCCAAGGTCGCGAGAGCCGGCCGGCACAAGGGGAGGATCACGCGGAGGAAGGTGCGGGTCTCGCCGGCCCCGTCCAGGCGTGCGGCCTCGACGAGGGAGTCGGGGACGTCGCGGATGAACTGGCGCATGAGGAACACACCCAGCGGTGTGACCAGGAAGGGCAGGATCAGTCCCAGGTAGGAGTTGCTCAGGCCCATGTTGCTGACGAGGACGAAGAGCGGCACGAAGGTTGTGACGCCGGGAATGATCAGCATTGTGAGGACGAGGCCGAACAGCAGGCTCTTGCCGGCGAACTCCAGTTTCGCGAAGGCGTATCCGGCCATCGAGCAGAACAGCAGGTTCCCCAGGACGCAGGCCACGGCGACCAGCGCGCTGTTGAGGAAGTACAGTCCGAAGTTCTGCTTCGACAGCAGCTGTTCGAAGTTGGTGAGCGTCGGTGCGGCGGGGAGCCAGCTGCTGGGGTGAGCGACGATCTCGCCCGTCGGTCTGACCGAGCCGAGGAACATCCAGGCGAACGGGGCCAGCGTCGCGCACACGCCGAGTGTGAGGGCGCCGTAGAGCAGGAGGCGGGTGGCGGGGAAGCTGCGGCGGGTGGTGGCATGGTTCGTCATGTCAGTCCTTCGCTCGGAAGATGCGGAACTGAAGGAGACTGAGCAGGCCGATCGCGATCACCAGAACGTAGGAAGCCGCCGCGGCGGAACCGTAGTTGCCGAAGCCGAACTGCTCGTAGGCGTAGTAACTGATGGACGTCGTGCTGTCCAAGGGGCCGCCGCTGGTCATGACGAAGGGTTCCTCGAAGAACTGGAGGTAGCTGATGCTCAGCAGCACGGCAACGACCAGCGTGGTCGGGCGCAGCAGGGGAAGGGTGACGCTGCGGAAGGCGCGCCAGCGTGTGGCCCCGTCCATGCGGGCGGCCTCGTGGAGGTCGGCGGGCACCGCCTGAAGTCCCGCCAGGAAGATCACCATGGGGATGCCGAAGTGGCGCCAGACCGCCATCAGGATGAGCGCGGGCATCGACCAGTGGGGATCGTTGAGCCAGTCGGGACCGTGGATTCCCACAGCCCCAGGACCGAGTTGATCATTCCGTCCGGCTTGTAGAGGTACCTCCACACCACCGCGATGGCCACGATGCTGGTCACCACGGGCGCGAAGTAGGCGACCCGGAAGAGCGCCTTCCCGCGCTGGATGCCCGAGTTGAGCGCGACGGCGAGAGCCAGGGCGATCACCATGGTCAGCGGGATTCCCACGGCGACGAAGTAGAGCGTGTTCAGGACGGCGCGGACGAACGTCGGATCGGCGAACAGTTCACGGTAGTTGTCGATGCCCACGAAGTTGACGCTGAACGGTGTCCGTACGTCCCTGCTGGTGATGTCGGTGACGCTCATCGACAGCGAGGAGAGGACGGGCCAGAGTCCGAAGGTGGCGAACAGCGCGATGAAGGGCGAGCAGAAGCCCCAGGCGATCAGGGTGCGGCGCAGTCTGCCCGACGCGGCCTTGGCCGGCGGCGTCGGCCGAGGGGTCGGAGCTTGGCGCGGCGGCATCGTGACGGAGGCGGGAGACGTCATCGCTTGTTCCCGGTTCCGATCGCGGCCGCCTTGGACTGGATCTGCTCCAGAGCGGCCTTCGGCGAGGTGACCCCCTTGGCGACCTTCTCGATCTCGGCGTCCACCACCGCGGTGACCTGCTTCCAGGTGGTCGTGGTCGGGCCCGGCTGCGCGGTTTTGAGCTGGGTCTGGAAGACCTTCAGGGCGGGATCGGTCGCGAGTTTGCCCTGCTTCCATGCGGACTGCACGGCGGGGAGGTCGCCGGACAGCCCGTACCATGCCTTCTGCTGTTCGGGCTGGGCCATCCACCGGATGAACTTCCAGGCGGTCTCGCGGTTCTTGGCGTCCTTGAAGACCGTCCACTGACCGCCGCCCATGTAGCTGGCGTTGGAGTCCGGGCCCGCCGGGAGCGGTGCGATGCCGACCTTGTCGGCGACGAACGAGGCTCCGCCGGCCGACTTCAGCAGACTCTCCTCCCACGGGCCCGAGATGAGGGCGGCGGTGGACCCCGCGACGAACTGCGGCTCGATCTCCCCGAGGCTCACCGGGCCGTTGCGGCTGACGGTCTTCGAGGTGAAGAACGACTGGTAGAACTCCAGTCCCTTGAGCGCCTCGGGGGTGTCGAAGGTGAACGCCGTGCCGCCGTCGTTCGTCAGGCGGGCTCCGGCCTGCCACATGAAGGGCAGGACGCCCTGCCAGCTCTGTGCCGCGCCGGTGGGCAGCGACAGGCCCCACTTGGCGCCCTGTTTCTGCAGGGCCTTGAGGAACGGGCCGTACTCGTCCCAGGTCTTCGGCGCTGACACGTTGGCGGCCTGCGCCAGGTCCTTGCGGTAGAAGAGGGAGCGGGTCTCCACGTACCAGGGGACGCCGTAGGTGGCTCCTTCGAAGGCGCTGCTGCGTGCGGCACCCGGGTAGAAGGCCGCGTCGTCCACGAGCTTCGGCGGGACCTGTTCGAGCCCTCCGGTGGTGGCGAACATCGCGATGTCGGCGGCCCCCACCAGTGTGGCGTCGGGGGTGTCGCCGGAGGCGATCGCCGTCTCGACCTTCTTGCCGTAGTCCTGCCACGGCACCGCCGTGACCTTCACTTTCGCGTCGGTGTTCGCCTTCTCGAAGCCGGCGGCCAGCTTGGGCAGGAGCTCTCCCTCCGTGCCCATCGCCCACACGGTGATGGTGCCGGTGGCAGGTGAGCTGTCGATAGGGGAACCCGCGGAGCCCGGCTTCTGGCGGGTGTCGGTTCGCCCGCAGCCGGTCAGGAGCAGGGTTGCGACCGAACCGACGACGACCGTCCTGACGAGGTGTGATCTGAAGAGCATGGTCCGTTCCTCTCCACCGGATGAATGCGTGAGCGGCTCTTGCACACGCCTGGTGTGGGGTGAGCGAGACGGTACAGCGAAAACAGAACAGGTGCCATACTTTCGACCGGGTGAACTCAGTCCCCCGCTTCGTCGCCATAGGGTTGGTGCCATGACCGAAGAGATCCGCTCCGTCGCACGGCGAGGGCCGTACGCCAAGACCGCACGGCGCCGAGCCGAGATCATCGGCTCGGCGACAGCCGTCTTCTCCTCGCGCGGTTACCGAGGCGGGTCCTTGCGGGAGATCGCCAAACAACTCGATCTCAGCCTGACCGCGGTCGTGCACCACTTCCCCAGCAAGAGCGACCTCCTCGTGGCCGTCCTGGAGAACGCCGACTTCGCGAGTGGAGACTCCTTCGAGACCGACAGCCGCGAGAAGGGCGTGGCCCACGCCGTCCTCCGCTACGTCCGCCGCAACCTCCAACGGCCGGAGATGCTGCGCCTGCTCGCTCTCATGGCGGCGGAGTCATCCGCTCCGGACCATCCCGCACACCAGTGGTTCCGCGACAGGTACGAACGGGTCGTCGCCGGCGTCGCGAGCGCCATCCGCCGGGACCAGGACATGGGCCGCATCTCCAACAGCAGAGATCACCACGAGATCGCGCAGTCCCTGGTCGCCCTCTGGGACGGTCTCCAACTCCAGTGGCTCATCGATCCCCGGCGCGACCTCGCGGCCCGGATGACAGCGGCGCTGGAAGACCTGCTGGGCACCAGGGTTCCCACGGAGCGGCTCCCCTCCTCACCGGGCTGAGCCCGAGGCCGCCCGGTCGCATGTGGCGCCAGGAAATGCGGTTCCGAACGCCGGCGGGTTTACGCGGGTCGGGGCTCCTGTTCGCTCGCCCCTTCCTCTTGCTGCCGGTCCGTGCCCTTTTCGGCGGTGGTGGGGCGGGAGGTCGACCGGGCGTACCAGCTGGCGAGGATGCGTAGTTTTTCGAGGTCGTCGTCGGTCTTGCCGGCGTAGACGAAGAGGATCTGGTCGGGGTCGCCGGGCAGGGAAAGGGCTTCGTAAGTGATGTCGAGGCGGCCGACGACGGGATGGTCGAACCGTTTGGTGCCCCAGGTGCGTTCGACGACGGTCCGCTCGGCCCACCAGGTGCGGAACTCGGGGGACGCGGACCGTAGTTCGGCGACGAAGGCGGCGATCTGCGGGTCGTGGGGGTTGCGTCCGGCCTCGGCGCGCAGCACGCCGACGACTTCGGAGGTGACCTGCGCCCAGTCGAGGTACAGGGAACGGGCGGCGGGGTCGAGGAGCATCCAGCGCAGCAGGTTGCGATCGTCGGATGGGCGGTGGTTGAACGGGGTGAGCAGGGCGTCGAGGAGGTCGTTGGAGGCCAGTACCTCGTTGCGGCGGCCGAGGACGAAGGCCGGCTGGTCGTGCAGCCCGTTCAGCAGGCGCAGCAGATCGGGCCGCACCTCCTGGGGCGGCGGCTCTTCCACGCCGCGGCGGGGCTGGGGGCGCAGCAGGTCGCGCAGGTACTGGGTCTCGGCCTGGGTGAGGTGCAGGGCCTCGGCGATGGAGAGGATGACACCCTCGGAGGCGCTGGTGAGCCGCCCCTGTTCCAGGCGGGTGTAGTAGTCCACGCTGACCCCGGCGAGCTGCGCGACCTCTTCGCGGCGCAGACCGGGTACCCGCCGCCCCGGGTAGTTCGCCAGGCCGACCTGGGTGGGACGGACCGCGTCACGCCGGGTGCGCAGGAACTTCTTGATCTCCTCGGCATTGTTCGCCATGTCCGCCAGTGTTCCCCGGCTCGTGCCGGGGATCCACCGGTGAAGGGGGGAAGGTCTTTCCCCGGCAGCAACGGCCCCCGTTCACGGCTTGGTCTGCCGCGTTACGGCGTGCATCAATGGTTGGGCGGCCATCGCAGCGACCTTGAAGGTTCGCGGCCCGCCTGCCGTGTGTGTGGCACCGGCCGGAGCGGGAGCCGCCTTTCCCCCGTACACAGCGCCCCTTCGCCGTCACCCTTGTGATCGGTGTGGGAGGGGTGCACCCGTTCTGAGGAAGATCCGTATCGTGACTGCTTCGCAGAAGGTCTGGTTCATCACCGGCTGCTCGACCGGCTTCGGCCGCGCCCTGGCCCAGGAGGTCCTTGCCGCAGGCCACAAAGCGGTCGTCACCGCCCGCGACGTCGCCCAGGTCAAGGATCTCGTCGAGGGCAACCACCGGGCGCTCGCCCTGCCCCTAGACGTCACCGACGCCGTCCAGGTCAGGGAGGCCGTGGACGCGGCGGAGAAGCACTTCGGCGCCATCGATGTGCTGGTCAACAACGCAGGCATCGGCTACTTCGCCGCCGTGGAGGAGAGCACCGACGACGAGATCCGCCGGATCTTCGACATCAACGTCTTCGGCCTGTCCGACGTCACCCGCGCCGTACTGCCCGGCATGCGCGCCCGCCGCTCCGGAGTGATCGTGAACTTCTCCTCCATCGGAGGACTGCGCGCCTTTCCGGCCGTCGGCTACTACGCCGCCACGAAGTTCGCCGTCGAGGGCCTGACCGACGCCCTGCGCCAGGAGGTCGCCCCGCTGGGCATCACCACACTGCTCGTGGAGCCCGGCCCCTTCCGCACCGACTGGGCCGGCCGGTCCGCCAACGAGACGCTGCCCGAGCGGGAGATCGCGGACTACGCCGACACGGTCGGCGCGCAGCGAGCCGCGTTCCGCGCGGACACCGGCAAGGAGCCCGGCGACCCGCGCGCCGCCGCCCGGGCGATCATCACCGCCCTCGCCACCGACACCCACCCCCAGCGCCTGCTGCTGGGCGCCCCGGCGTACGACATGGCGATCGAGCAGCTGGAGTCCATGCTCGCCGAGATCCGCGCGAACGAGGCGTTGACGAAGTCGGCCGACTTCGACGCCCCCGCCGCCTGATCTCCAGTCGGTGCACGTGCCGGCCGGTGGCGAGACCGTACGGCCTCTCGCCGGCCGGCTCGGCCGGGCACGTCGGCACATCGGCACATCGGCACATCGGCACGTCGGCACATCGGCACATCGGCACATCGGCACATCACACGGTGCCTCGACGACCTGCCCCACCAGCCCGGCGCGATCGCAGCCGCGCCTGTTCCTCGATTCCGGAAGCCGCCCGCTCATTCGTCTCAGCACTGCGCACGAGGGAGACCAACCATGGCAGACAGCCGCGAAGACCACCTCCAGGGCCGTGTCAGCGTCATCACCGGCGCCTCCTCCGGCATCGGTGCGGCCACCGCCCGCTCCTTGGCCGCCCGTGGCGCCCGCGTCGTCCTCGCCGCCCGCAACGCCGACAAGCTCAACGCCCTGGTCACCGAAATCCGTGACGCCGGCGGCACGGCGACCGCCCGCGTCACCGACGTCACCCGCCTGGACGACGTCGAGGGCCTGATGGAGTTCGCCGCGAACGAGTACGGAGCCGTCGACCACCTGGTCAACAACGCCGGCCTGATGCTCTTCTCCAAGTGGTCCGACCGTGCCGTCGACGACTGGGACAAGATGATCGACACCAACCTCCGCGGCTACCTGCACGCCATCAGTGCCGTCCTGCCCGACATGATCGCCCGCCGGTCCGGCCACATCCTCAACCTCGGATCGGTGGCCGGAATCCGCGTCGGGGACGCCAGCGGTGTGTACAGCGCCACCAAGTTCTTCATCCGCGGCATCACCGACAGCCTCCGTCGGGAAGTCGGCGTCACCCACGGCATCCAGGTCTCCATGATCAGTCCCGGTGTCATCGACACCGGCTGGGCCGACAAGGTCTCCAACGCCGAGGGCAAGCAGATCGCCCAGGACCTCAACGCGGGCGCGATTCACCCGGACCGCGTGGCCGACGCCGTCGTCCACGCCCTCGACCAGCCCGCCGAGGTCACCGTCAACGACATCGTCATCCACCCCACCCGACAGGACTGGTGACC
>NZ_WVUG01000169.1 GCF_017614965.1 Streptomyces griseorubiginosus | reverse complement strand
CCTCCCGCACCGGCGCGCCCCCCATTCGTCCCCTGCGCGCGACCATGAGCGCGTCCTCGCGCGGCCACCCTTCGCGCCGGACGACGGGACGGCAGTTCACCCCCCAGGTACTGGCGCCGATCCCCGAGAACACCACGCTCCACCTCTCACCCGACACAGCCCTGACCACGTCCAGCCCCGCCCAGACCTCGCCGACCACGGCCCAAACGACGTCCAGCGCCGCCCAGACCTCGTCCAACTCGGCACCGGCTACGTCTGATTCAGCTCAGGCCCCGTCCAGCACCCCCCGCCCCGTCTGGATCGGGCAGGACCTCGACGAACGGCGCCCGCCCCGGCTCGACAACGACCTGCCTCCCCCGTCGGAGCGCGGCGGGGAGGTGCGGTTCTCCGACGGGACGCGGATGCCGGTGTACATGGGCCGGATCGGTTCCGTGCTGCGGAACCTGTCCGACGGGGTGCTGCGGCGTTCGTTCACGTTCGGGCAGAGCGACCGGGCCCTGCGGGGCGTCGACCTCGTGGTGGCCCGGCTCGACGACCGCCTCGGGACGTCCGGCAACAGGCCGAAGCGCGGCCGTGCACCGGAGCCCGAACTGCTGTCGGAGGTACGACGCAGGCTCACGCGGAAACCGCAGGGCTTCTTCGGGGACGGGCAGCGCTTCGCCTACACCACGGCCGAAGGAAAGCACCGGGTGCTGCACGTCACCACCCGGCCCTACGGGCACTGGGAGCGGTTCGCGTTCGGGTACGCGAACCCGGTCAAGATCGACGCGATGCAGCGGTTCACCACCACCAACGGACGGACCGGCGTGCACAGCACCTCCGGCGCGCTCGTGACGTCGGTGCCGCTCGGCCCTGCCAAGGGCCCGGTGAAGCCCTTCGGCCGGCTCTGGGCCCGCCTCGCGTGGAACAAGCGCGTCCAGTACCCGATGCAGAACCAGACGATGAGTCAGATCGAGACCCGCACCACGGACGGCTCGCACGCCCACCTGGACGACGTCTGGTACGACTTCGAGGTCACCGACGAGATGGGCCGCCCGGTCGACGAGACCGGCAAGACCATTGAACCGGGGGACACCTCCCTCGATCCGTTCTCCTTCGGGTTCGCCATACGCCATGGTCTGCACGTACGGCTGCCCGACAGCCTCACCCGGCCGCAGCCGGCGACGGCCCGGCAGGACTTCCCGGACACCTTCGCCTTCGGCCCGCAGTCGGGCTACCGGGCGGTCAGCACCGAGGGGTACGGGCCCGTGGCGCACATCCGGGACTGGGCCATCAGGCAGGCGGGCGTCGCCCCGGACGGCGTCGCCGGCACCCAGCTGAGTGACTTCTTCTCCACCGAGGGCTTCCACCGGATGAGCCGGGTGCTGAATGCCGGGCAGGTCACCACGCCGCCCCTGTTCCGCGACAGTTCGGCCCGGGACCCGATCGGCGTGTTCTCCGTTCGGGTGCGGTCCATCAGCGCGCACCTCATCGACGCGACGACGGCGGCGGAACTGCGTGACATCTCGCAGTCCACCGTCCGCAACGAGCAGATCCTCGGCAAGGGACGGGCCACCGATGTCGGGGGCATGATAGGCCCCTCGTTCCAGTGGGCGGGGCTGAGCGCGGGCAAGCTGGACGTGCGGGCGCTGTGGGGCGTGCTCAACGTGCGCTACGGCTCCTCGCGGAACCGTTCCGTCGCCACCGGCGGCTCGGGCGGCATCAAGTCGGCCGCCCAGGCCAAGGGCGACCCCACCGGCCTGTATCTGGTCCACAAGACCGTCACGGTCACCGCCCCGCCGGGCGGGAAGGCGCCACTGCCGGAGCAGCGGCAAGCGGGCCCGGACGGGCAGCTGGGACCGGCCAAGGTCCGCAAGAACCCACCGGAGAAGTGGGGTCCGCGGCCACGGACAGGGATGTTCGAGACCTGGAGCGTCGAACGGCTGACCCGCACAGAGGCACGGCGGCTCGCCGGCCTCGAGCAGCCTGCTCGTCAGGTCGAGGCGCCGGCGGCGCCCCCGTACCTGGCGGAGAACCACCCGCCCACCTTCGGCATGAGCCGCGTCGAGGAGTTCACCTTCGACGACGGCAGCCACACCAGAATCATCGACGGGCGGGAACGCACCTTCCAGGAGCACTTCGCCGACCAGGTGCTCAAGGCCACCGCCCAGGCATATCCGGGCCTGGTCGCCCCCCTCGACCAGCTCAACCCCGACAACCCGCGCTGGCGCAACGCCGACCACTTCCAGACGGTGGTGAACAACACCCTCGAGGTGCTCAACGCCCTCTCGCACCACAGCCTGGCAGGGAACCTGCGGACGATGGCGGACACCGGGCTGCGCATCGCGCTGGTCGACTCCGGCCGCTTCGGACGCGCCATCCGCTACGTGTGGATCGGCGCCGAGCTGACCGGGCGGCGGTACGAGGGCACGCAGCGGGACGAGCGGCTGCGCTTCAGCGCGCCCGGCACCGAGACCCTCGGCGCCGCCCAGAGCGGAGCACGCAGCAGCGACATCGGCACCGAGGCCCAGCTCTCCCTGCGGTCCAGCGCGACGAACGACGTCGGCGGCCCCAAGAAGGCGGGCACCGCATCGGTGGGCGCCCGGTACGGTCGGCGCAAGGACACCGAGAGCGGCCACGGCGCCGCGGCGACGCACGAGGCGATGTCCATCGGCACGAAGGGCTCCCACCTCTACAGCTACAACATCGAGCTGACGGCCAAGCGCGGCGGCTACTGGCGGCTGCGCGGGCTGCTGCGCGGCATCCTCACTCTCAACCTGCTCAGTCTCCAGCCCTTCGTCTTCTCCGAGCCGGAGACGACCTTGATCGGCACGGACCCGTCCGGCCATCCGGCGCCCGGCGGCGAGGCCCTGACGGGCCGGGTGCTGCTGAGCATCCCGGTCGAACATGCGCCGACGAGCGTCCCGCATGGTCCCCGCCACCCCCGGCACGGCGCCGTGCTGCGCGCCACCGCACGGGACGCCCGGGATCTTGCGCTGCGCACCCGGGCCCTGTTCCGCCAGGCGGCGGACCACCGGCCGCCGGAACTCGAACGGCACCCCCACCTCACCCTCGCGGTCGTCTCCCACTCGGGGATCACAAAGGCCGCGGAGGAGGCGCTGAACGAGGCGTCCGGAGGGTCCTGGCACGTCACTCAGCAAGGCGCGCCGGCGCACGACTCCGCCCTGCGGGCCTTCCAGAACCAGTACATGACCGCCAACTTCGACCAGACGTCGGCGCCCATGGGCTGGCGGGCCTTCGGCCTGTGGGCCAAGGGCCCCTACACCAACCGCACCACGACGCTGGCCCACCGCACCCGGATCCCTCCGGAGACGCTTGTCGCGCTGACCGGTGCGGTGCCGGTGGACACCGAGACCACGGTCGGCGGCGCCGGCCAGGCGGTCGGGCGCACCACCCGGACGAGCACGGTGTTCGTGGGCGGCCAGGTGGTCTACCTGCACTCGCACGAGACCCGGCCGGGCGTCACCGGCAACTACGGTGTGGTGGCGAGTCCCTACCGGCTCGACCGCTCGCGTGTCCGCACCGTCGTCAGGGCCGCCGTCGCGGAGATCAACCGCAAGGACATGGGCCGGCAGGTCCTGGTGCTCGGTGACGTGAACCACGAGATCGCCGCGGCGTCCAGCGCGGTGGGCCGCGGCGCGACCCGACGGCGGTGGATCCCCAAGTGGCTGGCGGGCGCGGCGGGGCGACGAGTGCTGGTCGAAGGCGGCTGGGTCGGGCACGTACCGGAGAAGAACGCCCACCGGCTGGGCCTGTTGAACGACGGTCACGGTGATGTACCCATGTACACCGGCCGGTCGTGGTCGCCCCAGCCCTGGCTGCTGGACAACCCGTTCGGTGGTTTCCCGGTCAACTCGCTCAACACCGCCGCGGTGGTGGCCGACTTCGACCGGAAGCTGCGGTCCCTGGGCCTGTCCTCCGCCGACCGGGACACCGTGCAACGGCTGGCGACCGGCCGGGTCGTACGGGCCTTGGGCAAGGACATGGTGGGAGCCGGTGCGTCGGCGGCGGGAAGGATGGGCCGCTGGGGGTCGCAGACCGCCGGGGTGTGGGTCGGCGACCGGCTGGTGCGGACGCGGGCCGAACTCATCCCCGTGAAGGTGCCGCGCACCGCCGGTGCGCACCCCGACACCGGCTTCACCGGCCTCGGGCACAGCGTCGAACTGGAGGAGCACCGGCAGGGCGCCGAGACCGTACTGGACGGCCGCGGCCGGGCCTCGGGTGCGACGGTGGGTCTCAGCGTCACCGAGGGCGTGCACACCACCGACCGGACCGCCGACATCATACGGATGGCCGGGCCCACGTTCTCGCAGGTCGGCTCGACCCAGCAGACGACGGGTCAGAACACCGTCGACGGCGGTGTGCGGATCGCCACCGCCACCACGACCCAGGCGCACGGCGAGTACGTGACGCGTTATCGCCTCCGTCTGACCGCGGAGATCGTCGGCGGCCCCGAGCGGAAGCCCGACGACCTGACGTCCGGGTCCGGCGACGGGTCCAGCGACCACTCCAGCGACCTGTCCGGCGATCACCCCGGCGACCGGTCCGCGCGGCTGAAGCGGTGGGCGGGCAGGCAGTGGAAGCGGCTGATCGGGCACCCCGTGAGGCGGATCACCGTCGAGGGCGACGTCGGCGAGCAGGTCGAGCACTTCCCGCTCAGCCTCATGCGCCCCGACCCGCCGCCCGGCGTGGACGAGTCGAACGACCCGCTGGCCCCGCCGCGGCTGGATGACCCGGGTGAGCCCCGCCGGGTCCCGGTGCCCGCCTCCCTGGGGGCCGGGGGCTGGCATGACGTGCGGCATCCGCGCGACGGCTCCGTCAAGCCGTTCGCCCTGCCCGAGGACGGCTTCAAGGTGCGCCGGATCACAGGCCTGAACAACCTCCACGCGGCCAACACCCTCGCGCTCGGCTCTGCTTACGACGCCTCCTTCTCCGTCCCGGACACCGGCACCCTCGACGAGGACGTGCTGGCGCGTGCCATGGACACCCCGCTGACACGTCCCGGCACGGGTTCCGCGCAGAACCTGGAGGACGGCACCACCAACGGCGCGCTCACCGCCTTCTACGGCGACACCCTCACACCGGGCGGCTATCCGGTGCCCGGTGTGGATGACACCGGCTTCTTCGGCGGCGCCCAGGGCGAGCTCAGCCTGTACTCCCGGCCCGACCTCGGCGCCGCCCGGCTGCTGGCGGTCACCGACGGGATGAAGCACGAGGCCCCCAAGCGGGACCTCCAGGGCGGCGGCATGTCCACGTCCCGCGTCGCCGCGACCGAGGTGTCCCTGGGCGGCGGCCCCATCGTGTCCTCGCAGCAGACCGGCACCAACCAGATCGCCGGCGCCCCCGGCGACTCGACCACCGACTCCGAAGCCCTGGCGGCCTCGGGGGACCGGCTGACGTCCGTCAACGTCAAGCCGAACACGACCCGATCGTTCCTGTTCGCCATCCCCACCACCTGGCTGAGCATCGCGGGCGTGCACCACCACGTGAAGGACAGCCGGGTCGGCCAGGCGGTGCGCGGCACGTTCGGCCACGCCGACCGGGGCCCGCAGGCCATGGAGACGCGGACCACGGCCCTGGCCTGGGTGCGCGAGGACGTGGCCCGCGACCTGGGGCTGATCGACGACACCGGCTTCCCGCCGAAGGTCGCCAGGGCGTGGGACGCGGTCACCAAGGCGGACAAGGCGTGGACGGAGGCCGACAAGGAGTACTGGAACCTGCGCCGCGACGGACAGGCCAGGCGACAGGCCGAGCTCGACGAGGCGGAGCGTGCTCTGGCGCAGCTCACCGCCCGCGACCCGAACACCGTGCCCGCCGTGCGCGACGCCCGCAACGCCCTCAACCGCATCGTCCAGGGCGCGGCGGATGCCCAACCCGCCCATGACGGCCGGGCGGACGTCCACGACGGTCGACTGCAGGCGGCCGAGGACCGGCTGGCCGAGGCACTGGGCGCCGCGGCCGACGAGGTGAGCGCCGCCCGGACCGCCCGGGACGCCGCCCAGGCCAGACTGGACGGCCTGGCCCGGGATGTGGCGGACCTGCGGACCAGGGCGGAGGCCCTCGCCGAGGAGTACGCACGGGTACGCACGGCCGCCGACCGGCTCACCCGCTGGCACCAGCTCAACGCATCGGACGAGGGCCGCATACAGCTCGCCGGTACCCCGGAACCGGACGAGGTCGTCTTCACTCCGCCGCCGGCTCCAGGGAAAAAGGCACCGGACGGGACGAAGAACAGCAGTTCGGCAACGGCGGCCGGCAGCGGCACGCCGGGCACCGGGACCCGTCCGGCGTACGGCAACCCGCCGTGGGATCCCGGTGCCGGCCCGGACCCCACCCTGCGCCGCTTCGACGCCGCCGCGGACCACCGCACCCTCACCGCCACGGACCCCGACGGACACAGCGATGTCTATGACCTGCACCCCGTGGGCGGCAGGGGCGAGGGCAACGGCTTCTACGCGGCCGTCCAACTGGCCATGGGCCGCGACCCGGCCGACGCCCACCGACTGGCCGACCGGGCCGCCCTGACGTCGCGGCTGCCCGCCGGCGCGGCGCTCGACCCGCAGGCGGTGTTCCACCCCAGGGAACTGAACAGCAGGCTCGGCCCCTGGTTCCGCAACGACGCCCGGCTGCACGCCGACATCACGGCGGCCGGCGGCCTGCTTCCCGACTCCGTACGGGCCCGCCTCACCCCCGTACAGCGCGAGCGGCTGATCCGACACAACCTGCGCAAGGGCCGTCGCTGGGACGCGGCGACGGCCGACCTGGCCGCCTCCCTCACCGCCCAGACCCTCGGCGTCGACATCACCGTCGTCGCCGAGGACGGCTCCTACGGGTACTTCCCCGGTGCCGGCCCGGGCACCACGGGCCCGCTGCCGCAGGTGACCCTCTACCGGCGCGGCGGCGACTACCTCGCCGCACTCCCCCGCACGGGCGCCCTGGCGCCCGCACCACCGGTGCCGCCCCCCACCACCGGGACCGCCCCAGGCGGTTCCCAGGCCCAAGCCGCCACGGCTTCCGGCACCGCAACCCCCGTACCACCCAAGACGACGAACACCGCAACCCCCGTACCACCCAACACGACGAACACCGCAGCCCCGCCGCCGAAGAACCAGGCGCCCCCACTTCCGCCGAGCACCGGGCGCGAAGTCACCGCCGACCGCTGGCGTTTCGCAGTACACCCGATAGCGGGCGACGGGGACTGCCTGCCCAACGCGTTGCTGACCAGCATCAGAGCCCAGCATCCCCACTTGCCCGCGGCAGCCATGGACGTGCGGCGACTGCGTGATCACGCCGCGGACTGGTACATGAACTCCGCGGACGCCGCCCCCGCCCGAACCCGGCACTCCGCCGAGAATCCCCTGGAACAGCTTGTTCGTACCGAGTTCCGGGACCTCGGCAGCCTGCTCCGGTTGCTGCGCCGCAAGACGCCTCCGCAGCTCAACGCCGCCCAAGAGGCCCATGTCACCGCAGATCTGGAGGATGCCCGCCGCCGCAACGAACTGCGGGCCCAGGCCACGGGCAATGACCGCGGACTGCTGGCCGAACTCCCGCGGAGCGCCGTACGAGCGCTCGTGCCCACTCCGCAGGTCGTCGACTCCACGCAGGACACGACAGAGAAGGAACGCCTCGTGGCACAGGCTCAGGCCGCTGCCCTGCGCGACGAGGTGGTGCGCCTGCTGGACGCGCCGGAGAACGATCCGCAGGCGGACGACCTGTGGCAGCGGATCCTCGCGCGCCTGCGGTTCCGGGTCCGTCCCGACGGCGCACCGCAGGACCGCACGCAGTTCCGGACCGCCGGATACCAGGGGGTGGTCGTCGACTCGCTCCGCTCGGCGTCGATGTGGCAGACACCGTTCTACGACGAAGTGCCCCTGGTCCTCGCCGGCGCGCTCGACATCGACCTGGTGCTCGTCCGACCGGCCGGTAACCATGGCTCCCTCATCCAGCACCTGAATCCGGGCGCGAGCGGCCCCACCGTGTACGTCTACTACAACGGCTACAACCACTACGACACGCTGGTCCCGCTCGGCCCGGCATCCCAGGCCGCCACCGGCAATCCGACGGCGCAACCGGTGCGGTCGTCCAAGAAATCGAAGAAGGCACCGAAAGGCCGCCGGCCGGACCAGCGGACGCGGGACCGGCTCGCGGACTTCGTCCGACAACACGGGGCGAGCGACAACTACGCCCAACGGCTGGCCGCCGAGCTGTCGGACGAGGCCGTGGCCAGGCTGCGGGCGGCCTTGGACGGCGAGCCGACCGCAGCGGGGCTTTCCACGGCTCCATCCGCCAGGTCTCCTTTGACGCTGGCCGGCGGAAGCCACAGTGGCAACCCCGCGCCGTTGACCGACCCCGCACCGTTGGCCGACCCCGCGCCGGCGGCCCCCTCGTCGAGTGCCCTCGCTCCCTCCTCCGCCTCCGTGCCCGGCAGCGGGGCCGGCGGTGTCCGGGCGGTGCGGCCGCCCTCCCGGTCCGGGGCGGGCCGGCACACGTCGCGTTCCCGGGTCGGCTTCGATCGGCGTGTTCAGGACATCGGTCCGGCCCAGCTCCGTGAGATCGAGAAACTGGCCGAGGAGACGGTCACCGCGGGCCTGCGCGACATGGCGGCCGGTCTGCCTGCCCCCCGGATCACGGTCACCGGGTACGGCAACGGCTCCCGACTCAGGTTCTGGGACCGTCACGCCGCCGGCCGACGGCGGGCCGAAGCCGTGGCAGCCACGCTGCGTGAGGAGATCGCAGTCCAGCTCCAGGTCCACCATCGTCTCGTGCGGGCCGTCGCGGCCTGGCGGGGGTGGGACGAGCTCACGTCCGACGCCTTCAAGGTCGACACGGTGGACGAGGGCCGCGTACTCGGCGCCGACGCGCGGTTCGACGGGGTGAGCGGACGGGAAGCGCGCCAGCAGGCCGTCGTCCGAGTCGAACGGTCGGATCTGGCACCGGTCGTCGACCGGCTCAGCGAGCTGGACCCGCAGCATTTCGGCCCCCACATGAGCATCCTGGAGACCGCCGCAGCCGTCCTCCACACCGACGACCTCGGCAACGCGGGCGGCGCGGACCCCGGTTCGCAAAGCCAGCCCCCGCCTCGCTACGACGTCGAGCAGGTACCGGACTGGCTGCGGCAGCTGTTCGACCTGACGGCCGAGGCGATGGCGGCCGGGCGGGCGACGAGTGTGGCTGCGCTGGGCGCCTTCCACCTGCGCAAGCAGGGCCTGCTGTCGGACGCCACCCGTCTCACCGCCCCGGACGGCACCGCGCAGGGCCGCAACTGGACGGGCGAACCGGTCCAGGACCTGGACCCCTCGACGTACGACGAGGCGGACGAACTGGGAAACACGAAATCCGTCCCGTCGCTGTGGGCCGATTCCCCGGGGGCGCCTCGTCCGTACGTCGTCGCTGCGCAGAACGGCGACCACAAGACAGTCGTGCTGTCCCTCCCCGACGACACGAGGCGGTGGCGGATCCCGACCGACCAACTCGCCGAACTGCTGGCGATGGACGAGGATCTGACGGCCCACGACGAGGACGTCCCGGTGGTGCTCGCGTCACCGAAGGCCGGTGACATGGGCCTGAAACTGCCACGCAAGGTCGCGGCCCGCGTCGGCCATGCGGTGTGGGCGCACTCCGGCGACGCCGACGTGAGGATGAACACGGACACCGGCCGGTACCGCATCACAGCGGAACACCCGGTGCTGCTCCCCGAGGCGCCGGGAGAGTGGGTCATCAGCGAACCGGGCGATCTGGGGCCCGATCCGGAGGAGCCGGCCGACGACGTCCTGCTGGTGGCGATCGACGGCTCGCGCTTCTCCAGCAGCCAGGTCAGGACCGTCACCCTGACCGACGAGGGAAGGCCCATCGGCCGTGGGACGTTCAACGACGCGGATCTGCTCAAAATGTGGCCCTTCTTCCGTTCCTTGGGCAAGGTCACGGAGTTCGTCCTGTACGACCCGGTCCGAAAAGAGCTCCATGGGACAGCCAAGCCGGTGCCGTGGAAAGGCGTGCAGTGGAAGGGCAAGAAGCCCTACTTCGGCCAATGGCACGGGCAGCCCGGCACATCAGCGGTGGTGCCGACCGTAGGGCCCACCCGTGAGATCGACGCTCCGCAGACCGGTCGCCTTCTGCGAAGCCGCCCGAGCGTACGGCGCCTGGACGTGGACCAGCCGATCGTCCTCATCGCCTGCTGGCTGGGAGCGGCGCGCGGCCGCAAGGGCCGTACCCGCCCGAACCGGGCACTGGCGCCGTTCGTCGCCGATCCCCTGGCCACGTCGGCGATGCCGGTGGGCCAGGGGGTCGCCAACGAAAATCGCCGTACCGTCTTCGCCGCCGACACTCTCGTGGGCAACCGCATCCTTTCAGGCAACCAGAAACTGGAACTCTCCCTCTTCACTCCCCCTACGGGGGATGAGGTCGACTTCAAGAAGTACACACCCGAGCCGGCCGACGAGGAACTCGATGCCGTGGTCGATCAGGCCGGCCTGGACGATGTCCCGGGCCTCGGCCTGGTACAGGCACGGGAGACGGCTCTGCGGCTGGTACGGGCGCTCCGTCAGACCTTCGGTCCGGACATCGAGGACGACAAGGACGACCCGGACGGCACCTACCGGCGGCTGCTGCGTGGTATCGGGGCACTGGAAGGCATGCGCCGGCGGGACCGGAACCTGCGGCACACCGGAGAGTTCACGCTCGACCTGCTGGAGCGGGTGACACGCGCCCGGCTGACGGAGCAGCCCGCTCCGGGAGTACGGCCCGGGCCGCTCGACCCCACCGATGTGCGCTCGGCACTGGAGGCGGCGTCGGCGCACGTGGCCGCGGACCCGGACGCCGTACTGTCCGACTTCGTGCCCCTGCCGTCGGTGCACCGGGCCCGGGAGCTGCTGACGGCGAACGGCGACACGGACGCCCGGGTCCGCAGCGTGCTGGAACGACCCCCCACCAGCCGGGTCACGGCGGAACACCGTCAGGACGCCCTGTGGGCCACGGTCAAAGCCGTAGAAAGCTTGGAGAACGCCCCGGACGCCCATGCCCTGGCGACCAAAGCGCTGCACCTCAAGGACGGCGACGATCCCCGCGACGAGGTGCACCAAAGGGAACTGCTGTGGCTGGCGGCACAGACGGCCGCAACCGGCCGTGACCCGTACAACCCCGCCGCACTCGCCGCCGTCGACCTCAAACGACGCGGAGCACTCGGCCCCGAGAGCAAGATCACTCAGAGCGGAAAGGTGATCGGCCGCAACTTCACAGGGCGGCGGCTGGGCTATCTCATCACGGACTCGTACGTGGCATCCGCGGACGGCAGCGACCAGGGCAAGGAGATGGCGCCGGCCTGGTCCCAGTCCCACAGCTACTTCCTGCTTCCCACCCCTGGCATGCCCGCCGACGAGCTCGCCGAACTCCTGACGCACGACCCGCACCTCGGCGGGCTGGACCCCAATGCCCGGGTCGTTCTGCTCGGCGGGGAGGGGGCGACGACGGCGCAGGCCCTCGCCGACCGGAGGGCGACCGCGAGAAACGTGCTGCTGGCCAATTCCGACGTCGATCTGGTGCATGATCCGACCCTGAACACCGAGACGATCGTCGTGACGGTACCGCCGGAGTGCCTGGACGGGCCCGGACAGGACTGGTCGCTGGTCAGGCCCGCACCCCTGGGCACCGGGACCGCGCAGCCCGCCGATGAACAGGAGCCGGTCATCACTTACGGTTCCGCCACGGAGACGACGGACGCTCCCCCGGCCGCACCCTCGCCGCAGCCCCGGCCTCCCGAATCGGTGGACGACGACGTCGCCCGCGACGGTGCCGGAAGCGGGGAAGGGTTCACCGAGGCGCTGGCGGACGCGCTGCGCCGGTGGGCTCCGCGCACGGCAAGCGGGTCCCGCGGGCCGGGGGCGCTGGGCGATGGGAGGGAGCCGGACCCCCAGTCCGTCCGCCGCTGGCTCGAGGACCGGCTCACCGAGGACGACGTGCCCGAAGACGCCTCTCTTCCGCATGGCCTGGTGTCCATCGGTGAACTCTCCGCCATCGGCGTGGAACTGACGCTCGCTCGACAGACCGAGGCCACGCTGCTCGGCGGCTCACTGCGGACAGCCGACCTCGGCCTCACCCGGCTCCAGCGCTTCCGGCTGCTTTTGAACCGGCATGACAGAGCGTCCGCCGGGGATCCCTATCCCGCCGTGTACGCGGCAGTGGCGGCGCGAGAGCTCGGCGTACGTCTCGTGACGCGCCATCCGGGCGGGCGCGCCGCACAGTACGGCACCGGGAACGGGCCGGTTCTGCGCCTGACGATCGCTGCCGCCGACCGGACCGCGGGGGTGGAGCGGTGACCTGTGCCACGGTGACCCCAGCGCCGCGAAGTGCTATGGGAAGAAGGGCAGTTGGGAAAACGGAAACAGCTGCCGTGCCGCTGCGAGGATCAATGTCCCCGTCACCTCCACTCCACCCTGAGTCCGTATAGTCACACTCTCCACAACTCAAACTGGTGACCGAAGACGCATGAGTGATAACGCGATTGTGCCCTCATCGCAGGGTGAACCGGCCATGAGGGAGCACATGCCCACTCCCCCGAAGGACATTGTCGAGGCCGCCCGACTCGCCCCCGACCACTGGATCAGCATGGTCGATCCGGGCTGGCAGGGCGAGGGGGTGCCGCCCTCGTGGGCGGTGGTCGGCCGGTGGCGGTCCGGGCTCGACGGGACGATCGAGGAGTGGGAGGACAACGAGGAGCACCGGCCCTCTCCCGAGTCGCTCGACTGGCCCGAGCCCACCGACGACGTCGACGCCGCTCTGCAGCTCGCCGTCACGGGATACGGACCCGCCGAGGCCGTGACGGACGCCCTCGCCGACGCCGAGGTCGCGGTGCTGATCCAGCAGGAGGGCACACCGGTGACGGCCGTCACGGCCGACCGTACCCCGGTGATGCCCGTCTTCACCTCCGCTGAGCACCTGGAGGACGCCGGCGGATTCGCCTTCGAACTCCTGGCCGCAAAGGAGCTGTTGGACCGGCTCCCGAAGGATCACGCCCTGTACCTCAACCCGCCCAGCCCGGCCGGGGCCGTCGTCGACGCCCAGTTTCTGGCCGAGGCGGTCACGCGCCGGGCCGCGGAGGACCGCGCCGACGGCACCGACGACGCAACGGCGACTGAGGGAGTGAGTGCTGCCCGAGCCGACTCCGATCCAGGGTCCCGCGCGGCGGACGAACCGACCGCCGACGACGACAGCTCCGAGGCCGGAGCGCCCGTGGACCGCGAAGCCGCCGCGGAGCGCTCCGTCCCCGAACCGCATCGGGTCGCGACGATCGGCGGCGCCCTGCCCCCCGACGTGACCCTCGAGCTTCCGGACGCACCGCGAGAGGAGACGGACCAGGAGAACACCGGAGGGCACGTCGGATGAAGCGCTGGACCAGCCGCCGCAGCCGACGCCCTGCCGGCGCCGTCGGACACGCCAACGAGCCGTCCACGTCCGAGGGTTCCGCTCCCCGCGTCCTGCTCGAGGACCACGACGGACTGCTCCTGCTCCGGCCGCCCACGGACGACCCCCTCAGCCCGGCCGACATCCGCGACCTCGCGCGCACCCTCGCCCCGACGGAGGACACGGCCACCGTCCTGGCCTTCGCCGAGGGCGATCCGTCCGGGTCGCTGTGGTCGCGACTGAGTGAGGTACTCGACTCCTTGCGCGAGGCGGACACCAGGACCGTGCGCCTGGTGATGTCCGGAGCGGGCCACGACCGTCCGGACCGCCCCGCCGTGGCCCGCCGGATCGCCGACGCGTGGGACCTGACCGTCGATGCCCCGGACGGGCCGGTGCTGGTGGTACCGGGTGGCTCGGTCTTCGTACCGCCCGGTGACGGCGGCTGGTGGCGGTTCGCACCGGGAGAGCCGCCCGCTGCCCTCGGACCTCGCCTTCCGGTCCCCCGCTGGCAGGCCGTCCTGCGCCAGGTGTCGGCGACGGCGGTCGACGGATGCACCGTCGACCAGATCCCGGCCGGACTGGTGATCCGCCCCGTCGAGGCCGCGGAACCCCGTCCCGGGGACCTCTTCCACGCCATCCCGGCCGACCCGAGGCGGCCTGCCGTGATCGTGGGTGTGCCGTGGGGCGAGGACGTCTCCGCCTCGGACGTGGCCCGGCTCCTGAACACTCTGCCCGCCGAGACCCGCGCCGGGATCCGCCTCGCGCCGGGGGGGCGGCGGGATCTGCTGCCGCTCGGTCGGCAGGTCGCCTCGACGCTCCGTATCGATGTCGAGGTCACGACCGGCCTGCCCCTGTTCGCCGCCAATCCGATGAGTCACTACGGCATCCGGTCGGTGCTGGTCGGCCCGGACGGGACGCCGCGCTGGCTGCCGTTCGTGGACGCCGTCCTGTGCGAGCCGGGCAAGGATGCGGAAGGGGCCGTGACGCGGCCACTGCGCTGGTTCTCCCCGATGCGGGGCCCCGATGTGTCCGATGACGGAGTGATCCACCTCTCCGACGACTGGCGGGCCACCCTCACCAGGGCCGGGTTGTGGGTCGGCCCGAGGGACGACGCCCCCGCACCCCCGATCGAGCGCCCGGTCGCCGTCGACGGTCCCGTCATCGACATCGGCCGGTCCGGCGAACGCATCGCGTCCTCACTCTGGCCGGCACTGTCCCGGCTGCTCTCCGCCCTCACCCCGGACCTACGGACACGGACCACTCTGCACGTGCACGCCCACGTGCCCGATGGTGGCCGCGCACTACGCGCGCTGGCGGCCGAACACGGGGTACGCGTCGTCCGCTTCTCCCTGCCCAAGCCTCTCCGCACGACAGCCCCCGCGGGCCGGGCGGCAACGGCAGGCGCACCACCCGAGCTACGGACCGCCTCGGATTCGGTGATGCCTACAGCGACCGCTCAGGGGAGAACGACCGCTGGCCGAACCGCGGAACCGGAGACGACGACGACCACTTCGGCAGAGCCAGAGGGTGCTCTGTCCAGCCTGGCCGGGACCGCAACGGCGGAACCGACCAGGCCGCAACACGCGATGGAGCCGCAGACAACGACGCGGGCGACGCCTGCGGTGACGATCGACGCTCCGCAGACCGTCACCAGCACGCACCAGGCGTCGACCGAACCGGACCCGGCGGGGCGTCGCTTACCGGGTGCCGTCACGGAGAGCCCGCCCTCCGCTCCGGAGGCATCTCAGCGTCCCGCGGCCGCCGACTCGGCGCCGACACAGACACCTGCCACTGCACCTGCGGTGCCTGAATCCGCATCCGCATCCGAGTCAGCGTCGGAGCCGGCCGACACGAGTGAGCACCCCTCGGCACGGGCCTCAACTCCCGAGGTCGCCCCGATGTCGAGCACAGCCGGATCACTGGCGGAACCCAAAGTGCCGGCGCCGAGGCCGGTGGCGGGACTGATGTCCGGTCAGGCGGATGCTGGCGCGCCGGCCTCCGACGGTGCGCAGTCCGGGGAAGCGGACGGCGCCCCGGTTCGGCCGCCCAAGGCCGCGAGCACGTTGACGCTGCCCGTGGTACCCGTCTCGCCAGGGCATCGCAGCACAGTGCTGGACAGGAACGCGTTCAGGACGCTGGCCGAGGCCGTCTGGGAGCGACACGGCGCTGCGGTCAGCCGGGCGTTGGCGGGGATGCCCGCCCTGCGCGGAGAGGCGCAGGAAGCGGCCCGCGCCGATCTCATCGCCGTACGCATGTACCTGCAGAAGGAGACCGAGGGGACGTTGAGCCACGCCGAGCTGACCCGGACGCTACGAAACGGTGACCACCGATTGGTGCCCTACGCCGCCTGCCTCGCCTCCGGGCTCGGACGCCTTCCCTCGTACCGGGGCGTGGTCCTGCGCGGCCCGGGCGACAACGCCGGCCACGGAGTCAATGTGCGGCCGGGAGAGCTGATTCGCGATCCGGCACCGGTGAGCGGTGTCCCCCTCGATCCGGCGGGCACATCGCGCGTCGCGGGCGTCGGGTACGCCATCCTTTCGATCACGGGCCGCCGGACACGCCAGCTGCTGGATGAGGGTGACGAGATCGTCTTCCCGCCGGGTACGGCGTTCATGGTGCTCGACGTCCGAACCGACGGCCCCGTCCCGCTGGTGCTGCTGCGGCAACTTCCCGGCATGGACAGGGCGTCGAGCGTCTTGGAGGACGCCGACGACACCGCCCTCACCCGACTGAACCAGGCCCTGACGGGTCGTATCGCGTCAGGCAAGGGCACATGGCCGGACCGATGCGCCGGACCCGTCGGAACCGAATGAGGGGTGCGCCGATCCGGCGGCGCCGGAGTTGACGTAGGCCGGTCAGGGGCAGTCGTACGTGAAGCGGGCGGTGGCCGCGCGGGCGGCAGGGGCGAGGATGCGCAGTTCGGCCTGGGCCGTGCGATGTCCCCGCCCTTGATACGTCCACCGCAGGTGCAGACGCGCGTGTTTCTCCCCGCGGACCATCACCTCGTGCAGGACGCCGGACGATGTGCCGTCGCTTCGAACCCAACGGTAGGAGAGCGTGCCGGGACGACCGTTGGTGGTGACGAGGCCGACGACGTCCGCGGTGTTGTCGCATCGCAGAACTGTCGGCCGGGCCGTGACCGTCACCCCGGTGGCCTCAAGGGATTGCCCGAAGCGCTGCCAGGCCAGCAACGCGAGGACGGCTGCCACCACGAGCACCGGCAGAGCGTGTCGGCGCAGCTTCCGACCGGCGAGCGCGGGCGACGACGCAATGGGCGGTGTCTGCCCGGTCCGGTCGGCGACGCCTGTCACACCGGGACCGAAACGCAGCACGCTCCCCTCGACGCGGTCGGGCCGTACCGAGGGAACACTCGCCGACGGCCGGTCGACGAGCGTGTCGTCGGACTCGGGGCGCTGGATCCAGTGGCTGGCAAGCACGGTGGCGCTGTACTCGCCGTCTGATGAGGAGGATTCGACGTCCGGTGCGCTGCCCTCGGCAGGGCCGAGGTGGAGGGTGGCGCTGTGCGCGTCGACGGGCGCGAGCACCCGGGTGGGCTCCTCCGCCTCCTCCGCGGACGTGGGACCGGTGTCGTTCTGAGTGGTCATCAGGGCACTTCCTTCATGGATACCTCGGCCTTCAGGCCGGGGAGGAAACGAAGCTCCTGCGGAGCGGGACGCGTGAAGGCCGGTTCGCCGCCCGGGCGGACAGGCATCCATTCCCACGAACCGGCATAACCACAAGTTGGTTTGATAGTTTGTGAGCCGTGGCCACTCACGTGAAGCGGGCGTTCAAGTACCGCTTCTATCCGACCGATATGCAGGCAGCCGAGCTGTCGCGCACGTTCGGATGCGTGCGGAAGGTCTACAACCTGGCTCTTGCGGCGCGCACGCAGGCGTGGACGCGGCAGCAGCGGGTGAACTACAACCAGACGTCTGCGATGCTGACGGCCTGGAAGAAGACCGAGGAACTCGCCTACCTCAACGAGGTCTCCTCCGTGCCGCTCCAGCAGGCCCTGCGGCACCTGCAGACGGCGTTCACCAATTTCTTCGGCAAGCGGGCCAAGTACCCGCGGTTCAAGTCGCGGAAGAAGTCGCGGAATTCGGCGGAGTACACCACCAGCGCGTTCCGCTTCCGGGACGGCAAGCTGACCCTGGCCAAGATGACGGAGTCGCTGGAGATCGTGTGGTCCCGTCCACTGCCCGAGGGTGCGTCGCCGTCCACGGTGACGGTCTCGCAGGACTCTGCCGGACGCTGGTACGTGTCCCTGCTGTGTGAGGACCCGTCCGTCCGGCCACTGCCCCCCACAGCCGCGGCGGTCGGTGTCGACGTCGGCCTCGACCACCTGCTGACCCTCTCCACTGGGGAGAAGGTCTCCAACCCCCGGCACGAGCGGCGCGACCGGGGCCGCCTGGCCACAGCGCAGCGGCAACTTGCCCGCAAGGCCAAGGGGGAGGGAGCGAACCGGGCCAAGGCGCGCCGGAAGGTGGCCAAGGTCTACGCCCGCATCGCCGACCGCAGACGCGACCACCTGCACAAACTCACCACTCGGCTCGTTCGTGAAAACCAAACGATCGTTGTCGAGGACCTCACCGTTCGCAACATGGTCAAGAACGGCAGCCTGGCCCGCGCCATCAGCGATGCGGCCTGGTCGGATTTCCGGAGCATGCTGGAGTACAAGGCCCAGTGGTACGGCCGCGAACTGATCGCGATCGACCGCTGGTTCCCCTCCTCCAAGCTGTGCTCCGCCTGCGGCAGCCTGCAGGACAGGATGCCGCTGCATGTTCGCGCGTGGACGTGCGGCTGCGGGACGGTCCATGACCGGGACGTGAACGCGGCGAAGAACATTCTGGCCGTCGGGCTGACGGCGTCTGTCTGTGGAGCTGGTGTAAGACCTCAACGGAGTACTCCGGGCGGGCAGTCAGCGATGAAGCAGAAAACCCCACGGCGCGAGCCGTAGGAATCCCCCTCCTTCAGGAGGGGGAGGAAGTCAACGGATCTCGCACTGTCTGGTAAGGATCTGCTGGGAAGCACCACCGGACGCGGGCACCGGACTGGTCGTGGCCTGAACCGTCCAGTAGCAGCCGTCGTTCTGGAAGGTGCGGTCGACGGTGATCGTGTACTGGGTGGCGCCGCTGCGCTCGAAGGTCTGCGACGTACCGTCGGGAGAGCCAGGCTGTCCCCCGGTGCTGCTCGTGAGCCAGGAGACCGTGACGGACAGCGGTCCGGTTCCGTCGGCGGTGACGGTGATGGTCGCGGTGGCGGTTGTGGGACCTGTCTGCTGGAAGGCCGAGATCGCGACATCCTTGACGGCGGGGGCGGCCGGCGTGGTGGCGGTGGTGGTCGTCGGTGTCGCTGTCGTGGACGTGGTTGCCCCGCCGGGCGTCGTCCCGTCGGGGGGAGGCGGGGTGGCGGAAGCCGGGGGCTCACCGGTCTCGGTGGTCGGCGC
>NZ_WVUG01000168.1 GCF_017614965.1 Streptomyces griseorubiginosus | reverse complement strand
CCGCCCGGCAGCCCCGTCAGCGCCACCGCGCCCGTCGTCCCGGCGAGCGCCAGTGCCGCACCCGCGGCCACCGCCCAGCGCCGGGTCCGGCGCCGTCGGCCACCGCGGATCACCGCCTGCGTGGGGGCTATACCGATCTCGACCCCGTCCGCCGCGTCGGCCAGCAGGAGGGCGATGTCCGTGTCCGTCATGTCGTGGCTCGCTTCCCGCTCCGCGCCCATCAGTTCCGCCCCCCGCTCGGGTCAGTCAAAAGAGGCCGCTCCTCATGGCCGGGCCGGGCCTCCACGGGGCCGGGCCGGGCCTCCACGGGGCCGGGCCGGGCCTCCACCGGGCCGAGCCGGGGCCCCACCGGGCGGGGTCGGGTCACCATGTCGGCCAGTCCCGGTATGGCACGGAGTTTCGCGAGCCCCTTGGCCGCGTTGCTCTTGACCGTGCCCACCGAGCAGCCCATCGCCTCGGCTGCCTGGGTCTCCGTCAGGTCCTCCCAGTAGCGCAGGACGACCGCCTCGCGCTGCCGGGCCGGCAACTCGGCCAGCGCCTTCAGCAGCACGCCCCGGTCGTCGGCCTGCGCCATGCGGTCACCGGTGTCGGCGACCTCGCGCACCAGCCCCGAGTCGTCCTTCGGCGCGAGGAACTCCCGCAGCCTTCTGCGGTGTTTGCGGTTGTGCGCGTTGATCATCACGCGCCGTACGTACGCCTCCGGATCGTCCGCCGAACCGACCTTGCGCCAGGCCACGTAGACCTGCTCGAACGTCGACTGGACCAGGTCCTCGGCGGCGTGTTGCTCCCCCGTGAGGAGAAATGCCGTCCGCATCAGCCGCGGCCAGCGGCCGATGAAAAAGCTCTGGAACTCCATGTCCCGAGCTTCCTTGCGATCCCCCATGGGCACCTCCTAGACATACAAAGGAGTCCATGGGCGGCCCGAACCGTTGCCTCACCCCGCCGAACTCTTCGAACCCGCCCCCGTTCCCGCTGTTCCCGTCGTTCCCGCCTTTCCTGCCGTTCCCGCCTTTTCCGATGCCATCCTCCGCGGCAGCCACACCAGCATCAGCGCCACCCCGGCGAGCAGCACCCCCGCCCCCGTACGGAACACCAGCGCGTAGCCGTCCGTCAGTGCCCCCGGTGTCCCACTGTCGCCGGTGCGCGCGGCCGCGATCGTCGACATCACCGCGAGCCCCAGTGAACCGCCCATCGTGCGGGAGGTGTTGATCAGCCCGGAGACCAGCCCGGCCTCCCCCGGCGCAGCCCCCGAAGTGGCGAGCGCGGCGAGCGGGGTCGCGGTCAGTCCGGCGCCCAGCATCATCAGGATCCCGGGGAACATGATCTCGGTCAGGTACGCGCCCCTCGGCGTCATCGCCGACTGCCAGGCGAAGCCCGCCACCGCGATCAGCGTCCCGAGCGCGGCCAGGTTCCGTGCGCCCAGCGCCGGCATGAACCGCGGCGCGAGCTTCGAGCCGAGCACGATCGCCAGGGAGCTCGGCACCAGCGCGAGCCCCGCCTCCAGCGGGGAGTAGCCGAGCACGTTCTGCGCGTACAGCGTCATGAAGTACCACATGCAGAACATCGCGAACCCGGTCAGGAACATGGACGCGTTCGCCGACGACACGGCCCGCACCCGGAACAGTCCGAGCGGCATCAGCGGGGCCGTCGTACGGGCCTCGACGAGCAGGAACACCGCGATCAGGGCCAGTCCGGCGACCAGCGGGAGCAGGGTCGCGGCGGCCGTCCAGCCCTTGGCCTCGGTCTGCGAGATGCCGTACGCGAGGGTCGCGAGCCCGGCCGTGACCAGGACCGCGCCCGGCAAATCCAGCCTGCGCCCGTCCCCGTTGCGGCTCTCCGCGAGCCAGCGCAGGGAACCGGCCAGCACCACGGCGCCGACCGGCACGTTGATCAGCAGCACCCACCGCCACGACAGCCCGTCCACCAGCGCACCGCCGACCAGCCCGCCCGCGGCGCCGCCGCCCGCGCCCACCGCGCTCCAGGTCGCGATCGCCCGCATCCGCGCCGCTCCCTCCGGCACGGCGGAGGTGAGGATCGTCAGCGTCGAGGGCGCGAGCACCGCGGCCCCCAGCCCCTGCACGGCCCGTGCGATCAGCAGCTCGCCGCCCTGCTGTGCGAGCCCGCCGCCGAGCGAGGCCAGCGTGAAAAGGCCCAGCCCGACCAGGAACATCCGCTTGCGCCCGTACAGGTCCCCCGCGCGTCCGCCGAGCAGCATGAACCCGGCGAAGGCGATCGCGTACGCGTTCACCACCCACTGCAGACCCTGCGCGCTCAGCCCCAGGTCGGCGCGCATGGACGGCAGCGCCACATTGACGACCGACACGTCCAGCACGACCAAGAACTGCCCGGCGCAGGCGAGCGCCACCACCAGCCAGGTGGGGGAGACGGTACGGGGCGGGGTCCGGGTGACGTCAGCGGCTTCCAGCATGCCTGTCATGTTCCCAACCCGGTTACACCCCTTGCATCAGGATTTCGCCCCACCCACCCCTCGGCCGCCAGACCTAGGCCCTGGCTCACCTATGGACCACGCGACGGATTACTCGTTCAGGCCCCCGCCGCAGGCCCGGTCGTGCGGAGCAGTGTCACCACCGCCGCCCCGCCCAGTCCGATGTTGTGCGCGAGCCCCACTCGCGCGCCCGGGACCTGCCGCTCCCCCGTCTCGCCCCTCACCTGCCAGACCAGTTCCGCAACTTGGGCGATGCCGGTCGCGCCCAGCGGGTGTCCCTTGGAGATCAGGCCGCCGGACGGGTTCACCACCCAGCGGCCGCCGTACGTGGTCGCCCCGGACTCGACGAGCTTGCCGGACTCCCCCTCCCCGCACATCCCGAGCGCCTCGTACGTCAGCAGTTCGTTGACGGAGAAGCAGTCGTGCAGCTCGATGACGTCGACGTCCTCGATGCCGAGCCCGGACCGCTCGTACACCTGCCGGGCCGCCTCCCGGGACATGGGCTGTCCGACGACGTCGATGCAGGAGCCGGAGGCGAAGGACTCCTCGGTGTCGGTGGTCATGGCCTGCGCGACGATCTCGACGAGGCCGGTGAGCCCCCGCCTGTCCGCGAACCGCTCCGACACCACCACGGCCGCGGCGGCGCCGTCCGAGGTCGGCGAGCACTGCAGCTTGGTGAGCGGGCGGTGCACGGTACGGGCGGCGAGGATGTCGGCCACCTCGTACACGTCCCGGAACTGCGCGTTCGGGTTGCGCGCCGAGTGCCGGTGGTTCTTGGCGGCCACGGCGGCGAGCTGCGCCTGAGTCGTGCCGTACTTCTCCATGTGCTCACGGGCCGCGTCGCCGAAGATCTGTGCGGTGGGCGGGGACATCTCGAAGCCGTGCCGGGCGGCCATGATCCCGTAGTGCCGGGCGACGGGGGAGGTCGAGAAGTCTCCGCCGTCGGCTCCCCCGCCCAGCGCGCCCTTCTTCATCTTCTCGAAGCCCAGCGCCAGTACGCAGTCCGCCGATCCGCCCTCGACCAGCTGCCGGGCGAGCATCAGGGCGGTGGAGCCGGTCGCGCAGTTGTTGTTGACGTTGTAGACCGGGACGCCCGTGAGACCCAGTTCATACGCGGCGCGCTGGCCGGCGGTGGAGGGCTGGAAGCAGTAGCCGACGGGAACCTGTTCCACCTCGTCGTACGAGATCCCCGCGTCCGCGAGAGCGGCCCCGCCCGCCTCCCGCACCATGTCCCAGTACTGCCAGTCACGGGTCTCGGGCTTCTCGAACTTGGTCATCCCGACCCCGGCCACATATGCCCTCATGGCGCGCGAGACTAGAACACGTTCCATTCCATGGCCAGAGCTGATGGCTGATCAGATTCCCATGACCGGGTCAAGAATTGATTAGAGGCTCGAAGCAACGGAATAGTTGCCCGTGCATACGAGGTTTACCCAGCACTTATCTCACTGGAGGCCTCACCCCATGACCCACACGACGAACGACCAGCCCGCCCGGAGAGCGAGCGGGACCGTGGTCCCCGTACTCGCCTTCGCGGGGATCGTTGTCGCGGTGATGCAGACCCTGCTCGTCCCGGTGATCAAGGACCTGCCGCAGCTGCTGGACACCGCGCCGAGCAACGCCACCTGGGTCCTGACCTCGACGCTGCTCTCCGGCGCCGTGGCCACCCCGATCATGGGCCGCCTCGGCGACCTGTACGGCAAGCGGCGCATGCTGATCCTCAGCATCGCCCTGATGGTGGTCGGCGCCCTGGTCAGCGCCTTCACCAGCACCCTGCTCCCGATGATCGTCGGCCGTACGCTCCAGGGCTTCGCGATGGGCGCCATCCCGCTCGGCATCGGCCTGATGCGGGACATGCTGCCCCGCGAGAAGCTCGGCTCCGCGATGGCGCTGATGAGCTCCTCGATCGGCGTCGGCGGCGGACTCGCCCTGCCGCTCGCCGCCCTGGTCGCCCAGCACGCCGACTGGCACGCCCTCTTCTACGGCGCCGCCGGCCTCGGCGTCCTCTCGATCGTCCTCACCCTCCTCGTCGTACCGGAGTCCCCGATGCGCGCCGAGGGCACCTTCGACGTCCTCGGCGCGATCGGCCTCTCGGCCGGCCTGGTCCTCTTCCTCCTGCCGATCACCAAGGGCAGCGACTGGGGCTGGACCTCCGGCACCACGCTCGGCATGTTCGCCGCGTCCGCGGTCGTCCTCGTCCTGTGGGGCCTGTTCGAGCTGCGCTCCGCCGCGCCCCTCGTCGACCTGCGCACCACCGCCCGCCCGGCGGTCCTCTTCACCAACCTGGCCTCGATCATGGTCGGTGTCTCCTTCTACGTCGTCTCGCTCGTCCTTCCCCAGCTGCTCCAGCTCCCGAAGGCGACGGGCTACGGCCTCGGCCAGTCGATGGTCGTCGCGGGTCTGCTGGTCGCCCCGCTGGGCCTGACGATGATGCTCACGGCCCCGGTCTACGCCCGCCTCTCGGCCAAGTACGGCCCCAAGGTCACCCTGATCCTCGGCATGCTCATCATCGCCATCGGCTACGGCGCGGGGCTCGGCCTGATGAGCGCGGCCTGGCAGAGCCTGGTCATCTCGGTCGTCCTCGGCGCGGGCATCGGCCTCGCATACTCCTCGCTCCCCGCGCTGATCGTGGGGGCGGTCCCGGCCTCCGAGACCGGGGCGGCGAACGGCCTCAACACCCTGATGCGGTCCATCGGTACGTCCGTGTCGAGCGCCGTCATCGGGATGGTGCTGGCCAACACCGCGAAGAACGTCGGCGGGGTCGCGATACCGACCATGCACGGCTTCCGGGTGTCCTTCCTGATCGCGACCGGTGCGGTGGCGATCGGCCTGCTGATGGCCCTGTTCCTGCCCAAGCCGAACCGCGCCCCGCAACTGCGGGCCAGCAGCGAGGAGGAGGCCTCGCTGGAGCGGGCCGAGGAGGCGCTGCGGGGGTTCCGCGGGCGCGTCCTGGACGCCGAGGGTGCGCCGGTGGCTCGGGCCAAGGTGACGTTGATCGACCGGCGGGGGCGCCAGGCGGGGGCCGCGGTCTCCGACGAGGACGGGAGTTATGAGCTCGCGGTTCCGGCGGAGGGTACGTATGTGCTGGCCGCGCGGGCGTTCGGGCATGGGCCGCTTGCGTCTGCGGCGTCGCACTCCGGGGAGGAGCGGGCGGTGGATCTGGACCTGTCGTTGCCCGGGGAGGCCGTCACCGCGTAGAGCTCGGGGGGTTCTGCCGGTTGGCGGCTGACGTGCCGTCGTGGCTGGTCGCGCCCACGCGGCGGAGCCGCATATCGATACAGCCCCGCGCCCCTAGAGGGGCGCCTGCCGCACCCCCTGTCGAATGGTCGGCCGGGGGTGCGGCAGCATGGGGCCGCAGACGCCCGAACTGACTGGAGGGGACCCCATGACCTCGGCACCCAAGCCGGAGATTCTTGCCGCCTTTGAAGCGGCCAAGGGGTTCATGCCCGTGGGCGAAGGGTTGGCGTTGTACGCGGCGGCCGTCGAGGCGGGTTCCCTCGGACTTCCGCTGCTGGAAGTGGGCACGTACTGCGGCCGGTCCACCGTTCTCCTCGCCGACGCGGCCCGGCAGGCCGGGGTGACGGCCCTGACCCTGGACCATCACCGAGGCAGCGAGGAGCAGCAGCCCGGGTGGGAGTACCACGACCCGGAGACCGTCGACCCGGAGATCGGGCTGATGGACACGCTGCCGACGTTCCGGCGGACGCTGTACCGGGCCGGGCTGGAGGAGCATGTCGTGGCGCTGGTGGGGCGGTCGCCGCAGATCGCGCAGTTCTGGGGCACTCCCCTGGGGCTCGTCTTCATCGACGGGGGACACACCGACGAGCACGCCACCGCCGACTACGAGGGCTGGGCCCCGCATGTCGCCGAGGGCGGGCTGCTCCTCATCCACGACGTCTTCCCGGACCCCGAGGACGAGTTCACCGGGCAGGCCCCCTACCGCGTCTATCTCCGGGCCCTGGAGTCCGGCGCCTTCACGGAGGTGTCGGCGACGGACTCGTTGCGCGTGCTGCGGCGCACGGGGGCGGGGATCTGACGAGGGGCGACGCGTACACCATTCGGGTGACTGCAAAATGATGGCATCGACGATAAAATGCAGTCATGACGACTGCGTTCACCGTGCGGGACGTCCCCGATGACATCGCTCGCACCATAAAGATCCGCGCGGCCGAAGCCGGCCAGTCACTTCAGGGATACCTTCTGGGCCTCATACTCCGGGAGGCGTCCAAACCCAGTCTGGCCGAGATGGCCGCTCGCGCCGAGCGCTATGCGAGTGACGAGGTCGACCATGAGGACGTCCTTGCCGCTCTGGATGAAGGACGGCGGGGCCGTTGATCGTTGTCGACGCCTCCGCGGTCACGGAGTTCCTCACCTCCAACGGCGCGCTCGCCAGGCGCGTGCGCGAGCGGATCGCGAGCGAGGACGAGATCCACGTCCCGTATTTGATCGACACGGAGGTGGCCTCCTCGGTGATCGGCCTGGGCAAAGGCACCAGAGGCGGAAAGCCGAAGCTCGGCAAACCCGAGGTGGACCGTTACTTGAAGGAGTTCGCCGACCTGCCCCTGATTCGCCATCCCGCGCTCCCCCTCACGGCACGTGTGCGCACGCTGGCGGCGAACCTGTCGGTGTATGACGCGACTTACGTCGCCCTGGCCGAGGTTCTCGGTCTCACGCTGGTGACCACCGATTCCCGCATCAGGCGAGGCGTCGGACGGGTGGCCAAATGCGACATCGTCGACTTCGGCGCGTGAGCGGCAAGACCCCGGCCGCCCGCTAGGGTGGCAGGCGTGTCGTACGTAGGACCGGACTTCGATCCACCCCAGCCCCGCCGTCCCCGCCGCGGCCCCCTCACCGTCGCGCTCGCCGCGCTCGTGCCGGGCGCGTTGCTCGGGTGGCTCGTGTACGAGGCCGTGGGCGGGTCGGGCGACGACGGCAAGGGCTCGGACCAGGCGACGGTACGGTCGTCCACGGCGAGTACGTCCCCCAGTGCCAACGCTTCCTCACCCAGCGACGACGCCAAGCAGCCGGACAGCCCCAAGCCGACCTTGGTCTCCCCCACTTCCTCCGCGCCGACCGCTTCCGCGCCCGTCGCCTCCGGTTCCCTCAGGGGCAAGGTCATCGTGATCGACCCGGGCCACAACCCCGGCAACTTCCGGCACACGGCCGAGATCAGCCGCAAGGTGAACATCGGGACGAACTTCAAGGAGTGCGACACCACGGGTACCTCCACCAACGCGGGCTACACGGAGGCCCAGTTCACGCTGGACGTGTCGCACCGGCTGAAGGCGCTGCTGGAGAAGCAGGGCGCGACCGTGAAGCTGACCCATGACAACGGCTCGCCGTCCTGGGGCCCTTGCGTCGACCAGCGCGCCCGTATCGGCAACGACGCCCGCGCGGACGCGGCGATCTCCATCCACGCGGACGGCGCGGCGGCCGGTGACCGCGGTTTCCACGTCATCCTGCCGGGCATCGTGCACGCGGGCGCCGCCGACACCCGCGCCATCGTCGCCCCCTCCGCCGACCTCGGCGAGCGCGTCGCGGGCAACTTCGTACGCGTCACGGGCGAACCGCCGTCCAACTACATCGGCGACGGCACCGGTCTCGTCACGCGTAAGGACCTCGGCGGTCTCAATCTGTCAACGGTTCCCAAGGTGTTCATCGAGTGCGGCAACATGCGCGATAGCAAGGACGCGGCACTCCTCACCAGCGCCACCTGGCGACAGAAGGCCGCACAGGGAATCTCTGAGGGAATCGTGAGTTTCCTGCGCGGTTAGCGGCGGGCGGGCTGGTCCCGGCAGACACCCTGGTCGGGGGGACGATAGTGTCTACCGACGACGAGACGACTGATCCGAAGGACCTGAAGTGAATATCCGCTCCCTCACTCGAGGCGACGGCGTGGTGATCGGGGCAGCGGTGTTGCTGTTCATCGCGTCGTTCCTCAGCTTCTACACCGCTGACGGCATCAGCAGCGCTCCGAACGCCTGGGAGTACCTCGGCGATGCCATGGGTCTCTACGTGGGCGGGATCGCCGGCGCCGCCCTGGTCGTCGTCAGTCGTGCCCTGCCGCAGCCGCGCAAGGTCGCGGGCCTGGAGTTGGGCCAGGTGGGCGCCGCGTTCACGGTCCTGGCGGCTTGGGCCCTCTTCTGGAACCTCGTCGACGTCCCGAGCGCTCTGAACGCGGGCGCCGGCCTCATCCTCGGCTTCATCGCCGCCCTCGTCCTCGCCGGCGCCGCCATCGCCACCCCCCTCGTTCCCGCCCTGCAGGCGGCTCTCGTCCCGGCGCCCAAGCCGCAGGTGACGCAGCAGCCCTACGGGGCTCAGCCGCCCGGGGGTTACGGATATCCCGGCGGCCAGCAGGCGCAGTACGGCGGGCAGCCGCAGGCGGGGCAGCCCTATGGGGCCGCCGCCCAGCCGCAGCCGGCGCAGCCGCAGCCGCCGGCCGGGGAGTTCTCGCCGTTCTGGTTCGCCGTTCCGGTGCCGCGGCCGCTGTTCGCGGAGGACGGTTCGCCCACGCCGATCGCCGAACTCGCCCCGGGTACCTGGTACCTGGCCGTCGAGCAGCGCGGTCCCGCTCTGGTCGCGCAGACGCAGGACGGGCGGCGGGGCGTGCTGCAGGACATCTCCGGGATTCAGCGCGGCTGAGCCGCCTCGACGTCGTTCACGGCCTCTCGCCCTTCCGGGCGGGGGGCCGTTGTCGTACAGTCGCAGCCGCCGGTCCGGAAGCTGACGGACCGTCAGACAGGAGGCGTCATGCGACTCGGGCTCGCTCTCGGTTACTGGGGCCGTGGTCCCTCCGCCGATCATGTGCCGCTGGCCCAGGAGGCGGAACGGCTCGGGTACGACTCGGTGTGGACCGCCGAGTCGTGGGGGTCGGACGTCTTCACGCCGCTGACCTGGATCGCCGCGCAGACGTCAAGGATCAGGCTGGGGACGGCCGTTGCGCAGATGGCGGCCCGCTCGCCGACCACTACCGCGATGCACGCCCTCACCCTCGACCATCTCTCCGGCGGCCGGGTCCTGCTGGGGCTCGGGCTGTCGGGGCCGCAGGTGGTGGAGGGGTGGTACGGGCGGCCGTTCCCGAAGTCACCGCTGACCGCGACCCGGGAGTACGTGGACGTCGTACGGCAGGTGTTGCGGCGGGAGGGGCCGGTGGCGCTGGACGGGCGGTTCCACTCGCATCCGTACCGGGGGCAGGACGGGACCGGGCTGGGCAAGGCGCTGAAGCCGATCACGCATCCACTGCGGGCCGATCTGCCGATCCTGCTCGGGGCGGAGGGGCCGAAGAACGTCGCGCAGACGACGCGGATCGCCAACGGGTGGCTGCCGCTGTACTGGTCGCCGACCCGCCCCGAGGTGTACGAGGCCTCGCTGGCCGGCGCTCCGGAGGGGTTCCTCATCGCCCCGATGGCGCAGGTCCGCGTCTGTGACGACGTGCGCGAAGGGCTGTTGCCGGTGAAGACCATGCTCGGCTTCTACATCGGCGGGATGGGGCACGCGGCCAGGAACTTCCACGCCGATCTGATGGCGCGGATGGGGTACGAGGAGGAGGCGCGCCGGATTCAGGAGTTGTTCCTGACCGGGCGGCGCGAGGAGGCCGTGCTCGCCGTGCCGGACGCCTTCGCCGACGAGATCTCGCTGGTCGGCCCGCGGGAACGCATCGCCGAGCGGCTGGAGTTGTGGCGCAAGGGCCCGGTGACGGACCTGCTGGCCCTGGCTCCGGACCCGCATACGCTGCGGGTACTGGCGGAGCTGAACTCCTAGGCCGCCGCGCACGGAATCAGCCGGGTTTCAATCAAAATCCGGCGGCAATCCGCAAGGTATGTCTCGATACAGCAGCGGCAATCGAGCCGGGGCGGTCATAGCGATCGTCGCCGACATCATGGCCCTCATCCTGGGCCTGTGGATTCTGATGTACCTCCTGGACGCCAACCGCGCCAACGACCTGGTGCAGTTCGTCCACAACGCGGCCAACTGGCTGGCCGGCTGGTCCCGCGATCTCTTCACCTTCGACAAGGCCTGGGCCCGCGTCATCGCAGGCTACGGCCTCGCAGCAGTCGTCTACCTCTTCGTCGGCCACGCCATCGCAGGCCGCATGCAGCGCCACTGACGGCTCGGCTGAGGGCCCGCGACTCGGGCCCTCAGTCGCAGCAGTCCGTTTCCAGGCCCCTCGGCAAGTGGTCGCCGCCGAAGACCGCGCACGTGGCCTCGTGGCCGCCCAGGGCTGCGACGGCCAGGAGCAGGGAGCCGGCCGTCCAGGTGGTCAGTTCCTGGGGCCAGACGGCCTTGTCCTCGAAGACGTAGCCGGTCCAGTACAGGCCGCTCTCCGGGTCCCGCAGGTGCTGGATGGACTGGAGTACGTCCAGCGCCCGGTCGGACTCGCCCATCGCCCAGAGGGTGAGGGCGAGTTCGGCCGACTCGCCGCCCGTGACCCACGGGTTGGGGACGACGCAGCGCACCCCGAGTCCGGGCACGACGAAGCGCTCCCAGCCCTCCTCGATACGGGACTTGGCCTCGCTGCCGGTCAACGCGCCGCCCAGCACGGGGTAGTACCAGTCCATCGAGTAGCGGTCCTTGTCGAGGAACCGCTCCGGATGCCGGCGTATCGCGTGCCGCAGCAAGCCCACCGCCAACTCCCAGTCGGGCTGCGGCTCTTCACGCTGCTCGGCGATGGCGAGCGCGCAGCGCAGGGCGTGGTGGACGGAGGAGGAGCCGGTGAGGAGGGCGTCCGTGGTGGACGTGCCGTCGTCCTCGCCCTTCCAGCCGATCTGTCCGCCGGGCTGCTGGAGCCGCAGGACGTACTCGATCGCGGCGTAGACGGCCGGCCACATGCGGTCGAGGAAGGTGTCGTCGCCGGTGGAGAGGTAGTGGTGCCAGACCCCGACGGCGATGTAAGCGACGAAGTTGGTCTCGCGGCCGCGGTCGGTGACGTCGGTGAAGTCGCCGTCGGCGTAGGCCGCGTACCAGGAGCCGTCCTCGTTCTGGTGCCGGGCGAGCCACTCGTAGGCCCGCTCGGCGGCCTCGTGCTCACCGGCGGCGTCCAGCGCCATCGCGGCCTCGGTGTGGTCCCAGGGGTCCAGGTGGTGGCCCCGGAACCACGGGATCGCGCCGTCCTCCCTCTGCTGGGCGAGGATGCCGGCGACGGTCGCGGCGGCCTGCCCGGCGGTGAGGACCCCGGGCAGGACGAGGTGTTCTGTCCGGGGGGTGGTCACTTGGCGTCCACCGCCGGAAGGTGCGGCTTGGTCGCGTAGGCCACGAAGCTCTTGCCGATGAGCGGGTTCAGCGCCTGCTCGGCGACCCGGGTGGCCAGGGGTTTCTTCATGATGTCCCAGACCAGCAGCTTGTGGTACGCCTGCACCGGCAACGCCTTGTCGTTGTCGACGCCGAACGCGCACTTGAGCCACCAGTAGGGGCTGTGCAGGGCGTGCGCGTGGTGGGTGCCGTACGGCTCGAGCCCCGCTTCCCTGATCTTCGCGAGCAGTTCGTCCGCCTTGTAGATGCGGATGTGACCACCCTCGACCTCGTGGTAGGCGTCGGACAGGGCCCAGCAGACCTTCTCCGGGCCGTAGCGCGGGACGGTGATCGCGATGCGTCCGCCGGGCTTCAACACCCGTACCATCTCGGCGAGTACGCCCTTGTCGTCCGGGATGTGCTCCATGACCTCGGAGATGATCACGACGTCGAAGGACTCGTCGGGGAAGGGCAGGGCGAGGGCGTCGCCCTCCATGGCGGTGGCGGTGGCTCCGGCGGGGGCCTCGCCGGCCTCCTTCATCGCCGCGAACCACTTGGCGACCTCGCGGATCTCCTCGCCGTTCTGGTCGAGGGCCACGACCTGGGCGCCGCGCCGGTAGCACTCGAAGGCGTGCCGGCCGGCCCCGCAGCCGAGGTCGAGGACGCGGTCGCCCGGGGCGAGCGGGAACCGGGAGAAGTCGACGGTCAGCACGTGGCCCTGCTTTCGGAGTCTGCGTGGGGTTCGAGGGTGGGGGTGGTCTCCGTCGCGGCCGCTGGTCTCGCCGCGACTGCTGGTACGGACGCGGTCGTGCCCGCCGGGGGTTGAGCGGCGGTCCTCGCCCCGGCCTGCGCGGCGCGCGGCCCGGCGATGGCGGCGCGGTAGTGGGCGACGGTGCCCTCGGCGGCCTTGGCCCAGGTGAACCGCGCCAGCACCCGCTCACGTCCGGCCCGGCCCAGCCGTACGCGCAGTTCGGCGTCGCCCAGCAGCCGGCTCAGCGCGGCCGCGAGCGCCCCCGGGTCCCCGGGCGGCACCGCGAGGCAGGTCTCGCCGTCGCGGCCGGCGACCTCGGGGATGGCGCCGCCGGTCGTGGCGACGAGCGGCGTCGCGGTCGCCATGGCTTCGGCGGCGGGCAGCGAGAAGCCCTCGTAGAGCGAGGGCACGCAGGCGACCTGGGCCGAGCGGACGAGGTCGACCAGTTCGGCGTCGGAGATGCCCTTGACGAACTCGACGGCGCGCTCGAGGCCGTAGCGCTCCATCGCCTGCGCGACGGGGCCCTCGGCGGGCCGTGTGCCGACGACGACGAGGTGGGCCTCGGGGTGCTCGGTGCGCACCTTGGCGAGCGCCTCGACGAGGAAGACGAGCCCCTTGAGCGGCACGTCCGCGCTGGACGTCGTCACGATCCGCCCCGGGACGACGGGCACCGACGCGTCGGGCGAGAACAGGTCGGTGTCCGCGCCGATGTGGACGACGTGCATACGGTCGTCCCGTACGCCGAGATGGTCGACGATCTCCTGGCGGGAGGTGCCGGAGACGGTGAGCACGGAGGGCAGCCGGCGGGCGACGCGCTTCTGCATGCGGGTGAAGGCGTACCAGCGCCGCTTGGACAGACGCTGGTGCCAGGTCTTGGCGGCGTCGAGCTCCAACTGCCGGTCGACGGTGATGGGGTGGTGGATGGTGGTGACGAGCGGCGCGCCGATGTCCCCCAACAGGCCGTAGCCGAGGGTCTGGTTGTCGTGCACGACGTCGAACTCGCCGCGCCGGGCGCGCAGATGGCGGCGGGCGCGCAGGGAGAACGTCAGCGGCTCGGGGAAGCCGCCGGTCCACATGGTGGCGACCTCCAGCGCGTCGATCCAGTCGCGGTACTCGTCGCGCTTCGGGGTGCGGAAGGGGTCGGGCGAGCGGTAGAGGTCCAGGCTCGGCAGCTCGGTCAGGGACAGGCCGTCGTAGCCCTCGTCGAGGACGGGGTAGGGCTGGGAACCGATGACCTCGACGCGGTGGCCGAGGCGGGCCAGTTCGCGCGAGAGATGGCGGACGTAGACGCCCTGGCCGCCGCAGAACGGGTTCCCTTTATACGTGAGGAGCGCGATGTGGAGCGGTCGCTCGCCGTCGGCGGCGGGATCCTCCTGGCGGCCCGCCTGACTGGCCTCAGCGGTCACTCTGGGCCCCCTTCTGCATGCATTGTCCCGCGAGATTACGCCGGGACGCTAATCTAGAACAAGTTTCAGACTTGATCGTCCAGGAGGCTCTGAATCTACCGGGCGGTAGGGGCACTGTGAGCAGTGGATCAGGTGATTCGCGCCACGACGCACACCCTGCCATGCTCGGTGCGATCACCAGCCCTCACCGAGTGTCACGGAACGGGATCCATGCCTGTGGAAGCCAAGCTCGAAGCGACCGGGCGCCCCGCCTCCCCGCCCCTCACGGAGCGGCAGGAGGCGCGCCGTCGCCGCATCCTGCACGCGAGCGCGCAGTTGGCCAGCCGGGGCGGTTTCGACGCGGTGCAGATGCGGGAGGTCGCCGAGTCCTCGCAGGTGGCGCTGGGCACGCTGTACCGCTACTTCCCGTCCAAGGTGCATCTGCTGGTGGCCACGATGCAGGACCAGTTGGAGCACATGCACGGCACGCTCCGCAAGAAGCCCCCGCAGGGCGAGACGGCGGCGGAGCGGGTCGCGGAGACCCTGATGCGGGCCTTCCGCGCCCTTCAGCGGGAGCCGCATCTGGCCGACGCGATGGTCCGCGCCCTGACCTTCGCCGACCGCAGCGTCAGCCCGGAGGTCGACCAGGTCTCCCGTCAGACCACGGTGATCATCCTCGACGCGATGGGCCAGGAGAACCCGACCTCCGAGCAGCTTTCCGCGGTCCGCGTCATCGAACACACCTGGCACTCGGCCCTGATCACCTGGCTGTCGGGCCGCGCCTCCATCGCCCAGGTGAAGATCGACATCGAAACGGTGTGCCGCCTGATCGACCTGACGGCTCCCCAGAACAAGCCCTGACCCTCCATCGGCGCCTTCCTCGGCCGACTACCTGGCCCCGGGCGCCTGGGCGGCGGCCGCTCGCAGTGCCTCGGCCGTCGCCGGGTCGGCCGGCAGGAACGCCTCCAGCTTCAGCTCGGAGAGGGTGACGTCGACGGCGGTGGCGAAGGTCGTGACGGTCGTCATCAGGTGCAGTTCGCCGTACGAGGAGGACAGACGCAGCGGTACCGCGAACCCGAGCTGCCCGGCCGAGGGCTCCAACTCAGGTACGTGCACGGCGAGTTCGGCACGTAGCTCCGGAAGATGGTCCAGCCGCACCAGGATGTGCCGTGCCCATTCGGCGAGGTTGCGGATGCGCGGAGCCATTCCGTCGGGGTGCAGCGCGAGACGGTAGGCGTTGGCTCCCGGGCCCAGCAGCTCGGGGGCCGCGCCTTCCGTGATCACACGGAAGGCGCGGTTGGCGGCGATCAGGTCACCCCGCCCCTCCACCACCAGCGCCGGATACGGCTCGTGCGCGCGCAGGATGTGCTCGATCGCGGTACGGGCGGGCGCCAGCACCGGGTCGTCCAGCGAACTCTCGGGATACGCGGGCGCGTAACCGGCGGCCAGCAGCAGCGCGTTGCGCTCCCGCAGCGGCAGCTCCAGCGACTCGGCCAGCCGCACGACCATGTTCCGCCCCGGCACCGATCTACCGGACTCGATGAAGCTGAGGTGCCGCTGGGTGGTTCCCGCCCGCAGCGCCAGGTCGAGCTGGCTGATACGACGACGGGCACGGCGTTCGCGCAGGGCGCTGGGGAAGTCCACGGCCCCGTTCTACCTGCGGTGCGGGGCGCCGGACCATTCCCCGCAGGGAATTGTCGCCGTGTCCACCGGTCGCGAGCATCGACGGCATGGACATCGGCGTACTGCTACCGACCGGGACCGCGCAGTGGGGCCCGGCCGACGACCCGCGCGAGCTGATCGCCTTCGGCCGCACGGCCGAGGCCGCGGGATTCTCCTCGCTCTTCGTCAACGACTCCCTGGTCAGCCCGCGGGTCGAGGCCCTGACCATGCTGGCCGCGCTCGCCCCGGTGACCGGGACGGTGAGCCTGGGCACGGCCGCCCTGCTGCCGTTCCTGCGCCGCCCGGTGCAGACGGCCCAGTCCCTGGCCTCGGTCGACCTGCTGTCCGGCGGCCGGCTCGTGGTGAGCGTCGGCGCGGGCTTCCCCGGCCGCTTCGGGCGCCCCCTCTACGCCCTGTCCGAGGTGCCGTGGCCGCGCCGGTTCACCCGCCTCGACGAGACCGTCGCCCTGTGGCGGGCCGTGTGGGCCGGCGCGGGCTCCTTCCACGGCGACCTGCTCGACTTCCCCGACCTCCCGCCCGCGACCAGACCGTCACGGCCCGGCGGCCCGCCCATCTGGCTCGGCGGCGCGACGCCCGCCGCCCTCGCCCGCACGGGCCGGATGTACGACGGCTGGCTGCCCTACCCACCCGACCCCGCCGACTACGCCGACGGTCTCCGGACGGTCCGCGACGCGGCGGCCGACGCGGGTCGCGCGGACCGGGCCATCACCCCCGCCCTCTTCATCACGGTCCGCGTCGACGACGACGCCCCAGCCGGAGACCGGGCCCTGGACGCCTACGCCCGGACCGTGTACGGCATGCCGCTCGAGGAACTCCGGAAGATCCAGGCCCTCGTCACAGGACCCGCCGACCACGTCCTCCAGCACCTGACACGGTACGTCGCCGCCGGCGCCCGGCACCTCGTCGTCCGCCTCGCCGCGCTGGACCTGCGCTCCCAGCACGAGCAGTTGGAACGGCTCGCGGCTCTCCTCCCCGCCGTACAGGCGGCTGCAGCACACAGGACGCCGACGTGAGGCACACCTGCCCGCGGCCCGAGGCCGCCCTACTCGTCCTCCGGTGGGAACACCGCCTCCCCGCTGTCCAGCAGCGTGATCTCGATCGCCTCCACGGGGCAGTTCTCGGCGGCGTCCAGGATGCGTTCGTTGGCGTCGGTCTCCGGGTCGACCGGGTGGGACTGCATGGCGGAGTCGAGGCGGAACGCGCCCGTCGCGCGGTGCACGCACTGGGCCGAGCCGATGCAGACGGAGCGGTCGACCTCGACGTGCCAGCGGTCGCCCGCCCCCACGCTCGAATGCGCCCGCGCGGGAGATGCCCCCATCGGCTCAGCCCTCCCAGCCGGCGGGGAGATGGATCATCTTGTGTTCGAGGTACTCGCCGTAGCCCTCGGGCCCGAACTCCCGCCCCAGACCGGAGTTCTTGTAGCCGCCGAAGGGGCCGAGCATGTCCAGGCTGAAGGTGTTCACGGAGTACGTGCCCGTACGGACCTGCTTCGCGACCTCGATCCCGTGCGCCACGTCGGCCGTCCACACGCTGCCGCTGAGCCCGTAGTCGGAGTCGTTGGCGATCTTCAGGGCCTCCGACTCGTCGCCGTAGGGCAGCAGGCAGATCACCGGGCCGAAGATCTCCTCCCGGGCGATCCGCATGGAGTTGTCGACGTCGCCGAACAACGTGGGTTCGACGTACCAGCCCTTGTCGAGCCCCGGCGGACGGCCCCCGCCGGTGAGGATCTTCGCGCCCTCTTCCTGTCCGATGCGGATGTAGTCGAGGTTGCGCTGCTGCTGGCGCCGGGCCACCAGGGGGCCGACCTGGGTCGCGGGGTCCAGCGGGTCGCCGACCACCAGCGCGCTCGCCGCCGCGGAGAAGGCCTCGGCGAACTCGTCGTAGCGGGAGCGCGGCAGCAGGATGCGGGTCTGGGCCACGCAGGCCTGGCCGTTGTTCATCCAGGCCGCCGGGACGACGCCGGCGACGGTGGTCGCCACGTCCGCGTCCGGTAGGACGACGGCGGCCGACTTGCCGCCCAACTCCAGTGTCACGCGGGTGAGATGCCGGGAGGCGACCTCCATCACGCGCTTGCCCGCGGCCACCGACCCGGTGAAGGCGACCTTGTCGATGTCCGGATGCCCGACGAGGTACTCGCTGACCTCGCGGTCGGCGGGCAGGATGGACAGGACGCCCTCCGGCAGCCCGGCCTCGCGGGTGATGTCGGCCAGGATGTACGCGTCCAGCGGCGACTCCGGCGAGGGCTTCAGTATCACCGTGCAGCCGGTCAGCAGCGCGGGCGCGAGTTTGGCGGCGGCGACGAACTGCGGGACGTTCCAGGGGACGACGGCGGCGACGACCCCGACCGGCTCCCGCCGCACGAGGATCTTCCCGAGGACACCGTCCCGCCTCTCCTCGTACGTGAAGTCGCGGGCGACCGTGATCGCCGCGTCCCAGACCATCATCGCGCCGAGCGCCTGGGCGAGGACGCTCCAGGAGTACGGCGACCCGTTCTCGGAGGAGATCACCCGGGCGAGTTCCTCGTGGCGGACCGCGATCGCGTCCTTGATCCGGGTGACGACCTCGATCCGCTCGTCCAAGGACATCCGTGGCCAGGGCCCCTCGTCGAAGGCCCTCCGCGCCACGCCGACGGCCCGGTCGACGTCCTCCCGGGAGGCGTGCGGCACCCGCCCGATGACCTCCTCGGTGTGCGGCGAGATCACCTCGATGACGTCCCCGCCCAGGGGATCGGTCAGTTCGCCGCCGATGAACAGCTGTCCGTGTTCCACGAGCTCGGCCATCGCCACTGCCCTCGTTTCTGACGGTGTTTCAGAAACTGATACCAGTTCCCCTTCAACTAGGCCAGACCTCCTTCGCAGGGTCGTGGGCGTTGCCGCGCTTCGGGTCATTGTGAAACGGGTTCTAGTTATAGTGGGCGGTGGCCGTGGAGCGGAGGGTGGATGGTGGAGACGTTCGATCATGGTGGGGGTGTGCGGTCCGTTCGGGTGCCCATCCCGGACAATCCCCTCGGCCACACGCTGGTCTATGTCGTCGACACCGACCGCGGGCCGGTGCTGGTCGACACCGGCTGGGACGATCCCGCGTCATGGGACACGCTTGTTCAGGGGCTCGTCGACTGCGGGACGACGGTCGAGGACATCCACGGGGTCGTGATCACCCATCACCACCCCGATCACCACGGCCTGTCGGGCAAGGTGCGGGAAGCATCCGGCGCGTGGGTCGCGATGCACGCGGCGGACACCGCGATCGTGCGGCGCACCCGGGAGACCCAGCCCGGGCGGTGGTTCTCGTACATGTCCGCCAAGTTGACGGCGGCCGGGGCGCCGGAGGAACACGTGGCGCCGCTGCGCACGCCCCGCCCCCGCACCACCCTGCCCC
>NZ_WVUG01000167.1 GCF_017614965.1 Streptomyces griseorubiginosus | reverse complement strand
ACCTGGGGCTGGCCCGCGAGCGGGGGCGGCGGGGTCAGGTCCTTGGCGGGCAGCTTCGGCGGGGTGGTCTCCTGGAAGAGCACCTGGTCGAAGTTGACCAGCCCGGTCTGCTCCATGACCGTGATGTGGTCCAGGACCGTCGCGTTGGCCTGGTCGGCCAGGGCACGCACCACCGTGTTCTTGGTCGTCGAGCGGATCTTCGCGATCGTGTTGAAGATCGAACCGTGCGTCACCCGCAGGATGTTGGCGAAGTCCGTGTCGAACTGCTTGCCGCTGTCGGCCTTGAGGGTGTTGACGAAGCCCACCTGCTGGGGGCTCGCGATGTTGGGGATGGTGATGTTCAGCATCGTGCTGATCTTGCGGCAGCTGGCGTCCAGCGCCGCGTGACCGTCGATCAGGTGCTTGCTGGCGATCTTGACCGCCTGGCTCTGGCCCTTCTGCAGGCCCAGTTGGCCGACGGGGTACTCCCACAGACCGGCGGCGCGCACCTTCACCACGAAGTCGCGGTCCGACTCCGTCAGCGGGCCCCACTGGGTCTGGGCGATGACTCTCGTTCCTGAGGCCGACACGGTGTTCACCCCGAGCATCGCGGGATAGGCGAGCGCCGCCAGAGTCAGACTCAGGGCACCGCCCACGAAGAGAGTTCCCGTCGCGTTCCGCGAAAAGCGCACCGTGCCTCCTGCCCGGTCGGGGATCCGCCGTCGCGCGGCGGGGTAGGACGGTGTGGAATACGGACCGGACCCGGGCGCGGAACCTTTTGGTTTGGTAAAAACCAGGGGATGTGAGCCATGTCTCCGGGGAGTTGGCGGTCCGCTCCTTCGGTGGTCATGACAAGGCGTTGACGGAATGTTGACCTGTTCACGGGAGAGTGCGGGGGAATCCTCGACCTAGATTCGGCCCATGCCCCCACAACCCCCGCCCCGGGTCCCCGCGGCCCTTCCTGTCCTGCCCTACCGCAAGCCCACCAAGGGCCGCGACTACTGGGTCATCGACGACGTCCTGCCGGACGTGGACGCCGTACGGGAGCGCTGTCTGGCGAAGGACGACTGGGTCAAGGGATACCCCTACACCTCGGAGACCTGGCCGGGCCTGCGCACCATGCCGGGCCTGGAGCCCGACGAACTCGCCCGCGTGGAGCGCCTGGTGAAGAAGGCGACCGGGGCGAAGGACCTGTGGGTGCAGCAGGCGCCCGGCGGCGGCACGCTGAACCACAACTGCGTCCAGGTCGTCGGCGAGGGCGAGAGCGAGCCGCGGCCGCACACCGACTCACGGGCGCTGTGCCGGTACGCGGCCGTGCTGTACCTCAACCCCGGCGTCGGCAAGGACTGCGGCACCGCGTTCTACCGCCAGTCGCTGCCCGGCGGGCGGCTCGGCGGAAACATCGTGCAGGCGCCGCACAACAACCTCGTCGAGGCGCTCGGCACCCGGTTCGTGCCCGGGGACCACTTCGAGGAGGACGTACGGGTCCCGCACAAGTACAACCGGCTGTTGCTGTACCAGGCCAACCTGGTGCACAGCGCGACCGGCTACTCCGGCAGCACGCTGGAGGACAAGCGGATGACGGCCGTCTTCTTCTGGATGGCCTGAACCGGATGGCCTGAGCCGCCGGCTCGCCTGAGCCGCCGGCTCCCGCCGCGGGGCTAGCGCACGCCCAGGCCGCCGCTGCCGAAGGAGCCGCTGGAGCCGGGCATCCAGCGCCGTCGGTGCTGGTCCTTGCCCGTCTTGCTGGACGCGCGGTGAATCTCGTGGGGCATCAGGCGTTTTCCGTCCTCGGAGAGCGGCACCTCGTCCGGTTCGCGCACCTCGCGCATCTCGCGGACGGCTCCGCCGTCGGGAAGACGGGGCTGCTCGTCCGGGAGCGGCCGGGGCAGCTCCCGGTCGCGCACCCGCATGCCGAACCAGAAGGCCCAGACCAGGGCACCGGCGATGACCAGGCCACCGATGAAGGCGCCGACCACGTGGCTTACGTCCACCGACGTGGCCGCCATGACAAACGTCGCCGTACTCATGGCTCGATTATCGACCCAAACGCCGCGAAAGGAGAGGTCGAGCACATCGGCTCGACGGCGGTCCCGAACCTCGCGGCCGAGCCCGTGATCGACCTCATGCTCACCGTCCCCGCCCTGCCCGCCGCCCGTCAGCCGAAGCGGCCCGCTACGTAGTCCGCCGTGCGCTGGTCCTTCGGGGTGCCGAAGACGTCGTCCGTCGGGCCCGCCTCGACGATGCCGCCGGGGGTGCCCTGCTCGGCGAGGAAGAAGGCGCACTGCTGGGAGACGCGGGCCGCCTGCTGCATGTTGTGGGTGACGATCACGACCGTCACCTGGTCGGCGAGCTCGTGGATGGTCTCCTCGACACGGCGGGTCGAGGTGGGGTCCAGCGCCGAGCACGGTTCGTCCATCAGCAGCACCCGGGGCCGTACCGCCAACGCCCGGGCGATGCACAGCCGTTGCTGCTGGCCGCCGGAGAGCGCGCCGCCCGGCTTGCGCAGCCGGTCGCGGACCTCCTTCCACAGGCCGGCCCGGGACAGCGACTCCTCCACCAGCTCGTCCTTCTCGCGGCGGCTAGCGCGGGCGCCGGTCAGCCGGAGGCCGGCCACCACGTTGTCGTAGATCGACATCGCGGGGAACGGGTTCGGCTTCTGGAACACCATGCCGATACGGCGGCGGGCGTCCGTCAGCCGCCAGGAGGCGTCGTAGATGTCCTCGCCCTCGAAGAGCACCTCGCCCCCGAACTGCGCCCCCGGGATCAGCTCGTGCATCCGGTTGAGCGTGCGCAGGAACGTCGACTTGCCGCACCCGGACGGCCCGATGAGCGCGGTGACCCGCCCCGCGGGCATGGTCAGCGACACCTGGCTGAGCACCTGGTGCCCGCCGAACCAGGCCGAGACCGACCGGGCCTCGATCGTGGCGGGAGCGGTCGCGGCGGCGGTCTCCACCGGCGGCAGGACGACCGTGTCGGTCACGGAGTCGGTCACGGCGTCGGGCACGGACTGGGTTACTTCGGACACTTCGGACACCTCACAGCAGGTTCGGCAGGAGTTCGGTGGTGCGCGTGGCGACCTGGAGGCCCAGCACCGCGACGAGGGGCGCGAAGACGATCCACGTCTGGTGGCGGCCCCAGCGGTGCCAGGCCCACACCGCGGCGACGGCGGCCAGCAGCAGTGCCTGCAGCCACATCACCAGCGGCCACGGCACCCCGGAGGGCCGGGCCAGCGGCTCCTCGGAGCCGGGCAGCGTGCCGGTGCGGATCACCGCCGCCGGCGTCTGGAAGGGGGCGGAGACCAGGTCGGCGTCGACGCGCAGCACCCCGGCCGGCACGAACCGGGCGCCGGTCGCGGTGACCAGCACCAGCCGCCCCTTGCCTGCGGCCACGGGGGCGGGAGCCGGATCACCGGCCCTGCGCACGTCCAGGACCTGGTACGTCGCCTTGCCCTGCCCGGTGACCACGGTGATCCGGTCGCCGGACGACAGCGAGCCGAGCCCGCGGAACGGCCCGCCGTAGGCCGCGGCCCGCCCCATCAGCACGCTGGTGCCGGCCTGCCCGGGCATCGGGGTGTCCCGGCGGTGACCGGGCCCGTCGGTCAGCACCGAGGAGTCGGTGCCCTCCAGGACCACCTGCGTCGTCCCCAGCCTGGGGATGTCGACGATCGCGACCGGCGTGCCCGGCGCGAGCAGCCTGCCCTGCTGGTCGGTCTGCGCCACCGGCGCGGTCCCGAGGGCGAGTCGGCCGCGCAGCTCGTCGAAGGCGGAGTGCTGCGCGGACCGCTCCTGGATGCCGCTGACCAGCAGCAGCTGGGCGGTGATGCCGAGCAGCAGGGCGGCGAGGCTGAGCAGGCCGCCCCGGGCGAGATGGCGGACGACGGTGACGCTCCGGACGCGCGTGAGCGTGAGGGGTACGGCGAGTGTCACGGCGGCCCGCCTCCTTCGGGAAGTTCGAGAGGGGGGCTGCCGGGGAGGAGGGGCCCTCCCCGGCAGCCCGGTGGGAGATGGATCAGGTGGACTTGATCGTGAAGACGGGGCCGGTCTTGGCGTTCACCGTCGCGGAGCCCGAGTAGGTGGCGTGCAGGCTGTGCTTGCCCCGGGCCAGCTTCGGCAGGGTGATCGTCACCTTGCCGCCGCTGAGGGTGCCGGTGCCGAGCAGCCGGGAGCCCTCGTAGATCTTCACGGTGCCGGTCGGCGTGGTGCCGGTCGCGGTGACCTTGACGGTGACCTTGGCGCGCGCGGTGTGGCTGATCGTGGCGGGCGCGGTGCTCGCGAGGGAGGCGGTGGCCTTGGTGACCTTCAGGGTGGCGGTCGCCGAGGAGGCGTTCAGCTTGGCGGCGCCGCCGTAGGACACGGTCAGGGAGTGCGTGGCGACCTTGAGGTGGTTCGACAGGGCCACGGTGACCTTGCCGGAGGCGTTCAGCGTGCCGCTGCCGAGGACGGTGGCGCCCTCCTTCACGGTGACCTTGCCGGTGGGTGTCACGCCGTGGCTGCCGGTCACGGTGACGGCGACCTTCGGGGCCTTGCCGTACGGGGTCGCGGCGACCGCGGCGGTGGTGGCGCTCTTGTACTTGACCGGGCCGGTCCAGGTGGACGCGGCACCGGTGCCGTTGATGTTGTTGCCGGTGACCGTGGCGGTGTACGTGCCCACGGCCAGACCGGTGACGCTGTACGAGGTCGTGGTGGCCGGCAGGTCCTTGACGGCGACGACCGCGCCGCCGGCGTCGGTCAGCGTGACCCGGTAGTCGGTCAGCGGGAACGCGGTGGCGGCCGGGGCGGTCCAGCTCAGCTTCAGGCTCGCGTCACCCGGCGTGGCCTTCAGCGCCGGCGCGGCGGGCACGGCGGTGGAGATGCCGGACTCCTCCAGGCCGCCCTGCTTGGCGTGCCGGGTCAGGTTGACGGAGCCGTTGTACGACTCGTTGACGAAGCCGAAGGAGGCGATGACCTTCTCGGCGTCGTCGGAGGCCAGGGCGGCGGTGTGGCTGCCGCTGGTGACGAAGACGTCGTAGAGGTCCTTGTCGAAGAAGATGCTCGTCGGGTCGATCGCCCGGGTCGGCACGACGTTGAAGACGTCGCGGCCGAAGGTGGAGTTCTCGTAGTACGGCTGGACGGGCGCGAGCTTGCCGTTGACGGTGGTCACCGGGCTGGTGGCGCCGGTGTCGCCCGGAAGCTGGATGGCGGCCAGGTGACCGCCGTTGCTGACCGAGGTCGTGGTGTAGTCGGGGGCCACGCCGTTGTTCTGGGCGATCCAGCTGCCGACGGAGAACGGGACGAGGGCGCCGGCCTCGGTGAGCGCGCTGTTGCCCTGGTTCTCCTGGACCGCCTGGACGCTCGGGGCGAGGTCCGCGTCCTGCAGGCCGAGGATGGACAGGAAGAACTTCCGCGTGCCCGAACCGCTCTGCGGGATCTTCGGGTGCACGGTCTGACCGTTGACCGTGGTGAGCGTGCCGACGTAGATGTCGTGCAGCTGGGCCAACGTCAGGGTGTCCAGGCCGGAGCCACGCACCGCCACGCCGATCGCGTCACGGGCCATCGGGATGTAGGTGAGCGCGGTGCCGGAGGCCGACGGGCCGCTGGAGGAGCGGGCGAAGTCGACCTGGCCCTTGATGGCGACGCCGGAGGAGTCCGGGAACTTGTCGCCGGTCAGCGACTCGCTCAGGGCGAGGCGGCCCTTGCCGGATCCGTTCGGGCGCAGGAAGGACGGGCCGCCGGAGCGGGTCGTGATGTTCGAGGTGGTGGAGCCGGTGCCGGGCTCGATCGCGTCGTAGGAGGCGATGCCGGCACCGCTCGCCGACTTCACGGCGGTGGCGGCGTAGCTCTTGCCGGCCACGGTGTCGCCGGCCAGGGCGTTGAGCACGTCCTGGGTGGTGTCGGAGCCCACGCCGACCAGCTGGCGGAAGGTCCCCGCGGGGGTGGGGTCGGCGTACGCCGGGCTCGCGAGAGCCAGGCCGCCGGCCACCACGGCGGCGGCGACGAGCGCCGCCGTAGAGCGCGTTCTGCGCATCGAGAGTCTCCGTGACTGTGCGAAGGGGTGGATCTGGCAGGGTGGTACGGGCCGTCCGCCCCGACTGCCTTTCGGGGCGGGCGGCCGTCTGTGGGAGCGCGGGCCCCGTCGGGGGGCTCGGCTCGGAAGGTGCGACGCGGGCCGGTGAGGGCCGCGCGCCGAGGGGCATAGGGCGCTGGGGCGGTCCGCCGGGCGGTGGGCGTCAACTCCCGCCCGGCGGCGGGCCGGTGCCCGCAGGGGTCCGTGGCAGGGCGCTCACCCCCGGCCCGGCGGCAGCAGCTTGCGCAGCCGCTCCGGCAGGGTGTCGGGCACGAGCGTCACCGTCCGGCCGCCCGGCAGCGGCATCCGCAGCGGCAGGCGCAGTCGGCCGCCGCCCGCGAAGGGGGCGCCCGCGCCGGCCACGGCGCCGAGGGCGGCACCGACCGGGACGGCGTAGCGCAGCGGGTTGGCGGGGTCGGCGGGGGTGTTGCCCGCGGCTGTCGTCTGCACGGCCTTTCCGCCGCCGTACGAGGCCTGCGGGCTCGGCGAGGTGCTCGCGCCCGCGCTCGGCGTACCGGTGCCGCCGTCGGCCGCGGTGCCGCCCGAGGAGCCGGAGCCGGTCGAGCCGCCCGTGCCCGTGCCGCTGCCGCCGGACCCCGCGGACGACCCGGAACCGCCGTCCGCGGAGCCGCCCTTGTAGTGCTCGAGCGTGCCGGCGACCTGCAGGGCACGGGCGCGCAGCTGCTTGGGCAACGGGGCGTACCCGGCCGGCAGCCGGCCCGGGTCGGCGCCGCTGAGCTGCCCGTTGCCGGCCGCGTACCGCAGCAGGGCCGCGTAGTCGCGGCGGGCGTCGGCGGTGAGCTTGGCCGGGCGGGCGGCCGCGTAGACCAGCTGGGCCAGGGGATAGGCGTTCTTCGCGGTGGCGCCCGCCGGGGTGATCTCGGCGACCGTCTTCCCGGCGGCGCTCTTCGCGGCGGCGGTCAGGGAGTCGGTCGTCGGGGCGACGAACTTGCCCGCAGCGTTGCGCAGTTGGGCCGTCTGCAGGCCGTAGCGGGCCGCGGAGGCCGCGTCCGTGACGGTGATGACGAAGCGCGAGCCGACCATCTGCGGGCCGGGGCTCTTGAAGGCCGGCGGGCTGGCCAGCGGGTCCCAGGTCGACTTCCACAGGATGTCGGCGCGCCGGGTGTGCAGGGCACCGGCGTGCATGTCGTCCACGTACGGGTGGAAGTCGGTCATGCACTGCTGGAGGGTGGCGCCGGTGCCGGGCGGGATCGTGCACCAGGGGTCGCTCTTCGGGTACTCGTCGAGGTTCGACGGGTCGAAGGCGGCGCCGGTCGGGTTCAGGTCGGCGTTGGTGCTGTAGTACGGGTTGACCCGCATCCCGTCGTCGTCGGGGACACCGGCGAGGAACTGCCGGGCCTCCTTGTCGGCCCAGATCCACTGCCACAGGTCGTGCGCGGTGTCGCTGTGGCCGAGCGAGGTCATCAGGTCGGTGTCGGTGGCCGGGGTCTCGGCGACCGACAGATACGCGAACTCGGGGTTGAGCGCGATGAACTCGGGGTCGCTCGCGAGGCCCGCCGGGTTGTTCCTCGCCCAGCCGTACTTGCCGGCGACGGTGGAGCCGATCACCGCTCCCCAGGGCGAGTTGCGGTAGGACTCGGTGAGCAGCTTGGCGACCAGCCGGGGCGTGAGCCTGATCGACTCCACCTTCGTGCCGGCGAGCTTCGTCACCGAGTCGGGCGCCCCCGCCTTCGGTCTGCGTTCGATGGTGAACCCGATGACGGCTCCCGAGAGCGCGACCGGCGCGTACGTCGTGGTGTCCGGGGGCGCGGCCGAACTGGCGTCGGCCCCGAGTGCCCGGGTGGTGAAGGCGAGTCCGGAGGAGCCGTCGTTGCCGAGCCGGCCCCGGGCGTCGGGCTCGCCCTGCTCGGTGTAGCTGTACACCTTCCCGGCCGGGCACAGCGCGGCCTGCCAGCTGGTCATGGCGTCGGCGGCCAGCTCGCTGCCGGTGGTGGGGCGTTCCTTGGCGCCGAGGGCGCAGTTGGTGCCGACCGAGTTGAAGTGCAGCGGGATCGCGATGCGGTTCCGCCAGTTGGTGGAGGACACCGGGGAGCCCGCGTTGACCTGGCTGTGGTCGGCGTACGGCTTGCCGTCGAGGTCGAGGTGGCCCTGGGGGACGATCACCAGCCAGCAGTCGCGCGGCTTCGTCACGCCGTTCGTCTTCACCGGCAGGCCGCAGCCCAGGTGCGGGGCCTCGTTGGCGGTCTGCACCTCGAAGTACTCGGTGCCGGTGCCGCCGGCGCCGGTGCGGGCGAAGTCGACCTCGTTGGTGGTGTTGCGGTTGAAGAACGGGTTGTTCTGGGTGTTCGTGGTGACCGTGGTGCCGTCGACCGACTTGAAGGGGACCTCGCCGGGAGCGTTCGGGTTGGCGGCGCCGTACCGGTTGTCCTGGCCGTAGTTGGTGGGGTCGGCGCTGTAGAAGACCCTGCGGGTGTCGTCGTAGTCGTTGCCCGGCCAGCTGGTGCGGTCGGTGGTCGGGGAGGCGCCGTACTGGCACTGGGTGCGCGGTGGGCCGGGGTTGGCCGGTACCGTGCCGTCGTCGTCGCCCCAGCACTGCATGATCTGCACGAAGTCCGTGTTGAACTGCGTGCCCGCGAAGGTCGTGGGGGTGCCGCCGGTCCAGGAGACGGTGATCGCCTGGCTGGTGAGATGGCTGGTCTGGGAGACCGTGAACTTCATGGCACTGAACTCGCCGCGCCCCGACACCGTGACGGCGGAGGAACTCGCCGCCGTCGCCGGCGGTGCCGACTGGGCGACCGCGAGTCCCGCGAGCGCGCCGACGGCGGTCCCGGCGACGACCCTCAGCAGCAGACGTCGTACCCGGTTCATCGCGAACCCCCGTCCGAGGCGCGGCTGATGAGGCGGGAGACCAGCGAGGGCAGCAGGACCAGGCCGAGCACCAGGAAGACGGCGAGCACCATCAGGGTCTGGGTGGTCGTCCAGCCGCTGTGTCCGGCCACCGCGACGGGCTGCGCCAGGGCGATGGTGCCGCCCGCGGTCGTGGCGGACCCGGTGCCCGTGCCGTCGGCGGCGATGGTCTGCCCGGTGTCGGGGTCCACGGAGGGCTGCGCGGAGGCGCCGGCGCCCCCGGCCGCCGTACCGCCCCCGGCCGCCGTGCCACCGGAGGACCCGCCGGCCGAACCGCCCGTGGACCCGCCCGTGCCGCTGCCGCCCGAACCACCGCTCGAGCCGCCGGACTTGGCGCCGCCGCTGCCGCTCGTGCAGGGGGCCGCGCCCTTCTTGTCGCAGGCGGCCGGGTAGGGAGCCGTCTCCGCGAGCTTGTTGCGGCCGTTGGCGGTGAAGGTCGGGTTGTTGCAGCCCCTGATGTTGATGTTCTGCGTCTGCACACCGGGGATGCGGCGGATCTGGTCGAAGCCGGCCTGCACGAGGTTGATGGGCAGCGGCGAGTAGCCCAGCTGCGGCGCCTGTTGCTGGCCCTGGCACATGAAGTAGTACGAGAACGCGCCCAGCGTCTTGCCCTTGGCCTTGGTGAAGGTGCCCTGCACCTTCAGCGGCAGGATCATGTACGAGTAGCTGGAGAGCGGGTAGTTGCGGCGGTCGCTGTCGGTGTAGACGCCGTCGAGCTGCTGGGTGAGGTAGTCCGGCGAGCTCTTGTTGGTGTTGATCTTCGCCTTGAGCAGCGAGACCGCCACGTTCTGCGGGGTCGGCTCGGTGTAGTAGCCGGCGTGGTTGAGGACCTTGGCGACCGGATAGTGCGCGTTGAGGGCGTAGGAGTAGTTGACGTAGCCGATCGCGCCCTCGCCGTAGTTCTGCGCGACGTAGCCCGCGACGCCGAGGTCGCCGGACTGGGCGATCATGCCGGAGACGGTCGGGTAGTACGAGGTCTGTCCGCACGCCCCGGAGCGGCCGACCCTGGCGCAGTACGCCTGCCACAGCGACCTGTGCTGGTTGGCCATCCACATCGTGAACTGGGCGGTGGAGCCGGAGCCGTCGGAGCGGACGACCGGGACGACGGGGCGGTGCGGGAGCTGCAGACCGGGGTTGTCGGCCTTGATCGCCGGGTCGTCCCAGGTCTTGATGACCCCGGTGAAGATCTTGGTGACGACGTCGCCGGAGAGGCGGAGGTTGGTGACGCGCTGCCCGTTGACCGTCAGGTGGTACATGAAGACGGTGCCGCCGGCGACGATCGGCATGTAGGCGTACGACCCCTGCGCGGGGCGTTCGGCCGCGCTTCCGTCGGTGGGGTGGGTCTGGAAGGGGATGTCCGAGACCGCGAAGTCGACGGTGCCGGAGAGGAACTGGCGGCGGCCGTCGGAGGAGCCGGTGCCGGCGTAGCTGATGCGCATGCCGTACTGGTTGACGGCCCGGCGCCACTCGTCGACGGCGTTCTCGGCCCAGGTGGATCCGGCTCCGGCGATGGGGGTGTAGCTGTCGGCGGAGGCGGGGGTGGCGGCTGTCGGAACGGCGAGGATGCCCAGCAGCGCGGCGAGGACGCCCAGCCGACGGAGGGCGTTGATGACAGGGCTGGACATCAGTGACTGTCTCCGGAGTCGTTGGTCTGCTCGGTGTCGTCGTGGGAACCGCTGTCGAACAACTGCAGTGCGGGAGCGTGCAGTTCGGCGAACCTCTGCTCGTCCCGGCGGGACGCCTTCGCCGTCCTGCGGGCCTGGCGTTTGCTCTGGTGGCCCGGGCCCCTTCCGCCGATCACCCGGGCGATCGCGAACAGCACCAGGACCAGGGCCATCAGGACCGCCGCCGCTCCGAAGCCGCGGGCGATCATCGTGGGCTCGGGGGACTTGACGAAGGTGAAGACGGCCAGCGGGAGGGAGATCATCGGGCCGTCGGTCGGGTTGCCGTTGAGGGCCGCCGTGAAGCCCGCCGTCAGCAGGACCGGGGAGGTCTCGCCGATACCGCGGGCCGTGCCGAGGATGACCGCGGTGGCGAGCCCCGAGCGCGCGGTGGGCAGGACGACGTGCCAGACGGTCCGCCAGCGCGGAGCGCCCAGCGCCTCCGCCGCCTCCGTCAGCGTGCCGGGGACCAGGCGCAGCACCACGTCCGAGGCCCGGATCACGATCGGCAGCATCATCACGCTGATCGCGAACCCGGCCGCGAGACCCGACTTCTGCATGCCGAGACCGAGGATCCAGACCGCGTACACCATCAGGCCGGCCACGATCGACGGCAGCGCGGTCATCGCCTCGACGATGGTGCGCACGAACCGGGAGAAGCGGCCCGGGATCTGGTTGAGGTAGACCGCGCAGGCCAGGCCCAGCGGGACCGTGATGGCCAGCGCGATCGTGATCATGATGAGCGTGCCGAGCATCGCGTGCGCGATACCGCCGTGGGTCAGCGGGTCCAGGGGGCCCGCCGCCTGCATGTCCTGGGTGAAGAAGTTGCCGTGCGGCAGGGCCTCGCGGCCGCGCCAGGCGGTGAAGCCGACGACGAGGGTGAGCGCGGTGAACAGCAGTACGGCCGCCGTCCACAGCACGACCGTCATCACCCGGTCCCGTACCGCCTGCCGGTCCTCCTCCAGCCCGGTCAGCACCGCGTAGATGGCGAGGAAGGCCGCGTACGCGGTGACGGTGAAGCCCAACGCGCCCGAGAAGGGGGCGACTTCACCGAACAGCAGCACGGCGACACAGAGGCCCGAGACGGCGGCGCCGGCCAGGGACAGCACCCCGGAGCGGCTGACGCCGCCGATACGGCGGGGACGGTCGGGGAGTTCGGTCCCGGGGACGGCGTCCACCGGGCCGTCGGCGTCCGTCCGGACGTCGGTTCCTTCTCCTCGGCCTTCGGTCAGGCCGGTCTCTTCGACGACGGTCATCTCATGCCTCGCTCTGCGCGCCGGACCGGGAGCGGGCCACGATGGAGGAGGCGGTGAAGTTGACCGCCAGGGTGAGCAGGAACAGCGCCAGGCCCGCCGCCATCAGCGCCGACATGCCGAAGGTGGACGCGTCGCCGTAGTGCAGGGCGATCAGCGAGGACACCGAGTTGGAACCGGTCTGCAGGATGTGCGGCTGGATCACGAAGACCGGCGAGATGATCAGGTACACGGCGATGGTCTCGCCGAGCGCCCGCCCGAGACCGAGCATCGTGCCGCCGATGATGCCGCCCTTGCCGTACGGCAGGACGACCGCGCGGATCATCCCCCACCGGGTCGCGCCGAGGGCGTACGCTCCCTCGCGCTCGCCCGCCGGGGCCTGCGCGAACACCTCGCGCATCACCGAGCACTGGATCGGCGCGACCATCAGCGCCACCACGATCCCGGCGACGAAGGTGGAGGCGGTGTAGACGCTCTCGGAGGCCAGCGGCTCACCGGGCCGGGTGCCGTCCACCGTGAACAGCGGTATCCAGCCAAGCCAGTCCGACAGCCAGCGCGACAGGCCGATCACGTGCTGCTGCAGGAAGAACAGTCCCCACAGGCCGTAGACCACCGAGGGGACGGCCGCCATCAGGTCGACCATCGTCACCAGCGTGCGGCGCAGTCGGCGGGGTGCCACGTCGGAGATGAACAGCGCGGTCCCGACGGCCAGCGGCACCGAGATCGTCACCGCGACGGCGGCGATCAGCAGGGTGCCGGTGAGCACGGCGGCGATGCCGAAGTTGTGGACGTCCGGCTGCCAGGCGGCGGTGGTGAGGAACTTCAGGCCGCGCACGCGCAGCGCCTGCGCGGCCCGCAGCAGCAGGAAGAGTCCGACGGCCGCCATGATGGCGAGGACGGCGAGTCCGGTGGCCGTGAGCTGGTACCGGAAGAGGCGGTCGCCCAGGCCACGCGCCGTGAGGAGCCGGCGAGGAACGGGTCTGTCGGGCTCCGGTTCGCCGGAAGCCTCCACTGCGGACACCACTGAGGGCCCCCCAAAGGAAACGGTATTCCCCATGCGGCCTCGTGTTCGAGCCGCGCGGGGGAGAGTCAATGGCCGGTTCCTGTCGGCGCGAGGCGTCGGATATGGAGGGTCGATGAACGGCTGATGTCATTTCGGTAGGGCTGCTGTGGAGGCGGCCGTCCGGTCAACCGGACGTTCGTCACCTAAGGGTTACGGATCCCTCAATCCCTGGTGGACGGGCGGTGAGCACCGCACCATGGGCACATGACACCGGCCCAGAGAGCCATGCGGCAGTTGGAGACGTGGCCCGACCTCAGCCCGTGTCCGGCCGACTGCGGGACGGGCCGGGCGTTGCGCTCCGCCCACCACGAGATCGTCCACTTCCACTCCGAGCGCGATGTGGACCTGCAGCTGACCGCCCGGGCGATCCAGCGGCTGCACTACGACTTCGCCGAGTCGACGGCCATCCGCCTGGTCCCCGGCTCGCGTTGGGTCACGGTCCACCTCGACTGCGACGCCGACGTGGATCTCCTGCTGAGCCTCGTGAGCGTGGCCCTCAAGGCGCACTCCGGCGGGCGCCCGGGGAGCGCGCCGAGCGAGCGCGCGGTGTGCAACTTCCGCCGGGTGACGCTGCTCGACACCGTCACGGAACCTCCCCACAGCTGAAATTCCCTCCACGCCTGTCACAGGCATGACATAGGCTGCCGGGGCAGCCGCGCCCCGTGTGTCATCGCCGGGTGCTGCGCGGCGCACTCGCCTGCCCGGTCGTACACCGGGTTTTCCTCAGGGGGTTACACCACTGTGCGTACGCGCAGCATCTCGACCGCGACAGCGCTTGCTGTCCTGTTCTCCTCGGCGGCGCTGAGCGTCGTCGCGGCCGGCACCGCCTCCGCGGCCGCCGCCCGGGTCACCACGCCCGGCGGCATCGTGGCCGACGACGTGCTGAAGCGGGTCTTCGTCGGCGACGCGGCGGCCGGCACGGTCACGGCGGCCGACTACTCCGGCAACGCCGTCGACTCGGCGAGCGGGGTCCCCGGCATCACCGACCTGGCGGTGTCGGACGACGGCGCCACCCTCTACGCGGCCCTGCCCGCCACCCACGAGATCGTGGCCCTGGACGCGGCCACCCTCGACATCCGGCACCGTTACACGGTCGCCACCAACACCGGCCCGCGCCATGTCGCCTTCAGCGGCGGCAAGGTGTGGTTCACCTACGGCGACCAGTGGGACGGCGACCTGGGCTCGGTCGACCCGTCGGTGGAAGCGGGGGGCGGCACCGACCCGGTGACGCTGAAGCAGTTCCCCACCGAGGGCACCGGGACAGGCATCTGGGGCCAGGGCCTGCTGGACACCGACGCGAGCCAGCCCGGCATCCTCGCCGTCGGCGAGACCGGCGTCTCCACCGACTCGATGGCCGTCCTGGACGTCTCCGGCGGCACGCCGAAGCTGGTCTCCTGGTACGAGCGCGACTACACGCTCAACAGCGGCATCGGGGACATCGACCTGGTGCCCGGCGGCAAGCAGGTCCTCGTCAACGGCAAGGACCGGGACGCCTACGCGGACGGCAAGTTCACCGCGGCCGGCTCCTACCCGACGGGACAGTTCGCCGACATCGCGCCGAACGGCGTCGTCGCCCAGGCCGACGGCCACAAGGTCCTGACGTACCGGCCCGGCACCGTACAGCCGCTGCACAGCTACGACCTGGGCACCTCCTACCCCGCCGCCCTGCGCTGGGCCCCGGACCTCTCCCGGGTCTTCGCGCTGGTCGGCACGGGCTCGGACGGCGGCGGCTACACCCTCAAGGCGCTCACCGGCCCGACCCTGAACAACCCGGCCTTCACGGTCAACGCGCCCTCCAGCGCGCCCCGCGCCAGGAAGCTGACGGTCACCGGCAGGATCTCGGCGTCCGTCGCGCTGCCGGCCGGGGTGAAGCTCCAGGTCACCCGGACCGACCTCGAATCCCCCAACGGCAAGGCGCTGCCCGCCGTCACGGTGCGCTCGGACGGCACGTACTCCTTCACCGACACCCCGCCGGCCGGCGGCACGGTCACCTACAAGGTGTCCTACGCCGGTGACGCCGAGCACTCCGCCGTGACCGCGTCCGACAAGGTCGCCGTCTCCCGCACGGCGACCGCGCTCAGCCTGAACAACAACGGCAAGGTGTACGGGTACGGCGCGGACGTGAAGTTCACCGCGCACCTCGGCAAGACGTACAAGAACCGCACGGTGGAGATCTGGGCCGACCCCTTCGGCGCCGACAAACCCAACAAGCTGGTCAGGTCCGCGAAGGTCAACTCCAGCGGCAACCTCACCGTGACCGTCGACATGACCCGCGACACCGCGGTCACGGCGGTGTTCAAGGGCGACGCCCAGTACGCGCCGAAGTCGGTCAAGGTCAACGCCTTCGCCAAGGTCCGCGTCTCCACGGCCGTCACCAAGCACTACAAGAAGGCCGCGATCGGCTCGCACACGTACTACTGGTTCCACAAGAACACCTCGCCGATCGTCACGACGACGATGACGTACTACCGGGGTCGCGCCCAGCGCCTCGAGCTCGAGGTCTACTACCAGGGCACGTGGTACCCGAGCGAGGACAGCCCGCAGTACTTCGCCCTCGGCACCAACGGCAAGTCGGCCGTGACCCTCGGCGCCCCGGGCCAGTCCGGCATCAAGGCCCGCGTCCGGTCGGCGTACGTCAACGGCGCGTCGGGCGACACGGTCAACACGACGACGCTGAGCGACTGGAAGTACCTCTACTTCACCAACTAGCGCCACACCGCCCGTGCCGGGAACCTCACCGGAGGGTCCCGGCACGGACGCCGTCATGGAACGGCCCCCAGACGGAGGCGGCGAACCGGAGCACGGGCCCACGGGTCTTCTTGGAGTCGCGGACGGCGACGGTGCCGGGGATGTTGCGGGCTATCTCGACGCACTCCTGGCCGGCGTTGCCGCCGCTGTAGCTGGACCTGACGAACTCGAACGCGGGCACGAGGACTACAACTCCTTGTGGATTCCGTCGATCAGTTTGACCGAGTTCCGCTGCGCGAGGCTCATTCGCGTGATCCGGTCGAAGAGCCCGTTGTGGTGATCGGCATCAGTATCGCTCTCCAGCCAGAGGGTGGACGAGGTGGTGTCCACGTGGACCACGTCCAGCGCGCCCGGCTCGGCGAACGAGACGATGGTGAAGGCGCTGGTCATCCCAGGATGCGCGCCGGCGAGAAACGGAAGCACCTGCAGCTTCACGTTCGGTCGCCGTGCCATGTCCAGCAGGTGCTCCAACTGGGCCCGCATGACGTCTCGGCCACCCACCAGCTGGCGCAGTGCACCCTCGTGCACGACCGCCCACAACTCCAGCGGACTCTCACCGTGCAGCCGGGCCTGCCGGGCCATCCGGGACTCGACGAACGGCTCGATCTCGTCCGGATCCTCCCAGTTCCCGTTCCCCACGGCGAGCGCCCGAGCGTAGTCCGGCGTCTGCAACAGCCCCGGGACGATGGCGCCCTGCCAGGTCCGCACGCCGGTCGCGATGTCCTCCAGAGCGACGTACTCGACCATCGCCCGCAACTGCGGGTACTGATTCCACCATCCGCGCGCCCTACGTCGCTCCCGATCCGCCTTGGCCAGAGCCAACAGCTTGCCGATCACCACCTCGTCGCTCTCGCCGTAGAGACGACACAGCGCACGGACATCCGGGTCCCGCATCGGGACCTGGCCCCGCTCGATCTTCGCGACCTTGGCCACGGACGCCGTCAACGCCTCCGCAGCCTGTGCCTGACGCAGCCCACACGCCTCGCGCAGCCGCAGCAACTCACCGCCGAGCCGCCGCCCCAGCACAGTGGTGACCGTCTTCCCCCGGTCGGGGTCCCTGCCTGCCATCCCGCCGTCCCTCCCTACCCATCGACTCGACAGCCTAGGGCCATCAAATTTTCTGCCCAACAAGGTTGATGGCCCACGCGCAATGCCGCTACCTTCGGTACTCAACCACTCACTCAACGAAGTTGGCGTCGGGGAAGTGCACCGTGCTGCCCGCTCGCACCCTGCACGGCGAAGCCACCCCGACCAGCCCTGTTCCTGGAGGTGTGCCGCGTGACGGACTCCTGCCCTTTCCGCCACCCCAAGCCCTACGACCGCCACGACGCCGTCAGTTACACCCCCTACCCGCACAACATCCCCCGCGCCAGAAGCCACGTAGCCCGACTCGCCGTCTCCTGGGGCCACCCCCACGCCGCAGGCGACGCCGCTCTCCTGGCCAGTGAGTTGTGCACGAACGCCCTGCTGCACGGCTGCCTGCGCGACCGCCTGTTCCGCCTGGAGACGACCCTGACGGCCGACGCCCTGCGCATCGCGGTGACCGACCCGAGAGGCGAACGCCTCCCAGACCCTCAACCACCCACCCTCATCGACCAGTTCGGCAGAGGTCTGCTCATCATCGGCGCTCTGGCCGACCGCTGGGGCACGGAGAAGCTCACCGTCGGCAAGACGGTCTGGGCCGAGTTGGACATCAAGAGGGGGTTCGTCACGTAGTGGGGCGGAGTCGCGCGGATGCGATCCGCCGCACCTCGACGAACCGCCCGTCCTGCCGAGCACCACCGGCCAGCACGCTCAGGGCGTACGCCGTGTACTTGAACCCGTCCGTCGTGTGGAACTCCGCTCCCCAGTTGCCCAGGATCACCGCACTGACGCGGGACCACGCCAGGCGCTGCGTGCCCCAGGGGTTGACCATGACGATCACGTCTTCGTGGAGTTCGAGGCGCACGCGGAGCAGGACCCACCAGGCGAAGAGACCGAACCCCACGGCGACGGCGGTCGTGATCCCCGCGGAGCCGAAGTTCTGGGCGCTCGGGTGGATGAGAGCGCTGAGCCAGGTGATCACCGCGCCAAGCGCAGAACCGAGAGTCAAGAAGTAGCCGCCGACCCGACCGGACAGGCCGACGCGCCACACGCCGAGAGTGCCGTCCGGAGCATGGTCCGCACGGTGCGTGATGCCCCATCGCGAGACCCGCCTCATCCTCTTCGCGGCCACTTCGCCGTCGAGCGGATCCGCCACCACAGCTTCCGCATCGCAGGAGTATCGGTGGAGTAGGTGACCGGCGTCCTTGACCCGTGGGAGGGGCCGCGTCCCAGGGGCTTGCCCTCGGCCGGGTATTTCTCGGGCGGAATCCGCGTCATTGATCCTCCGCTCGCTGGACTGATCAGACGGCTCAGTGGGGTTTGGGCGGGTGAGGGTCCAAGCCAACGGTGAAGGACCACATGACATCCGGCTTCGCGGTGAACCGCAGCGAGCCCAGGGAGTGGCTCGAATCCATTCGGAACTCGTTCAACGCGGGCAGCACCGTGCCCTTCTCGCACGGAAGGGAGAACGACATACCGACCGCCCGCACCTCCGCGTCGAGCCGACCGGGTCCCTGACAGTTGACCGCGATGACGAGGGCCTCGCCGGCCCTGACTCGGCCCGGAATCGGGTAGATGACACTGTCCTTGAGGTGGGACCCGCTTACCAGGGCGGTGATGCCTCCCGAGGCCAGTTTCGGGGGTTGGTCGACCGAGGCGGCGTAGGAGTCACCAGTGGCGTCAGGGGATGCTGCAGCGGGAGACGCCTTCGCGAGACGGGCAGCGTTGTCCGCGGAGGTGCTGTCATGGTGGCCGAAGCCGCAGCCGGCCACGGTGAGTACGGCGGCAAGGGCGCAGCGCTTCACAGAAAGACGCAACTTCGTCCTTTCGCCGTCTCTTGTCTCGACGTTGATGCGGGAGCTGAGGCGAGACTAGATCAGCCAGTCGGCCTCGGCCGCGATTCGGAGACAATCCGATGCAAGCAGAAGGGCGCTCCTGCTCGCCGACATGGGCGACGAGCCGGAGCGTGGCTTTCTGATCCCTCGTGGCTCAGACGCCGGCCAACTCGGTTTCCTTGTCCGTCCTTTCGTCCCGAGGTCGGTCGGCATGTGGCTCCACACCAAGGCCGCGTTGACGCCCACTACTTCACCCGGGCGGTGCAGTGGAGGCCGTCGGCGTACCTTGGCGGTGGTCAGCCAACGCCGTTGTGCGCCAGGATGCTCCGGTGAACGATCACATAGCACCCCCCGCCCCCCGCC
>NZ_WVUG01000166.1 GCF_017614965.1 Streptomyces griseorubiginosus | reverse complement strand
GGGTGGTCGTACCGCGGCGGCACGACCACCCCGCCCTCCAGCGCGCCCAGCCTCCCCCACTGCCCTAAAGGCGTGGGGGGACCCCCAGCACGATCCGCTGCTCCCGCAACGCCCCGGCGAGCTTGTAGCACCCGGGCACGGTCCCGGGCGCCGGCGGCCGCAGTCCCAGGTTGGAGGGGGCGTCCAGCACGACGACATTCCGCATGCGTGTCATCCTCGCCGACGCGGAGCCGGCCCTTCAACGGAATTCGGCACGGGAGCGGGCGCATGACCGAGTCGATGCGCTACGCCCGCATCTCGGCGGTGATCGCCCAGCGCTCGTGGTCGCGCCAGGCGCCGTCGATGTAGATCATCTTCGGGGAGAAGCCCTCCAGCCGGAAGCCGCAGCTGCGGGCCAGGGCGATCGACCCGGCGTTCCGCGGCTGGGCGTTGATCTCCAGCCGGTGCAGCCGCATCGGGCCGAAGGCGTACCCGACGACGAGGTTCAGCCCCTCCCGCATCAGGCCCCGTCCGACGGCGTGCGCGAAGGCGCCGTAGCCGAGCGCCCCGCACTGGAAGCCGCCCTGGACGATGTTGTTGATGTTGATGAACCCCGCGATCGCGCCGTCGCCGTGCTCCCCGTCCTTCTCGCAGACCAGGAACCCGGCCTTGGTCGGGTCCTCGATCAGGCGGCCCGCGTAGGCGGCGTACGCGTCCGGGCCGTCCGGCGGGAACAGCCACGGGTGGTGCAGGTCCTTGCTCTCGCGCGCGCGGGCCGTGAACTCGGCGCCGTCCTCGTAGGTGAAGTGACGTATCCCCACGCGGGGGCCTTCGGCGAGGTAGCGGGAAGCGTGTGGCATTGCGCCAGCCTACGGCGTGGACGGCTCAACCCAGGGCCGGTTCGGCCAGGGTCAGCGTGCCCGCGTCCGCGTCGAGCTCGGCGGCCACGCCGAAGGGAAGGGTCAGCGCCCCTTCGCAGTGGCCGAACCCGAACTCCTGCGCCACCGGGACGCCGAGACCGCCGAGCCGGTCGACGAGCACCGCGCGCACCTCGTCGTAGGGACCGCACCGCGTCCAGGACCCGAGCGCGACGCCCCGGACGCCGTCGAGCCAGCCGCCGCGCAGCAGCTGGGTGAGCATCCGGTCGATCCGGTACGGCGCCTCCCCCACGTCCTCGATCATCAGCAGCCCGCCCCGGGCGCCCCCGCGCGCGTGGGGCGTACCGAGGTCCGAGGCGAGCAGGCTCAGGCAGCCGCCGAGGGTCACCCCGCGCGCCCGGCCCGGGACCAGGGCGGTGCCTCGGGAGACGATCGTCGTGACCGTCTCCGGGGCGAGAAGCGTGGCCCTGAGGTGCTCCTGCGCCCGCGCGTTCTTCACGAAGTCGACGCCCGCGGCGGCCGGCCCGTGCAGGGTGACCAGGCCCAGCCGGGTGGCGAACGCCTGGTGCAGCGCCGTGATGTCGCTGAAGCCCACGAACACCTTCGGCCCGGCGGCCCGCATCGCCTCCCAGTCCAGCAGGTCGGCCGTGCGTTGCGCCCCGTACCCGCCCCGCGCACACAGCACCGCGTCCACCGACGGGTCGCACCAGGCGTTCTGCAGATCGGCGGTCCGGTCCGCGTCAGCGCCCGCGAGGTAGCCCAACTGACCGTGCCGGTCGAGGACATGGGGCGCCACCACGGGGTCGAGGTCCCAGCCGCGCAGCACGTCGAGCCCGGCCTGCACCCGCTCCTCCGGCACGGGTCCGGCGGGCGCCACGACGGCGACGCGGGCACCGGGGGCGAGCCGGGGCGGGCGCCGGAGCTCTCGTACAGTCTCGCTCACTCCGACAGCTCCAAAGTCGGGACGCCGCTCGGGTCGAGTCCGAAGACCTGGGCGTAGAGGGAGAGTTCGGACTCCAGGACGCGGATCATGGTCTCGGCCCGGCGGAATCCGTGCCCCTCACCCGCGAAGGCGATGTAGGCGTGCGGCACCCGCCGCCCCCGGATCCGCTCCAGGAACCGTTCGCACTGGGCGGGCGGGCAGATCACGTCGTCCAGGCCCTGCAGCAGCAGGAACGGCACGGCGATCCGGTCGGCGTGCTCCAGCGGCGACCGCTCCGTGTACCGCCCCGGCACCTCCGCGCGCGGCCCGACCAGGGACTCCAGGTACTGCGACTCGAAGTCGTGGGTCTCCCCGTCGCCCCAGGAGGCGAGGTCGAGAACCGGGTAGAGGATCGTGCCGCAGGCGTAGACGTCGGTCTGCGCGAGCGAGGAGGCGGCGGTCCAGCCACCGGCGCTCCCGCCGCGGACGGCGAGCCGGTAGCGGTCGGCGGTGCCCTCGTCGGCGAGCGCGAGGGCGACGGCCGCGCAGTCCTCGACGTCGACCACGCCCCACTGCTCGCGCAGCCGGTCCCGGTACTCCCGGCCGTGCCCGGTGGAGCCGCCGTAGTCGACCTCGGCGACACCGATGCCCCGGGAGGTGAAGTAGGCGATCTCCAGGTCGAGCACGAGCGGCGCCCGGCTGGTGGGACCGCCGTGCGCCCACACGACGTAGGGCGGCAGCTCGTCGGCGGGCGGGACGCACCCCGGGTTGTGCGGCGGGTAGATGTGGGCGTGGATGTCGCGTCCGTCGGGTCCGGTGAAGGTGCGGATCTGCGGTTCCGGGTAGTGGGCCGGGTCCACGGCGTCACGGTGCTCGGCGCCGACGACCCGCGCCCGGCCGGTGACCGCGTCCAGCTCGACCACCTCGTACCCGCTGCGCGGACTGGCGCCGACACCGACGACCCTCTCGCCGTGCACCGCGAGCGTGGGGGCGAACTCCGTCCAGGGGCCCGCCGCGTCGACCACCTCGCCGGTCTCCGGATCCAGGATGCCGAGCGCCCCCGCGCCCCGGCCGTGCACGACGGCGATCAGCCCGCTCTCCAGCGGCGCGAACCAGCGGTTGCCGAGCTTCCACAGCGGCCCGCCGAACTCCTCCTCGCGCGGGCACAGGGGTACGTCGTCGCGGTACAGGTTCCACCAGCCGGTGCGGTCGCTCGCGTACAGCAGGGAACCGTCGGCCGCCCAGTCGACCTGCGCGATCGACTCCTCGGGCCCGCCGGCGACCGTCCGCGGTCCGTGCAGGGTGCCGTCCTCGCCGACCCCGGCGACGATCAGCTCGGTGCCGTCCCAGGGCATGCGCGGGTGGTCCCAGGCGAGCCAGGCGGCGCTGCGGCCGTCGGGCGACAGGCGCGGCCCGGTGACGAACCGGTGCCGCGCGTCGGTGAGTTCGCGCACGGCGCCCCGGTCCTGCGCGGCCGACCCGTCGAGCGGTACGGCGGCCAGGACGCGGCGCACGTCGGTGGATCCGTCGCCGGTGAACTCCTCCAGCACGGCCCACACTTCACCGCGCTGAGTCAGCAACTGCGGCTCGGCCCAGCGCAGTCCGCCGCCGACGAGGGAGACGGGGGTCAACGGGCCGGGTTCGCCGCCGGGTTCACAGCGGTACAGCCGCTGGTCGGCGAAGTTCACGAACACCACGACGGGCCGGCCGTCCACCATCGCGCCGGCCCAGGGGTGGCCGCCGTACTCGATGACGCGGCTGCGGACATTCCACGGCGACGGCAGGACGGACTCCTCCCGGCCGTCGACGCGCCGCCGCACGAGGGTGCGCCGGCCGCCCTCGCCGGGTCTCGGCTCGGTCCACCACGCCTCGTCGCCGACGAAGCCGACGTACTCGGGGTGCCCGTCGTGCGCGGCGGCGAGGGCCGCGTCGATGGGTGAGGGCCAGGAGCCGTAGGGCAGGGTGTGCACGTTCTCCCCCAAGTCCGATCACGCCGTCCGCAGGAACCGGTCGAGTACCCGGACCCCGAAGTGCAGTGCCTCGACGGGGACGCGCTCGTCGACGCCGTGGAACATCGCCTGGTAGTCGTAGCCCTCCGGGAGCTTCAGCGGGGTGAAGCCGTAGCCGGTGATGCCGAGGCGCGAGAACTCCTTGGCGTCGGTGCCGCCGGACATGCAGTACGGCACGACGTGCCCCTCGGGCGCGAACTCCTCGACAGCCGCCCGCATCCTCGCGAACGTGGGCGTGTCCAGGGGCGCCTGGAGGGCGATCGACCGGTGGTGGAACTCCCAGTCGACGTCCGGACCGGTGAGCCGGTCGAGGGTGGCGCGGAACTCGTCCTCGGCGCCGAAGAGATACCGTCCGTCGACGTGGGCGACGGCCTCGCCCGGGATGACGTTGACCTTGTAACCGGCGTCCAGCATGGTCGGGTTGGCACTGTTGCGGACGGTCGACTCGACCAGCCTGGCGGCGCGTCCGAGCTTCTCCAGCAGCCGGTCGACGTCCTCGTGGCCGTCCTCGATGCCGTGCAGCGCGGCCAGTTCGTCGAGGGCCGCGCGCACGGTCGGGGTCAGCCGCACCGGCCACTCGTACTCACCGATACGGGTGATCGCCGCGGACAGCCGGGTGACCGCGTTCTCCCGGTTCACCTTGGAGCCGTGTCCGGCGCGTCCGCGCGCGGTGAGCTTCAGCCAGGCGGTGCCCCGTTCACCGGCCGCGATCGGGTAGAGCTGCCGCCCCTCGCCGTCGTGGAAGGTGAACGCCCCCGACTCGCCGACGCCTTCGGTGCATCCCTCGAAGAGGCTCGCGTGCTTGTCGGCGAGGAAGGTGGAGCCGTCCCGGGCGCTGTCCTCCTCGTCGGCGGTGAACGCGACCACGATGTCCCGCCGGGGCCGCACGCCGCCTCGCGCCCAGTCCCGCACGACGGCCAGGATCATCGCGTCCATGTTCTTCATGTCGACGGCGCCGCGCCCCCACACGACCCCGTCGCGGACCTCCCCCGAGAAGGGATGCACGCTCCAGTCCCCGGCGCGGGCGGGTACGACGTCCAGATGACCGTGCAGCAGCAGCGCGTCGGCGGACGGATCGGTCCCCTCGACGCGGGCGACGACGTTGGTCCGTCCCTTGGTCCGCTCCAGCAGCACCGGCTCCAGTCCGGCCCCCGCCAGCTGCTCGGCCGCGTACTCGGCGGCGGGCCGCTCCCGGCAGTCCCCGCCGCCCTTGTTGCTGGTGTCGATGCGGATGAGGTCGGAGGTGAACCGCACGACCTCGTCCAGTGCCCGCTCGTCAGCCATACTGCTCCTCCACGGCGGCCGAGACGATCGTGGTGACCGCCTTGAAGGTACGGATGCCCTCGTACATGGTCGCGCTGGTGTACGCCACCTTCCGCTCCCCGATCCGGTCCACGCCCGGCACGACGGTGGCGGCCATCGCGAGATGCTCGGCGTCGAACTCGACCGCGATCGTGAACGGCCCCGCCTGCACCGGTTCCTGACGGGCCGCCAGCCGTGCGGCCTCCTTGGCGGCGGCGCGGATGTCCGCGGCGGTCCTGGCCGGGGTACGGCAGACGGCCGCGTACCGCGAGACATGGTCCTTGACGGCGACCTTCAACGCCTCGGGCGCGTACCCGAGGGCGTCCTCGCAGGCCACGTCGTCACCGGTGACGAGGACGACCGGGACGCCGTACTCGGCGACGACGTGCGCGTTCAGCAGCCCCTCGCTGGCCCGGACGTCGTTCAGCCAGACGCCGGTGACGGAGTTGGCGAGATAGGTGTGCGCGAGCACCCCCTCCATTCCGGCGCCGGCGTGATAGCCCACGAAGGCGATCCCGTCCACGTCCCCGTGCTGCACTCCCTCCACCATGGACAGCGACTTGTGCCGCCCGGTGAGCATCTCGGCCCGCTCGTCGAGGTGTTCGAGCAGCAGGTTGCGCATCGTCGAGTGCGCCTCGTTGATGAGCACCTCGTCCGCGCCGCCGTCGAAGAAGCCCAGCACCGCGGCGTTGACGTCCGAGGTGAACAGCGAACGGCACCGCTCCCACTGTGACGCCCCCGGCATCACGTCGTCGGGCCACGTCACTCCCGTGGCACCCTCCATGTCGGCGCTGATCAGGATCTTCATGGGGGGCAACGTTACGCGCCGCGAACGGACGAGGCCATGAACCCGCTCGCAGGTCGCGGCCGAACAGCTCCAGCAGCGCCCGGCGCTCGCCGAGCGTGCGGGGGACGGGTGGCCGACTCTCACCCAGTCGGTGCGGGCGGCCGCCGCTCGGGACTGTCTGAACGTCGCCCCGGATCGCTGGCCGGCCTCGGACGGCGGGCTGAACCTGGTGGCCCTGCCGGACGAGGCCTTCGTGGCGCTGGGCCCGTGGGCCACAGAGGCGTAGAGGCGGGCGCCGGAGATCCTGCCCGCCCCTGTCTCTCGTACCGTCAGCTCGTGCGGCCCGCCACCAGCCACTTCGACGGCAGTTCGATGCGGGTGCCGTCCGGGCCCGACTCCGTCGTGGTCAGCGGGAGTCGACCGGCCGCCAGGACCGTGAGGCCGGCCGCGCGCAGGTATTCGGGCACGATGTCGTCGGCGACCTCGCCGGGGGCGATGCCGTGCCGGAAGATGGGCGCGAGCTTGGGCGGCGGCCCGGACGGGCCCTGTGCGAGGCCCAGCAGGACCGGCTTGGCCTCCTCGGACAGTTCGACCAGGAAGAGCCGGCCCCGCTCGCCGAGGACCGTGGCGATGCCGTCCGCCATCGGCTGCCGGTCGTCCGGGTCGGCCTGGTGCAGGACGCCCCGCATGTAGACGTTGGCGTCGCCGAGTTCGGCGTGCAGGGCCTGCGTCTCGCTCTTCTCCACGACGTCGAGCACCCGGTACCTCGCCTGTCCGGCGGGGTCGGCGTGCCGGGCATGCTCGACGGCGGCCTCGGACAGGTCGGCGCCCACGACCCGCGGGAAGCGCCCGGCGAGGAACCGGGTCTGGGTGCCGTTGCCACAGCCGAGGTCCACCAGCGCAAGGCCGGGATCGGCCAGATGCGGTTCGAACAGGGCCACATGGACGCCGGCCGTCACGGCCGGATCCGCGTCCCAGAACACGGCCCCCTGTTCCTCGGGGGCCTCTCTCCAGAAGCCCTCCCAGGCCTCCCGGTACCGACTCGTCACGCTCATGCCGAACTCCCCAGGGTACGACGCCGAACCGCCTCAAGTGACGGGCCAGTACGGTCTATCGCGCCCGGATCGGCGCTACAAGCGCGTGGCGCATACCTTCACGCCGCATTCGATATGCGTACGCCCCCGCGCGCCTCGCGCGCCCCTCAGGCGCGCTCGGGGCTCAACGCCGCGGCAGGCCGAGTTCGAACCAGACGGTCTTGCCGTCCTTCGTCCGGCTGGTGCCCCACTCCCGGGCCAGGGTGGTGACCACCCGCAGCCCGCGCCCGAGCGTTTCGGTGGCACCCGCGCTCAGCAGGGTCGGCAGCTCGTGGTCGTCGTCGTCCACCTCGCACAGCAGGGTGTCGCCCCGCACCAGCCGCAGCTCGACGGGCCTGCTGTGGGAGTGCCGTACGGCGTTGGTGACCAGCTCACTGACCATCAGCTCGGCGTTGTCGGCGAGTTTCGCCAGCCCCCACTCGTGCAGCCGCTCCCGGACCGCGGCACGCGCGCGTGCCACCTCGGCCGGGTCGAGGGCGAAGCGCCACTCGGCGACGTCGTCCTCGTCGATGCCGTTGAGCCGTGCCATCAGCAGGGCGACGTCGTCCTTGCGGCCGCCGCGTGTGTTGAGGGCGCGGATGATCGCGTCGCAGGCGTCGTCCATGGATGCGGCGGGGTGGGCGGCGGACTCGCTGAGCGTCGCCAGGCCGACACCGATGTCCTCCCCGCGCACCTCGACCAGTCCGTCGGTGCACATCACGATCCGGTCGCCGGGCTCCACGCGCACGCGTACCGCCTCGAAGGGCACCCCGCCGACGCCGATGGGCGCGCCGGTCGGCAGGTCGAGCAGCTCACTGCGGCCGTCCCCGGCGCGGACCAGCACGGGCGGGATGTGGCCCGCGTTGGCGATGTGCAGCTCGCTCGCGATCGGGTCGTAGACGGCGTAGAGACAGGTCGCGAGGTAGGAGTCGCCGAGGCGCTGGGCGAGGTCGTCGAGGTTGCGCAGCAGTTGGGCGGGCGGCAGGTCGAGGGCGGCCATGGTCTGTACGGCCGTGCGCAACTGCCCCATCATGGCGGCCGAGTTGAGCCCGTGGCCCATGACGTCGCCGACGACCAGGGCGGTGCGGGCGCCGGGCAGCTTGACCGAGTCGAACCAGTCGCCGCCGACGCGCCCGAGGAGCGTGCCGGGCAGATAGCGGGTGGCGATGTCGCAGCCCGCCATGCGCGGCGGGATGTGCGGCAGCATGCTGTCCTGGAGGGTCTCGGCGACGCTCTCCTGGTAGGTGTACATGCGCGCGTTGTCGAGCACGAGGCCCGCGCGGGCGGCGAGTTCGGCGCCGGTGACCCGGTCCATGTCGTTGAACTCGGCGCGCTCCGGGTGGCGCAGGAGGATCATGAAGCCGAGGACGACGTTGCGCGCCTTCAGCGGGACGACCAGCATGGAGCGGTTGTTGATCAGCGGCCGGATGTCGCGCTTCTCGAACTGGGAGGCGATGGCGTGGCCCATCTCCTCGCTGATGCGGGGCACCAGGACGGGCTCGCCGGTGGTCATGCACTGGAAGAACGGCGTGTGCGCGGGGAAGGGCATGGCCTCGCCGACGGGGACCACGTCGTCCCAGCGGCCGGGTTCGTCGGTGTGCTCGACGGCCACCCGGTGCCACATGGTGGTGGTGTCGGGAACGCCCTCGGGGAAGCCCTCGCCCGCGACGACCTGTTCGCGCAGATAGGTGCCTGCCACGTCCGTGAAGCGGGGGACGACGGCCTTGCTGACCTCGATGATGGTCTGCGACAGGTCGAGGGAGGTGCCGATGCGTCCGCTGACCTCGTTGAGGAACTCCAGGTGCTCGCGGACGGCCGCGTACTCCAGGTCCTCGCCCTCGTCGGTGAGTTCCCGCGGTATCGGCAGGCCCTCGGCGGCGGCCTGTGCGGCCCGCTCGCGGCGGGCCCTGCGCTCGGCGCGCCGGGGCACGCCCCAGTCGGGGGTGACGGGCACCCGGTCGTTCTGGCTGAACTCCAGGACGGGGTAGCCCAGTTCGAGCACCTGCGCGACGATACGGGCGCTTTCGTCGACGCTCATGCTGGGCAGGATCTCGGGCAGCCTGCGGGCCAGTTCCTCGGCGCCGGGGAAGTCGGTGTGCAGGGCGAAGGCGGGGGCGATCCGCTCGAAGGCCATGTCGTCGTCGGCCCCGTCGATCCCGTCCGGCTCGTCCGGGCGCAGTCCCGCGGTGTCGGCGGCCAGCACCAGCAGCCGCTCCTCCCCCGGGCCCACCAGGGGATAGGCCCACCACAGCACGTCGACGCGGTTCCTCTCGGGGACGGTCAGCCGCGCGCGGCCCGCCGCCGGGTAGGAGAGCCCGCCGTCGAGGGAGGACTCCAGGCCGGGACCGAGGCCGTCGTAGGCCGAGTACGCCCCGTAGGACAGGACCTCGTCCTCCTCGGGCAGCACTCCCGACACGGGCAGCAGGTCGACCGCCGGGCGGCCGATGGCCTCCTCCTTGGGGACGCCGAACAAACGGCGTGCGCCCGTGCTCCAGTGGGAGACCAGGCCGGTGCGGTCCACCACGACCACGGCCAGCGGGATACGGCCGGCCGGGGCGTGCTCCGCCACCGCGCCGTTCCCCGCTCCGTGGCTGGGAGGCGTGTCCCTCTCGGTGCCACGGTCGCTGCCATGTTCCATGGCCCAGGCCCTCTCTCCCCACGGCTCCGCAAGATCTGCCGCCTACTCCACCGTACGGCTCCGCCCGGTGGTGATGTGCGCCAACGCGGGAATTGGTCTTCCGCGACCGCCCCCGCGCGCCGGGCGCACGCCGGGCCGCCGTCAGTCCTCGTGGCCCAGTTGCAGGTCACGCTCGGTCCGTCCGCCGCCGGCCACCTGGAGCACGGTGGCGACCGGCGGGTAACCCGCGGCGATGACGGTGTACTCGCCGGAGGACAGATCCACGAACCGGAACGTTCCGTCGGGTCCGGTGGTGAGGGTGTCGACGACGTTGCCCGCCGCGTCGAGCAGCGTCACCCGGGCGTCCTCGACCGGCCTTCCGCCGCCCGCGCGCACGGTCCCCCTGAGCACGGCGCCACCCGCGAGCTCGACGTCCTGGCGGGTCTCCCGGGCGGCCTGGACGGTGACGGGGAGCGCAGCCGGGCGGAAGGCGGGGGCGTTCGCGGCGAGCGTGTACTCCCCGGCCACCAAATCGCTGATCACATAGCCGCCCTCGCGCGAGCTGCGGGTGGTGGCGACGACCTCGCCGTGCACGTTGGTCAGGGTGACGGCGGCGTCCCGGACGCAGGTGCCGTCCGCGGTGTGCACGGTGCCGGCGAGGCGGCCGGCCCCGCCGAGCACGATGTCGAGGTCGACGGGCCGCTCGCCCACGGTGACCGTGACGGCCTGCGGCTGGTGGCCGCCCGCGGCGGCGATCAGTACGTACGAGCCGGGGCCGGGGGTGGCGAGCGCGTACCGCCCGTCCGCTCCGCTCGCGCCCCGCCCGATCTGCGCTCCGGCCACGTCGATGAGGGTGAGCGCCGCGCGCGGCACCACGCTGCCGTCGGGGTGCTGCACCGTGCCGCACACGGGGATTCCGCCGGCGTACGGCGAACGGGCCTGCGGAATGGGGGTGTTTACGGTCGCCGGCTCCGGTTCGGCTGTGTTGTGGGCCACCAGGGGTTTCTCCTTGAGGAAGAAGGCGATCAGCAGGCCGAGGACGAGCACCGGCACGAGGTAGAGGAAGATCCGGGGCATGGCGTCGGCGTAGGCCCGGATGTAGTCGTCGCGCAGCGGCGGAGGCAGCGCGTGGACGAGCTGCGGGGTGATGGACTGCGGGTCGGGCAGACGGGCGCCCGCGCGCGGGGGCAGGCGTTGCGCGAGGGCGTCGGCCAGCCGGTCGGAGAACAGGGTGCCGAAGACCGCGGCGCCGACGCTGCCGCCGATCTGCCGGAAGTAGTTGTTGGCGCTGGTGGCGGTGCCGAGGTCGGCGGGGCGCACGGAGTTCTGCACGGCGAGCACCAGGACCGGCATCACCATGCCGATGCCGGTGCCGAGCACGGCCATCCACACGCTGTACTGCAGCCGGGGCGTGTCGGCCTCCAGACGGGACAGCAGCCACATCCCGGCGGCCGAGACGGCGCTGCCGAGGACGGGGTAGAGCTTGTAGCGCCCGGTGTGGCTGATGAGCTGCCCGGAGACGATCGAGGCGCCGACGATCCCGCCCATCATGGGCAGCATCAGCAGCCCGGACTCGGTGGCGCTGGCCCCGTCGACCATCTGCAGGAACGTAGGCAGATAGCTGGCGGCCCCGAAGAGCGCGACGCCGATCACCAGGCCCACCAGACCGGTGACGTTGAAGACGGAGTCCCTGAACAGCCGCAGCGGGATGAGGGGTTCGGCGGCGAAGCGCTCGGCGGCGAGGAAGAGCACGGCCGCGGCGGCGGCCCCCGCGCCGAGTCCGAGGATCACCCGGGAGTCCCACGCGTACTCGGTGCCGCCCCAACTGGTCAGCAGCACCAGGCAGGTGGAGGCGGCGGCGAGCAGCAGCGCGCCGAGCACGTCCAGCCGGGGCCTGGCCCGCGGCTTCGGCAGTTTCAGCACGACGGTGACGACGGCCAGGGTGATCAGGCCGAAGGGGACGTTGAAGTAGAAGCACCACCTCCAGGAGAGGTGGTCGGTGAAGTAGCCGCCCAGCAGCGGCCCGGCGACGGAGGCGAGCCCGAAGGCGGCGCCGATGAGCCCCATGAACCGGCCGCGCCGCCGGGGCGGCACGATGTCCGCGATGATCGCCTGGACGCCGATCATGAGCCCGCCCGCGCCGACGCCCTGGACGGCGCGGAAGGCGATCAGCTGGTCCATCGTCCGCGCCCGTCCGGCGAGGGCGGCGCCGATCACGAAGACGACGATGGCGAACTGGAAGACGCCCTTGCGGCCGAGCAGGTCGCCGAGCTTGCCGTAGACCGGCAGTCCGACCGTGGCCGTCAGCAGGTACGCGGTGATCGCCCAGGACATCCGGTCCAGGCCGTGCAGCTCGCCGACGATCTTCGGGAGCGCGGTGGCGACGATCATCTGCTCCAGCGCGGCGAGCAGCAGCGCCAGCATCAGCCCGAGGAAGACCAGCCGCACCCGGCGCGGGGCGAGGTGGACACCGGCGACGGGTGTGGGGACGTGGCTCTCGGCGGGAACCACGTCGGGTCCGTCCTGCACCAGAGTCGTCCCGCCCACGTGCCGCTCCCCTCGTCGCGCCTGCCCCACGATTGCCGCCTGAGGCGACAACTACGGACAAGCGCGACGAGTTACGGCAGAACTGCGTGGCACACCGGGATCCACTCGAACCGGTGAGGGCGGTCAACGCCCGCGGATTCCGCGGGACTTACTTCTCGGTCTCGGTGGCCAGCCGGGCGAGCACGGCGTCGTAGATCCGGCCGAGGCCCTTGGGCGCGAAGGTCTTCTCGAAGAAGCCGCCGATGCCGCCGGCGCCGTTCCAGACGGAGGTGACGACCACGCGGGACTTGCCCTCGCCGGCCGGGGTGACCGTCCAGGTGGTGACCATGGAGGAGTTGCGGTCCTTCTCGACGAGCTGTCCGTCGGTGGGCTCGCTGACCTCCAGGAGGCAGTCGCGCACCCGCTTGCTGGTCGCCTGGAGCTTCCAGTGGACGAGGGTGCCCTCGCCGTCGCCGCCCTCGCGCACCTCGTACTCGCTGAAGTGCTCGGGCAGCAGCTTCGCGCGCGTGCCGCGGTAGTCGGCGAGGGCGTCGAACACCTTCTCCGCGTCCGCCGCGACGACCCGCTCCGTAGTGGCCTCGACCTGCGCCATCGGTTTCCTCCAGGACTTGCTCTCTCGGGGTTGGGGCAAGCCAACCACCCCCGCCCACGGCCCCCCAAATCGGGGTGCCGGAGAGGTGCACGAAGCGATCTTCCGGGCGTGCGAAGCGATCGGAAAACAGCACTTGCACTGGAAATCGAACAGGTGTTTCACTGCTGGGGCAGGTGCTACCGAGGAGGCGTCATGCGCTGGGAGAACCTCACCGTGGAGTCCGGCGGCCACAGCCGGGCGGCCGACGCCGCGCTGTTCGGCGCGGACGCCGTGGTCAGCCGTACCTTCGACACGCCCGAGTTCCGCGGGATCACCTTCCACGAGGTGCGGGCCCGTTCGATCATCAACCGGGTGCCGGGCGCCTCGCGCATGCCGTTCGAGTGGACGATCAACCCCTATCGCGGCTGCTCGCACGCGTGCGTGTACTGCTTCGCCCGCAAGACGCACACCTATCTGGACCTCGACTCGGGCCTGGACTTCGACTCGCAGATCGTGGTCAAGGTCAACGCCCCGGAGCTGCTGCGCCGCCAGCTGGCCTCGCCCCGCTGGCACGGCGAGCACATCGCGATGGGCACCAACGTCGACTGCTACCAGCGCGCCGAGGGCCGCTACCGTCTGATGCCGGGCATCCTGTCCGCCCTGCGCGACCACGCCAATCCCTTCTCGATCCTGACGAAGGGCACGCTGATCCTGCGCGACCTGGACCTGCTGGTGCAGGCCTCCCAGGTGACGGACGTCGGCATCTCCGTCTCGGTCGGCTTCACCGACCCCGTGCTGTGGCGGACCGTGGAGCCCGGCACGCCGGCCCCGGAGCGCCGCCTGGACGTCGTGCGCACACTCGCCGAGCACGGCATCGGCTGCGGTGTCCTGATGGCCCCGGTGATCCCGTTCCTGAGCGACCACCCGGCCCAGCTGCGCGCCACCGTGCGAGCGATCGCGGCCTCCGGCGCCACCTCCGTCACGCCCCTGGTGCTGCATCTGCGCCCCGGCGCGCGGGAGTGGTTCATGGCCTGGCTGACCCACCATCACCCGCAGCTGGTGCGCCGCTACGAGCGCCTGTACGCGGACGGTGCCTACGCGCCGAAGTGGTACCAGCGCCGGATCACCCGTCAGGTGCACGAGCTGGCCCAGGAGTACGGGATCGGGCCCGCGCGCGCGGGGATGCCGCGGCGGATCAGCCCGCCGGAGCCCCTCGGACCGGAGACGCCTGAACAGAAGATGTCCGAACCCACCCAACTCACGCTGATTTGAGAGCGTTCGAGCGCATCCGCCGACCCGATCGGGTCAAGTATTGCCAGAACGAGTTCTTCCGGGACTGCTTTCCGGGACGATGCGGCGAGGACCGTGAGACGCGCGGCCCGAAACCCTCCGTCCTGGGAGGACCCCATGAGAAAACGCGCAGCCGTGCTGTGCGGCGCCGCGGTCGTCGTGGCCGGGACCGTCACGGCCGTCCCCGCCGACGCCAGCGCCGCCAGAACCGCCGACACCGCTCCCGCGGCGAAGCTCACCTGGAAGAACTGCGGTACCACCGACTATCCGACGCTGCAGTGCGCGTCCCTCAAGGTGCCGCTCGACCACCGCGATCCCTACGGGCGGCAGATCACGCTCGCCCTCTCGCGCGTGCGGCACACCGCCAAGACGAGCCAGGGCCCGCTGCTGGTCAACCCCGGCGGCCCCGGCGGCAGCGGCCTCACGCTCGCCGGGTTCGTCGCGACCTCGCTGCCGAAGGCGGTCGCCGCCCAGTACGACGTCATCGGCTTCGACCCGCGCGGGGTGGGCAAGAGCAAGCCCGCCCTCGACTGCAAGCCCGGCTACTTCAACCCGGTGCGCCCCGACTCGGTGCCGAGCACCCCGGCCCTGGAGAAGGCCAACCTGCAGCGCGCCAAGTCCTTCGCGGCGGCCTGCGGAAAGAAGTACGCGGACCTGCTGCCGTACATCAACACCATCCAGGCCGTACAGGACATGGACTCCATCCGCGCGGCGCTGGGCGCCCGGAAGACCAGCTACTTCGGCTACTCGTACGGCACCTACCTCGGCGCGGTCTACGCCAAGCTGTTCCCGCAGCGCGTCAAGCGCCTGGTCCTGGACTCGATCGTCGACCCGACCGGTGTCTGGTACGAGGACAACATCGGGCAGGACTACGCCTTCAACGACCGGCACCGGGCGCTGATGTCCTGGATCGCCAAGTACAACTCGACGTACAAGCTGGGCACCGACCCGGAGAAGATCGAGGCCAAGTGGTACGCGATGCGCAGGGCGCTCGCGAAGAAGCCGGCCGACGGCAAGGTGGGCGCCTCCGAACTGGAGGACACCTTCATCCCCGGCGGCTACTACAACGGCTACTGGCCCTACCTGGCTCAGGCGTTCGCGGCCTATGTGAACGACAAGAATGCCGATCCGCTGGTGGAGGCGTACGAGAACTTCGCCGCCGTGGACGCGTCCGGGGACAACGGCTACAGCATCTACACCTCGGTGCAGTGCCGTGACGCCTCCTGGCCGCGGGACTGGGACCAGTGGCGCAAGGACAACTGGCGGGTCTACGAGCGGGCGCCGTTCATGGCCTGGAACAACGCCTGGTACAACGCGCCGTGCGCGTTCTGGCCGACGGACTCGCTGCGGCCCGTCAACGTCGCCAACGGCAAGCTGCCTCCGGTGCTGCTGTTCCAGGCGACCAACGACGCGGCGACCCCGTACGTGGGCGGTCTGACGGTCCACCGGCTGCTGGCCGGCTCGAGCTTCGTGGTCGAGCAGGGCGGCGGCAACCACGGCATCACGCTGAGCGGGAACGCCTGCCTGGACAAGTACCTCGCGAACTACCTGTCGAGCGGCACGGTGCCGCGCAGCGGACGGGAGATCGACGCGGTCTGCCCGAAGCTGCCCGACCCCAAGCCGCTGACCGCGAAGGCGGCGTCGACGTCCGCCCGCGGCTCGGCACTGCACGGCCTGGTCGGCTTCCGCGGCTGACCGGTCCACGGCCTGCTCGGGGGCGGTGGTTGTCAGACCCGTGGTCCACCATGGACGCATGAGTGAGCTGACCAGGATCACCGCCCCCGACGGGGTCTTCCCCGCCGCCCAGTACAGCCACGTCGTCATGGGCACGGGCCGTTTCGTCGCGATCGCCGGCCAGCTGGCCCTGGACGAGGACGGCAAGCTCGTCGGCGAGGGCGACGCCGTGGCCCAGGCCCGCCAGGTCTTCGCCAACCTCGGCCGCTGCCTGGCGGCGGCCGGCGCGACCTTCGACGACGTCGTCAAACTGACCTTCTTCGTCACGGACATGGCGCACATGCCCGCGATCCGCGAGGCCCGCGCCGCACACATACCGGACGACCGCCTCCCCGCCGCCTCCGCGCTCCAGGTGGCCTCCCTGGTCCGCCCCGAGTTCCTGATGGAGATCGAGGCGTTCGCGGTCGTGAGCACCTGAGCGGTCAACGGGTCCTGTACATCAGGGCGTTCCGTGCCTGACGCGTTGTCAGCACTGTCAACAGGACGTCAACCGTCAGTCGGACAGCTCCGTCAGCGCTGTTTCGGGATGCGGGACAGGGCCCGTACCGCCGCCTCCGCCAGAGCCGGGTGGGCCAGGGCCTCGTTCAGGACCGGGCGCGCGCGGGCGTCCTCCAGGGTGCCGAGGCCCTCCACGCAGGCGAGGGCCACGCGGCGGTAGGGGTCGTGGGGGTGCAGGCGTCGCTGCAGGGTGGTGATCAGGGCCGGTACGGACTCGGGGGCGCGTAGCCGGGTCAGGAGGCGGACCGGGTGCAGGGCGTAGGCGACGCGGAGTTCGTTGGTGGCGAGGGCGGCGGCCGCGCGGGCGGTGCGCGGGTCGCCGAGGCGGGCGAGGGCGTACGCGGCGGAGGCGCAGCGCTCGGGATCGCGGTGGTTCAGCAGCAGGACGAGGGATTCGAAGGCACGGCGGTCACCGGCGAGGCCGAGGCGGAACGCGGCCAGTTCCCTGGCCCACAGCGGCTGCCCCGGCTCGGTGAGGACTCCTGCCAGCTCATCGAGGTCGTCGGTCGCCATGAGCCGGTCGTGGACCGGGGATCCTGCGGACTCCCGCCGTGAACGCTCCGTGAGTGATCGCAACTCTTCGTCCATGGCTCCGAGGTTAGTGGGGCGCTCCGGTCTGTCGGGACGTACGTCACAAACACGGGGGCTGGCGCGCTCGTTACCCACCGGTTAAGCTCAGACGAGCGAGTCACCCACTCGCATTCGCTGACGACGGCCTGGTGACGCAGCCGCCGTCAGAGCAGTCGGTTCGGTACCTCGAGTACCGCAGCACGACCTGGCCCCGGGACAGGGCCGGTCGGACACCACCGTTCGCTCCGGGCGTGTGCACGCCCACGGCGACGGCACCGGGCGCGTGCGCTCGCAGCCCGGCAAAACCCGCACTTCTCCACGCACCCGGTGCGCCCGGGCCCGCTTCGGCCGGCCCGACCCGGCGCACCCGGGCGCGCTCCCAGTCGTCACCCTCATTCCTGGAGTCCCGCGATGGCCACTCCCCTGTCCGACCCTTCCCTGTCCCCGCTGAAAACCATTGCCGTCGTCGGTCTCGGCACCATGGGCACCGGTATCACCGAGGTCCTCGCCAAGGCCGGCCGCGAGGTCGTCGGCATCGACATCAGTGAGGCCGCCGTCGCCAAGGCGATCACCGCGCTGGAGGCCGCCACCGCCCGCGCCGTGGAGCGCGGCCGGCTGACCGAGCAGGAGCGCGCCGATGTGCTGGCCCGCGTCAGCACCTCCACCGATCTGCGCGCCGCGGCCGACGCCGACCTGGTCATCGAGGTGGCCCCGGAGTCGTACGAGATCAAACACCAGATCTTCCGTGAGCTGGACGGGATCGTGCGCCCGGAGACCATCCTGGCGACCGGCACCAACGCCCTGTCCGTGACCCGGCTGGCCGCCGACTCGGCCCGTCCCGAGCGCGTGCTCGGCCTGCACTTCTTCAACCCGGCGCCGGCGATGAGGCTGGTCGAGGTGGTCTCCTCGGTCCTGACCGCGCCCACCGCCGTCACGGCCGTCACCAACCTCGCCCTGGACCTCGGCAAGGAGCCCGTCGCGGTCGGCGACCGGCCCGGATTCGTCGCCGACGGGCTGCTGTTCGGCTACCTCAACCAGGCCGCCGCGATGTACGAGGCCAAGTACGCCTCCCGCGAGGACATCGACGCCGCGATGCGCCTGGGCTGCGGTCTGCCGATGGGCCCCCTCGCGCTGCTGGACCTGATCGGCGTCGACACCGCCCGTACGGTGCTGGAGGCCATGTACGCCGAGTCCCGCGACCGGCTGCACGCCCCCGCCCCGATCCTCAAACAGCTCAGCGAGGCGGGCCTGACCGGCCGCAAGTCGGGCCGGGGCTTCTACACCTACGACGCCCCCGGCAGCGCGACGGTCGTGCCGGACGCGCTGACGCCCCTGGCCGGCGACCTGGGGGTCCCCGGCCGCCCGGTCCAGGCGGTCGGTGTCGCGGGCTCCGGCACCATGGCGTCCGGCATCGCCGAGGTCTTCGCCAAGGCGGGCTACGACGTCGTGCTGGCCGCCCGCAGCGAGGAGAAGGCCGAGGCCGCCAAGGCGCGGATCGGCAAGTCGCTCGCGCGCTCGGTCGACAAGGGCCGGATGTCCGCCGAGGCCGCCGCGCAGACGCTGGAGCGGATCACCCCGGCGGGCTCGTACGAGGCCTTCGCGGACGTCGACCTGGCCGTGGAGGCGGTCGCCGAGGACCTGGAGATCAAGCGGCAGCTGTTCCAGACGCTGGACAAGATCTGCAAGCCGGGGGCGGTGCTGGCCACCACGACCTCCTCGCTGCCGGTCGTCGCCTGCGCCCGCGCCACCTCGCGTCCGCAGGACGTGATCGGCATGCACTTCTTCAACCCGGCGCCCGCGATGAAGCTGGTCGAGGTCGTCCGTACGGTGCTGACGGCCGAGGACGTCCACTCCACGGTCCGCGAGGTCTGCGTCAGGATCAGGAAGCACGCGGTCGACTGCGGCGACCGGGCGGGCTTCATCGTGAACGCCCTGCTGTTCCCGTACCTCAACAACGCGATCAAGATGGTCCAGGAGCACTACGCGTCCCTGGACGACATCGACGCGGCGATGAAGCTGGGCGGCGGCTACCCGATGGGCCCGTTCGAGCTGCTGGACGTCGTCGGGCTCGATGTGTCCCTCGCGATCGAGAAGGTCCTGCACCGCGAGTTCCGCGACCCGGGCCTGGCCCCGGCCCCGCTGCTGGAGCACCTGGTGGCCGCGGGCTGCCTCGGCCGCAAGACCGGCCGCGGCTTCCGCGAATATGCCCGCCGCTGACGGCGTCGGCGACTGGTTCACAGCGGAAGCGGACTGGGGCGGACTGCTCGACCCCGGCGGTCGGCCCCCGCCCGCCCGACCCGGCGTC
>NZ_WVUG01000165.1 GCF_017614965.1 Streptomyces griseorubiginosus | reverse complement strand
GCGCCGATCGCCCGGGCGGTGATGGAGGCGGTGCTGAACTCCGGGCCGGGGTCCGGTGGTTGAGACGGGGGTACCGGAGGGCGAGGCCACCTACCTAACGTTCGGTCCATGACGACGACACCGGAAGCCGCGTACCAACTCGCCCAGGTCAACATCGCCCGGCTCAAGGCACCGCTGGACTCACCGCAGTTGAAGGACTTCGTCGACGCCCTCGATCCCGTGAACGCCGACGCGGACGCCGCCGAGGGCTTTGTCTGGCGGCTGCAGGACGAGTCCGGTGACGCGACGGACGTGGCCGTGTTCGGCGACGAGTGGCTGATCATCAACATGTCGGTGTGGCGGGACACGAACGCCCTCACGACGTTCATGTACCAGGGGCGCCACCGGGAGATGCTGGCCCGCAGGAGGGACTGGTTCGAGCGGGTGGCGGAGGCGATGGCGGTCCTGTGGTGGGTCCCGGCGGGTCATCGCCCCACGGTGGCCGAGGCGGAGGAACGCCTGCTGCACCTGCGCGCCAACGGCCCGACGTCGTACGCCTTCACACTGCGCAGGGCGTTCCCGCCGGCCCTGGGCGACCCGCGTCCGCTGACCGGCGAGATCCCCGAGGACCTGGGCTGCTCGGTCTAGGGCCTGCTGCGAAAGTCCCGTCCGTCAGGTCTCGGCCGCGCCCGTCTCGATCGCCGCCTCCACCTCCGCGACCCGCTCCCGCTCCTCCGTCGCGAAGCGCTCCGCGTCCAGCTTCTCCGCGATCTCCTCGTCCTGGGCCATCAGCAGGTCCAGGTTGGAGTCGCCCATCTCGAAGACGCCCATGTCGACATAGGCCTGCTGGAGGCGCTTGCCCCACAGGCCGATGTCCTTGACGCACGGGACGATCCGGGAGAAGAGCAACTGGCGGAAGAGCGCCAGGAACTCGGACTTCTCGCTGTACTCCTCCGCCTCGGCCGTCGGGATGCCGAAGTTCTCCAGGACCTCGACCCCGCGCAGCCGGTCGCGCATCAGGTAGCAGCCCTCGATGACGAACTCCTCGCGCTCGCGCAGCTCGGCGTCGGTGAGCTGCTTGTAGTAGTCGCGCAGGGCCATCCGGCCGAAGGCCACGTGCCGGGCCTCGTCCTGCATGACGTAGGCGAGGATCTGCTTGGGCAGGGGCTTGGTCGTGGTGTCGCGGATCATGCCGAAGGCGGCCAGCGCCAGGCCCTCGATGAGCACCTGCATGCCCAGGTACGGCATGTCCCAGCGGCTGTCGCGGAGCGTGTCGCCCAGCAGGGACTGGAGGTTGTCGTTGATCGGGTAGACCATCCCGACCTTCTCGTGCAGGAACCGGCCGTAGATCTCCGCGTGCCGCGCCTCGTCCATGGTCTGCGTCGCCGAGTAGAACTTGGCGTCCAGGTCCGGCACCGACTCCACGATCCGCGCCGCGCAGATCATCGCGCCCTGCTCGCCGTGGAGGAACTGGCTGAACTGCCAGGACGCGTAGTGCTGTCGCAGTTCCCCGCGCTCCTTCTCGCTCATCTTCGCCCAGTGCGGCGTCCCGTACAGCGAGATGGACTCGTCCGGGGTGCCCAGCACGTCGTACGGATCGACCTCCAGATCCCAGTCGATGCGCCGCTGCCCGTCCCACTGCTTGTCCTTGCCCTTCTGGTAGAGGGCGAGCAGTCGTTCGCGGCCGTCTTCGTACTCCCAGCTGAAGCGGGCCGCGCCGGACGCGGGGACCTGCCAGAGATAGTCACCGGGGTCGTTGGTGTACAGCTCATGGGTCGGCATACCCCGCAGGCTCACATGTAGACGCCGAGTCAACAAGTCCCGTGCAGGGGATTGACGGGCTTGCTGACAGGCAGTCTCATAAGTGCCATGACGACTCTCACGGAAGCAGACGCACTCGACGGCCTGCGCGACGCCCTCGGGCTGCTCAAGGACCGCGAGCAGGTCGCCGAGCGGCTCCTCGCCTCCTCCGCGAAGCACTCCTTCGACCCGGACAAGGAACTCGACTGGGACGCGCCCTTCGAGGAGGGCAAGTGGTTCTGGCCGCCGGAGCTGGTCTCGCTGTACGACACGCCGCTGTGGAAGCGGATGGGCGAGGAGCAGCGGGTCCTGCTGTCGCAGCACGAGGCCGCCGCGCTGGCCTCACTGGGGATCTGGTTCGAGATCATCCTGATGCAGCTGCTGGTGCGGCACATCTACGACAAGGCGGCGACGAGCGCGCATGTGCGGTACGCGCTCACCGAGATCGAGGACGAGTGCCGGCACTCGAAGATGTTCGCGCGGCTGATCGCGCAGGGCGGCACGCCCTGGTATCCGGTGGCCCGGGCGCACCAGCGTCTGGGGCGGCTGTTCAAGACGATCTCCACGACTCCCGGGTCCTTCACGGCAACGCTGCTCGGGGAGGAGGTCCTGGACTGGATGCAGCGGCTGACGTTCCCCGACGAGCGGGTGCAGCCGCTGATCCGGGGGGTCACGCGGATCCATGTCGTGGAGGAGGCGCGGCATGTGCGGTACGCGCGTGAGGAGCTGCGGCGGCAGATGGTGACCGCGCCCCGGTGGTCGCAGGAGTTCACCCGGGTGACGTCCGGGGAGTTCGCCCGGGTGTTCTCGGTGGCCTTCGTCAATCCCGAGGTCTACACGAATGTGGGGCTGGACAAGCGGGAGGCCCTGGCGCAGGTGCGGGCGAGCGGGCACCGGCGGGAGGTGATGCAGACGGGCGCGAAGCGGCTGACCGACTTCCTGGACGACATCGGGGTGCTGCGCGGGGTCGGCCGGCGGCTGTGGAAGAGCTCGGGCCTGCTGGCTTGAGGCGCCATGCGCGGCCTGCGATTACGCTGCACTGCATGACTCCCGCCGCCCCCGCCTACCGACGGCTCAGTGTCGAGGAGCGACGAAGCCAGCTTCTCGACGCCGCCCTCGGTCTCTTCGCGCACCGCGCCCCCGAGGACGTCTCCCTCGACGACGTGGCCGAGGCGGCCGGGGTCTCGCGCCCCCTGGTCTACCGGTACTTCCCCGGCGGCAAGCAGCAGCTGTACGAGGCCGCGCTGCGGTCGGCCGCGGACGAGCTGCGGCAGTGCTTCGACGAGCCGCGGGAGGGACCTCTCCTGCCTCGGCTCTCCCGGGCCCTGGACCGCTATCTGGCCTTCGTCGACGAGCACGACGCCGGCTTCAGCGCGCTGCTCCAGGGCGGCAGCGTCGTGGAGACGTCCCGGACCACGGCCATCGTGGACGGGGTGCGGCGGGCCGCCGCCGAGCACATCCTCAGTCACCTCGGTGTCACCGAGCCCGGGCTGCGGCTGCGGATGACCGTGCGGATGTGGATCACGGCGGTGGAGGCCGCCTCGCTGATCTGGCTCGACGAGGGCAAGCAGCCCCCGGTCGAGGAACTGCGGGACTGGCTGGTGGAACAGTTCGTGGCCGTGCTGTCGGTGACGGCCACCCGGGACACCCAGACCGCGGCGCTGGTGCGGGCGCTCGCGGAGGATGTCTGACACTGGTGCCGTGAAGAGCGAACCGACCCCCTTCGAGGGTGGCCCCATGGACGGCCGGGTGCTTCCGGTGCTGGTGGGGGCGACCGGGCAGCCGCCGAAGATCTACCGCATCCCGGTGCCGGACCCGGCCGGCGGTCCCGACACCGTGCTGGTCTACCGGCGCGTCCCGCGCGGACACAGCAGACGGCTCGGGATCCAGCAGGGGTGGAAGTACGCGTACGACCCGGAGAGCAGGGACACCGGCCGGCTGAAGTGGCCGTGGTCCAAGCCGGACGCCACGCCGGGCGGCAAGCCGGAGAACACCGACGGGTGACGGGGTTGCGCCGAACCGCGCACACTCGGCGCGCGCGACGCGCGCGGGCGTCCGAGGCTCGCGGTGCGGGGCAGAGGGGCTGGCCCGCACCGGAGGTGATGACGTGTCAGGAAGGCTTCTGCGTCTGGTGTGTACGGCGGCGGTGGCGGTCGGCACCGTCCTCGCGCCGCTGCCCGCCGCGGCCGTGCCCGAGCCGGGTGGGCGGCCCGTCTCCGAGCTGCTGACGGAGCTTCAGCAGCGGTACCGGGAGGCCGAGCAGGCCACGGAGACCTATGACGCGACCGAGGAGAAGCTGAACAGGCAGCGGGCCGAGGTCGAGCGGCTGGACAAGGAGCTGGCCCGCACCCGGATCTCCCTGGACGACAGCAGGAGCGCGGCCGGGCGGCTGGCACGGCAGCAGTACCAGAACAGCACGGAGATCTCGTCGTACGTCCGGCTGCTGCTGGCCCGTGATCCCCAGCAGGCGCTCGACGAGGGGCATGTCATCGGGCAGCTGGCACGGGAGCGGGCGCTGACGCTGGGGCGGCTGGCCGGCACCGAGCAGCGGGCCGACGAACTGGCCCGCCGGGCGCGCAGGGCCCTGGACGACCAACTCACCCTCGCCGAGCGGCAGAAGAAGGACCGGGACGAGGTGCGCAAGCGGCTGAGGGACGTGGAGGAGCTGCTGGTCTCGCTGACCCCCGAACAGCTCGCCGCGGTCGCCCGGTTGGAGAAGGACGGCGTCGACCAGGCGCAGCAGCGGTTCCTGGCCTCCGGCGCGCCCGGCGACGACGGCAAGCCCTCGGGCGGAGCCGACCGGGCCGTGCGGTACGCCGTGCGGCAGCTGGGGAAGCCGTACCGGTGGGGCGCGCAGGGCCCGGCGTCGTACGACTGCTCGGGCCTCACGTCACAGGCGTGGCGACACGCGGGAACGCCCATCCCCCGCACGAGCCAGGAACAGTGGGCCCGGCTCCCGAGGATCCCCCTGAACAGGCTCCGCCCCGGCGACCTGGTCCTCTACTTCCCGCGGGCCACGCACGTGGCGTTGTACGTGGGGAAGGGCATGGTGATCCAGGCCCCGAGAACCGGCGAACAGATCAAGGTCTCCCCCATCGCGTCCTACCCGATCCTGGGAGCCGTCCGCCCGAACGCCGCCCGGCCCTCCGCCAAGGAGGCGGGGTAGACCGGGCGCCCGGACGGCGGTCGCGGGTCAGGCGCCCGCGACCGAGGCCAGGTAGGCCTCGGCCTTCTGGGGTTCGTAGAAGAAGTTCTCGAAGTCCGCCGGGTTGTCGAAGCCGTTGGCGAAGCGGTCGGCCACCGGCGGGAGTTGGCCCGCGGCTCCGATGAGGTTGAGGATGTGCTCCGGCGGCGGGGCGAGCATGGCGTTGGTCCACTTGGTGACGTGCTGAGCCGTCTCCCAGTAGCGGTCGAAGGTCGCCTGCATCCAGGACTCGTCGAACTCCTTCTCGCCGTGCTCCAGGATCGAGGCGAGGTACGAAGCGGCGCACTTGGCGGCGGAGTTGGAGCCCTGGCCGGTGATGGGGTCGTTGGCGACGACGACGTCCGCCACCCCGAGGACCAGGCCGCCGCCGGGGAGCCGGCCGATCGGGTTGCGGACGGTCGGGGCGTAGCGGCCGGCCAAGGTGCCCCCGGCGTCGGTGAGTTCGACCTTGGTGGCCCGCGCGTACTCCCAGGGCGTGTACCGCTCCATGAGTTCCAGGGTCAGGGAGAGGTGCTCCGCCGGGTCCTTGACGCCGTTGAAGACGTCGAGCGGGCCGCCGGGTATGCCCTCCCAGAACAGGATGTCGGCCGGGCCGGAGGTCGTCAGCGTCGGCATGACGAACAGCTCGCCGACCCCGGGCACCAGGTTGCAGCGGACGGCGTAGTAGTCGGGGTGCTCGGGCCGCGGGCCCAGGCCGTGGACGTAGGAGACGGCGAGGGCGCGCTGCGGCTCGCTGTACGGCGAACGGGACGCGTCCCGGCCGAACATGGACACCAGCTCGCCCTTGCCCGCCGAGACCAGCACCAGGTCGTACGTACGGGAGAAGTAGTCGAGGTCGGACACCGCCGCGCCGTGGATGACCAGCTGCCCGCCGCGCTGGGCGAACGTCTCCATCCAGCCGGCCATCTTCACCCGCTGGTCGACCGACTGCGCGTACCCGTCGAGCCTGCCCACCCAGTCGATCGCGCGTGCCGCCGGGCCCTCGGCCCAGGAGCCCGGGGCCGCGACCGAGACGCCGAGTCCTTCGATCTTCGGGGCCTGGGACTCCCAGAAGTTCAGCTGGAGATCGCGCTCGTGCTGCAGTGCCGTGTGGAACATGCACTGCGTCGACATGACCCGGCCGGAGCGGATCTCGTCCGCGGTCCGGTTGGACATCAGGGTGACCTCGTACCCGTGCGACTGAAGGCCGAGGGCGAGCTGGAGACCGGACTGGCCGGCTCCTACGACGAGTATCTTCCGCATACCGGGGCTGTTCTCCTACTCGTGGACTACTGGACTGCGCGGGGGGACTACTCGGGGGACTACTCGGGGGTTTCGTCCAGCGCGTGGGCGACGAGGGCCAGCAGGGTCTCGATCGCCGAGATCCTCCGCCGCGCATCCATGATCATGACAGGTATGTGCGCGGGGATCGTCAACGCCTCCCGCACGTCCTCCGGTTCGAAGCGCTCGCTGCCGTCGAAGTGGTTGACCGCCACGACGTACGGCATCCCGCAGCTCTCGAAGTAGTCCAGGGCGGGGAAGCAGTCCTTCAGCCGCCGGGTGTCCGCGAGGACGACCGCGCCGATCGCGCCGCGCACCAGGTCGTCCCACATGAACCAGAACCGCTGCTGGCCCGGCGTGCCGAACAGGTAGAGCACCAGGTCGTCGTCGAGGGTGATGCGGCCGAAGTCCATGGCCACGGTGGTGGTCAGCTTGCCGGGCGTGGCGGTGAGGTCGTCGGTGTCCTCGCTCGCCTCGGTCATCAGCGCCTCGGTCTGCAGGGGCGTGATCTCCGAGACGGCGGTGACCAGCGTGGTCTTGCCCACACCGAAGCCTCCCGCCACGACTATCTTCGTGGCGATGGGGGCGCGGGTGCGGTCCGTCTGCCAGGACTGCAGGTTCTCGTCGGGGTCGACGTGGGAGGCGACGCCGACGGCGTCAGAGACGACGGAGTCCACTCAGCACCCTTTCCAGCAGAGCGCGGTCCGGACGGCCCGTGCCGTGACCGGTACCTGTTCCGTACACGCGGATCTTTCCCTGGTCCGCTAGGTCGCTGAGCAGCACGCGGACCACGCCGAGCGGCATCCTCAGCAGCGCGGCGATCTCGGCCACCGTGCGCATACGGCGGCACAGTTCGACGATGGCCCGCATCTCGGGCATGACCCGGCTGCTGAGCGCACCGTTCGTCAGTTCCTTCCGCTCCTCCGGGGCCTCCAGCGCCGCGACGAACGTCTCCACGAGCAGGACGTGGCCGAAGCGGGTGCGGCCGCCGGTGAGCGAGTACGGGCGGACTCGGGCGGGCTTGCGGTCGCCGCCGCGCACGGGGAGCGTCTGCCTCTGCTGCTTCTCGATGGTCATCGGGTGCCCCCGGCGGACTCCTGCTCCAGGGATTTTCGCAGCTCGCTGCGGAGCTCGGGGGTCAGCACATGGCCGGCGCGACCGACGAAGAGGGCCATGTGGTACGCCACCACGCTCATGTCGCAGTCGGCGGAGCCGTGCACACCGAGCAGGCTGCCGTCGCTGATCGACATCACGAACAGGCTGCCCTCGTCCATCGCGACCATCGTGTGCTTCACGGGGCCGGAGTCCATCAGCCTGGCGGCGCCGACGGTGAGGCTGCCGATGCCGGAGACGACGGTCGCGAGGTCGGCGGAGGAGCCGCGGGGGCCGGTGCGCCTGGTCTGCGTCCTGGCCTCCTGGTTGCGGCCCGGGTCGGAGGACAGCAGCAGCAGGCCGTCGGAGGAGACCACCGCGACTGACTGGATGCCGGGCACCTCCTCGACGAGGTTCGTGAGCAGCCAGTGCAGATTGCGGGCTTCAGTGCTCAGGCCGAAGGTACTGGGCGCGGTCAACTGCTTGCCTCCTCGACGGTGCCCCCCGTGGCTGGTGTCCTGGTCTGGCCTGTCTCCTCGGCGATCTCCGCGGCCACGTCCCGGTAGCCGGCCTGCGCGCCGCGGCGGAAGCCGCCGAGCCTTCTGCGGAGGGCTTCGGCGTCGACGGAGCTGGTGCGCGGGCGGGGCGGGGCGGTGGGTGCGGTGATCTTCGGAGTGCGCTTGGGGAGGCCCTTTGACGTCAGTACGTCGGGGGTGTGGTCGTGCTCGTGCTCGTGGGTCGCCTCGGCCTCGCCTTCGGCGGACTCGTTCCCACCCGCACCCCCCGTGCGGCTTTCGTGGTCGGGTGCGGGTGGCCCCTGTGCGGCGAACTCGCCGTCGGCGGCCGCGGGTTGGGGGCCGGACGCGTCCGCCTGCGGCGCTGGTCCCGTGTGGGTCGGGTCCGGTTCCGCCGGGCGGAGTGGGAGCAGAAGCTCCATCGTGGTCTCGGCGGGGTGCTGCGCCGGCTCCTCCAGGTCCTGCCGCCGCTCCTGTGCCGTTTCCGGCTCCTGCTCGGCGTCCTTACCCTGCACCGCCTGCTCGGCGAGGGCCACCAGGGGGTCCGCCGAACGGCCGTGGAGGACGTTGGAGTTGGCCTCCGCATCGGCGCCCGGGAGGGAGAAGCTGTGGGTGACCGGGGAGGTCGTGGAGGAGGGGACGGCGGTGCTCGGCGCCGGGGACAGCAGCGGCTTCGGCAGCACCACCACCGCCGCCACTCCGCCCTGCTTCTGGTCGCGGAGCTGGACCCGGACGCCGTGCCGGTGGGCGAGGCGGGCCACGACGTACAGGCCGAGGCCGAGACCCTCGTCGCCCTCCTGGTCGTACGGCGCCTCGGGGTCGAACTCGGCGAGGCGCGCGTTCAGGCGGGTCATGCGGTCCGGGGTCATGCCGATGCCCTCGTCCTGGACGGAGAGCATGACCTCGCCGTTCTCCAGGAGCCAGCCGGAGACCTCGACGGGGAGGTCCGGCGGGGAGAACGACGTGGCGTTCTCCATCAGTTCGGCCAGCAGGTGCGAGAGGTCGTCGGCGGCGAAGCCCGCCACGTGGGCGTGCGGGGGCAGCGCCGCGATGCGGACGCGTTCGTAGCGCTCGATCTCGCTGACCGCCGCGCGCACCACGTCCACCAGCGGGACGGGACCCGCGGTCTGCTGGACGTGTTCGGTGCCGGCGAGGACCAGCAGGTTCTCGCTGTGCCGGCGCATGACCGTGGCGAAGTGGTCGAGCTTGAAGAGGGTGGAGAGGCGGTCGGGGTCCTGCTCCCGCTCCTCCAGGCTCTCGATCACGGTGAGCTGACGCTCCACCAGACCGAGCGTACGCAGCGCCAGGTTCACGAACGTGCCGCCGATGCTCTCCCGCAGCCGCTCCAGCTGGGCGGTGGAGTCATCGAGTTCGGCACGGAGTTCGGCGCGGGCGTCGGCCATCTTCTGCCGCTGCCCGACCAGGTGCTTGCGGTCGGTCTCCAGTGTGTGGATCCGCTCGTGCAGCGCGGCGGCGTGCGCGTGCAGGGCGTTGACGGAGCGGACGACCTGGGCGAACTCGTCGTTGCGGCCGGTGAAGGTGACCGGTTCCTCGGCGGCGGGGTTCTCGGCCTCGGCCAGCCGGGCCGAGCCGCGGCGCAGGACCGACAGGGGGCGGGTGAGCGAGCGGGCCATGGCCGTGGCGACACCGACGGCGACCAGCATCAGGACGCCGAACACGGCGACGCGGATCTCCAGCGCGGTGACGTCGTCGTCGCGCAGCCGGGCGAGGTCCTTGGTGCGGCGGTCGTAGAGCGCGGACTCGACGCCGCGCATCATGTCGACGCGGGCGGACAGCGCCGCGTCCACCTTGGTCGCGCTGGTGTCCAGGTCGGAGGAGGAGAGCGTCGGCTGGTCGGTGAGGCTCGCCAGGTACTTCTCGGCGGAGTTGACCTCGGAACCGGTGACCGTGGTGTCGTACGAGGTCAGGGCGGCCTTCGGCGCGGTCTCGTGGAAGTCGGCGAGCGCCGCGTCGGCGCGCAGCCGGGCCTGCTGGGCGGCTGCGGTCAGGGCGTCGCGCGTCTTGGTGTCGGCGCCCGTGGAGGCGGTCTGGGTGACCGGCAGGCCGGTGACGGGGCTGATGACCGTCCGGGTCGTCGTCGGCACGTTCAGCGCGGCCACCAGCAGCCCGCGCGCCGCGGCCGACTGCTGTACGGCGGAGTCGAGCTCGGCGAGGGAGTGGGCGCCGGAGCCGGCCCGGGGCGGGGTCTGCTCGGCCAGCCGCTCGGCGAGCCGGTGCAGGTCGCTGATGACGGCCGAGTAGGCCTCGTGCGTCTGCAGGGCGCTGTTCTGGCCGGTCAGGGCCGCCCGGCGCAGACCGGCGATGCCGTCCAGGTCGCCGCGCAGGGAGGCCGGGGCGTCCGGGTCGGTGCGCAGTTCCTCGACCTGCCGGTCCACCCGTGAGCTCTGCTGCTCGGAGGGCGCCTTGGACTTGGGCCGCCCGGCCGCGACGTAGGAGGTGACCTCGTCGCGCTCGTCGGCGAGCGAGTGCGCGAGGGCGAGCGCCTTCTCGGTCTGCCCGGAGAGCGTCACCAGGTCCTGGGAGTCCTTCAGGTCGCCGGAGGCGGCGAGGACCGAGGGCGCCCCGGCTCCGGCTACGGCTGCGGCCACCACGGCCACGGCCACGATGAGCCGGTTGCGTACGTGCGTGGGACGGCCCTTGCCGGTGACAGTGGCGGGCGCGGGCTCCGCACCCGCTCCGGAGGCCGTCTGCTTGCCTGTGCGACGGGGCCGCGTCTTCTGCACCGGTGCTCGCATTCCTGACTCGTGCCTGTTCATGGGGTCCGGGTGACGCTCCGTCAACTGCGGCGGACTGTGCGTACACCTGGAACGGTTCCCGACCCTCCCAGTGCCGGTGGGCAGGGGCCGCACATCATCGGGCCCGCCACCCGAAGGAGTGAACATCGGAGGAGAGTTGGCGGGCAAGTTCCTCCGGCGGTCGCAGCGGCCTTTCCGGGCGGGCCGGTTGGACGTCCACGGCGACCTTTGGCACTATGTGCCGCCACGCCTTCCCGGAAAACCGAATTCCACCCCAAATCAGGCGCCTGACCTGCGCGAGTGCGCCAATTCGGCAACCAATGCAAGCCTTTGGTGAATCGCGTGAAGACGTCGTGCAGACTGGCCGAATGCGTACGGAACTTGTTTCGCAGCCGGGCGATTCCGACCGCCCCAACGAGGACTTCGCGGCCGTCGCTCTCCCGGCTTCCGGGCAGGGTGGCGCCCTCGTCGTCCTCGACGGGGTCACCCCGCCGCGCGGCGGGACGGGGTGTCTGCATTCGGTCCCCTGGTACACGGCCAGGCTGGGCGGGGCGCTGACCGAACTGACCGTTTCCCTCCCGGATGTTCCGCTCACCGAGGTCCTTTCGCGTGCGATCGCACGCACAGCTGACACACATTCCGCCACTTGTGACCTTTCTCACCCACGAACACCACAGGCAACGGTGGTGGTGGCGCGGTGGTCCGAGGAGACGGTCGACCATCTCGTGCTGTCCGACTCCGCCCTGCTGCTGGAGTCGTCGGAGGGCTCGGTGACGCCCGTCCTGGACGACCGTCTCTCCCGCCTGCCGCGCTCGGCTCTGGCCTCGGACGCCGTGATCGACGCGACGCTCCGCAACAAGGAGGGCGGCTTCTTCACGGCGGCGGCGGATCCGTCGGTGGCCCGACGGGCGGTGACCGGTGCCCGGCCGCGCGCGGAGGTGCGGGCTCTGGTCGCCCTGACGGACGGCGCGGCCCGCTGGGTGGAGAAGTTCCGTCAGGGCGACTGGACAGACTGCTTCCGCCTCGTGCGCGAGGAGGGGGCACAGGCGCTGGTGGACCGGGTACGGGAGCTTGAGCGCTCCGACAGCGAGCTGCGCGGCTTCCTGGGGCGCAGCAAGACGCACGACGACGCGACGGTCGTCCACGCCGAGTTGGGGGCTAGCCGGCCGCGCCGGACGCGGTGAGGGTGTGCCACTGGCCGTCCTTGCCCTGGCCGTTGGTCTGGCCGGCCGCGGTGTCGCCGACGTAGCGGTACAAGGGCCAGCCGGCCAGGGTGAGTTGCTTCTGGCCGTCGCGGTGGACGGTGCCCAGCAGGCTCTGCTGGACGCCCTGGGTGCGTACGGAGTCCTGCACGATGACGGGCAGCCAGGTCTTCACGCAGGCGCCGGAGCAGGTCCACTTGGACGGGTTCGGCTCGTCCTTGGCATAGCGGTAGAGGGTCATCCCGTTGCCGTCGGTGACCACGCCGTCCGCGCCGCGCACGGTGATCGTGACCGCGTTCCCGGCGGCGGGCGCGGTGGTCGCGGGAGCCGGCGTGGCGGTGGCGGCCGAGGTGGCCGGGGCGGCCGAGGAGACCGGGGCCGTGGCGGAGGCGTCGGTGGAGGAGTCGCACGCCGCCAGCAGGAACGCGGATGCGAGACCTGCGACCGAAGCGAGGACGATGCGGTGCGGGATCACGGGGTTGGCCTTCCTGGGGGAGTCGCCGTTCGAGTCACTCCCTAGGTACGGGGGGCGGCTCCCGCCCTCTCAGCGGCCGGTGTCACATGACGCACTCTTGACCACCGGCCGCGCCCCGGTCCGCCCCGGCTACTTCTCCATGCCGCGGTTCAACTGCGCCAGCAGCCGCGCCAGTTCTGCCACTTCGCCGCGGTCCCAGTGGGAGAGCTGGCTGACGTACCGGGCGCGGCGGGCTTCGCGGACCTTGGTCACCCGCCGGTGCCCCTCCTCCGTGAGGTGGACCAGCCAGGCGCGGCCGTCGGCCGGGTCGGGCTCGCGGGCGACCAGCCCGAGCTCCTCCAGGGCGCGCAGCTGACGGGACATGGTGGCCTTGCCGACGCCGATGTACGCCGCGAGTTCGGTGGCGCGCTGGCGGCCACACTCGTCCAGGCGGATGAGCAGGCCGTACGCCGCCGACTCCAGGTCGGGGTGGACCTCGCGGGCCATCTCGCCCTGGTTGGCGCGGGCGCGCCGGAACAGGATCGTCAGCTCCCGCTCCAGGGACAGGTATTCCGGGTCCGCACCGCTCGACGTCAGCCCCGACGAGCCCCGGATCTCGTCCCCGTTCACACCTTCGTGCACGTCAGCCCCTGCCTCGGTTTCCCGTTCGTGAAAGTTTCCGCCAAAACCCGCCGTCACCGCAGCTCCGTCAGTATTTCGCAGGGCTAGACCAACGGCAGCCTCCGGCCCCTCTTCACACCCCCGGTTCTACATGCGTAGCTTCGTTGCCGGGCCGTACTGGCATGCGCACGCCAGCGTCGGCGGCCTTCACACCGGCACCTCAGCGCTCCCCCACCGAGCATCACCGAGCCTTCGGAGGCACGCCATGCCCGTGCACAGACCCGGACCGGTCCGTCCCCGGCGCCTCTTCCTCGCCGTCGCCGGACTACTGCTCACCGCCCTCTCCCTCGTCCTCGCCGGCCCGGCCGACGCGGCCGACGCGGCCACGAAGCCCGCCCGTGGCACCGCCCGCATGGGCATGGGCGTCCTGGCGCACGACGGCCGGGCCGGCGCTCCGGCCGCCACCGCCGTCGCTCAGACCGAGGGCGTGGACGTCTCCGGCCACCAGGGCGACGTGGGGTGGTCGACCCTGTGGAGCAGCGGGGTCAGATGGGCCTACACCAAGGCCACGGAAGGCACGTACTACACCAACCCGTACTTCGCGCAGCAGTACAACGGCTCGTACGGCGTCGGCATGATCCGCGGCGCGTACCACTTCGCCACCCCCGACACCACCGGCGGCGCGACCCAGGCGAACTACTTCGTCGACCACGGGGGCGGCTGGTCCGCGGACGGCAGGACCCTTCCCGGGACCCTGGACATCGAGTGGGACCCCTACGGCGCCGAGTGCTACGGCAAGTCGCAGAGCGCGATGGTGAGCTGGATCGCGGACTTCCTGAACACGTACAGGTCCCGCACCGGCCGGGACGCGGTCATCTACACCGCCACCAGCTGGTGGAGCGACTGCACCGGCAACTACGCCGGGTTCGGGTCGAGCAATCCGCTGTGGATCGCCCGCTACGCGTCGGACCCGGGGACGCTGCCCGCGGGATGGCCGTACTACACGATGTGGCAGTACACCTCCTCCGGCCCGACCGTCGGCGACCACGACAGGTTCAACGGGGCGCTGGACCGGGTGCAGGCCTTGGCCAACGGGTGACGTGACATACGGCGAAGGCCCGGGCCTCCCTCACGGGACCCGGGCCCTGCCTGTCCGGCAGCGTCCGTCACGCCGCTGCCGGAACCTCCGACTCCGCGTCGCTCGTGGCGGGCGCGAGGGCCAGCTCCAGGACCTGGCGGACGTCCGTGACGGTGTGGACGTCGAGCTTGTCCAGCACCTCCGCGGGCACGTCGTCCAGGTCGGGTTCGTTGCGCTTGGGGATGATGACGGTCGTCACCCCGGCGCGGTGCGCGGCGAGCAGCTTCTGCTTCACGCCGCCGATGGGCAGGACCCGGCCGGTCAGCGAGACCTCACCGGTCATCGCCACGTCCGTGCGGACCAGACGGCCGGAGAGCAGCGACGCCAGGGCCGTCGTCATGGTGACACCGGCGCTCGGACCGTCCTTGGGCACCGCGCCCGCCGGGAAGTGGATGTGCACGCCGCGGTCCTTGAGGTCCGCGACCGGCAGCTCCAGCTCCGCGCCGTGCGAGCGGAGGAAGGACAGGGCGATCTGCGCGCTCTCCTTCATCACGTCACCCAGCTGACCGGTGAGGGTCAGGCCCGCGCCGCCCGTCTCCGGGTCCGCGAGGGACGCCTCGACGAACAGCACGTCGCCGCCCGCGCCGGTCACCGCGAGGCCGGTGGCCACACCGGGCACCGCGGTACGGCGCTCGGCCGGGTCCTGGGCGGACTCGGGCACGTGGTGCGGCCGGCCGATCAGGGCCCGCAGGTCCTCGTCCCTGATGGTGAACGGCAGCTCCCGCTCGCCCAGTTCGTGCTGCGCCGCCACCTTGCGGAGCAGCCGGGCGATCGAGCGCTCCAGGTTGCGCACGCCCGCCTCACGCGTGTACTCGCCGGCGAGCTTGCGCAGCGCGCTCTCCTCCAGGGTGACCTCGCCCTCGTCGATGCCGGCCCGCTCCAGCTGGCGCGGGAGCAGGTGGTCACGGGCGATGACGACCTTCTCGTCCTCGGTGTAGCCGTCCAGGCGGACCAGCTCCATACGGTCCAGCAGGGCCTCAGGGATGGCTTCCAGGACGTTCGCCGTCGCGAGGAACACGACGTCGCTCAGGTCGAGTTCGACCTCCAGGTAGTGGTCGCGGAAGGTGTGGTTCTGCGCCGGGTCGAGGACCTCGAGCAGGGCCGCCGCCGGGTCGCCCCGGAAGTCGGAGCCCACCTTGTCGATCTCGTCGAGCAGGACGACCGGGTTCATCGAACCGGCCTCCTTGATCGCCCGGACGATCCGGCCGGGCAGCGCGCCGACGTACGTACGGCGGTGACCGCGGATCTCGGCCTCGTCGCGCACACCGCCGAGGGCGACGCGGACGAACTTGCGGCCCATGGCGTGGGCGACCGACTCACCGAGCGAGGTCTTGCCGACACCGGGCGGGCCGACGAGCGCGAGGACGGCACCGCCGCGGCGCCCGCCGATGACACCGAGGCCCCGGTCGCTACGGCGCTTGCGCACCGCCAGGTACTCGGTGATCCGCTCCTTCACGTCCTCCAGGCCCGAGTGCTCGGCGTCCAGGACCGCCTTGGCGCCCTGGATGTCGTACGCGTCCTCGGTCCGCTCGTTCCAGGGGAGTTCGAGGACGGTGTCCAGCCACGTCCGGATCCACGAGCCCTCGGGCGACTGGTCGCTGGACCGCTCCAGCTTGTCGACCTCCTTCAGGGCGGCTTCCCGCACCTTCTCCGGCAGGTCGGCGGCCTCCACGCGGGCGCGGTAGTCGTCGGACTCCTCGCCGTCCTTCTCGCCGTTCAGCTCGCGCAGTTCCTTGCGGACGGCTTCCAGCTGGCGGCGGAGCAGGAACTCGCGCTGCTGCTTGTCGACGCCCTCCTGGACGTCCTTGGCGATGGTCTCGGCGACGTCCTGCTCGGCCAGGTGGTCGCGCAGGTGCTGGGTGGCGAGCTTGAGGCGGGCGACCGGGTCGGCGGTCTCCAGCAGCTCGATCTTCTGATCGGTGGTCAGGAAGGGGGAGTAACCGGAGTTGTCGGCGAGCTGGGACACGTCGTCGATGGCCTGGACGCGGTCCACGACCTGCCAGGCGCCGCGCTTGCGCAGCCAGGCGGTGGCGAGGGCCTTGTACTCCTTGACCAGTTCGGTGACGTGGCCGGGCAGCGGCTCGGGCACGGTCTCGTCGACGCGCGTGCCCTCGACCCACAGCGCCGCGCCCGGTCCCGTGGTGCCGGCGCCGATCTTGACGCGGCCGCGACCGCGGATCAGGGCGCCGGGGTCACCGTCGGCGAGGCGGCCGACCTGCTCGACGGTGCCGAGCACGCCGGTGCCGGGGTAGGTGCCGTCGACGCGCGGGACCAGGAGCACCCTGGGCTTGCCCGGCTCGGAGCGGGCGGCGGCCTGGGCGGCCTCCACCGCTGCGCGTACGTCGGCGTCGTTCAGGTCCAGCGGAACCACCATTCCGGGCAGCACGACCTCGTCGTCGAGCGGCAGCACTGGGAGGGTGAGCGGTGTGGACGTCGAAGCCATGATCTCCCTTTCGGCAGTCAAGTTGAGCTATGCCGACTCAATGCGTGGCGCTCCGCGGATGTTCCCGGGTTCGCGCTTAGTTCGCTGTGGGCGATCAGGGCTGGATCAGGGCTGAGGGACAACGCTGGATCAGGGCCGGGGAACAACGCTGGATCAGGGCTGGGGAACAACGCTGGATCAGGCTGGGGGACAACGCTGGATCAGGGTTGGGGGGACACCGCTGGATCAGGGCTGAGGGAGAACGCTGGGTCAGAGCGGGACAACAGGGCTTCGTGTGCTGGTCACGCGGGCTGGAGCTGCCCGCTCCGCTCGCGGTGCCAGCGGCGGATCAGGGACCAGGTGGTGATGCCTATCGTCAGGGAGATCAGATGGCCCCAGTCCGTCATCGGGTCCGTGAACGCGCTCAGGTCCTCAAGGAGCATGCCGGCGAAGACGGTGAGCATCGGCCAGCGCACCCACGGCGGAAGCAGCCCCGCCAGGGCGCCCACGCTGGTGGCCACGCCGAAGCTGATGCCGTAGTCCAGGCGGTGCAGCGAGCTGTCGGGCAGATGTCCGGCCAGCACGGCGACGCCCACGGTGCCCTCGGTGGCGAGGGTAGCCAGTATGTGGCCCAGCAGGAAGACGACCGCCGTGCGCGCCCCGCCCAGCCGCCGCTCCAGCGCGGTCAGCACCAGCAGGAAGCAGATCACGTACGGCGAGGTGAACCCGCCCGCGACCCACAGCGCACTCGCGATCAGCACCTGCACGGGCGTGCGCAGCAGGTGCGCCACGTCCGTGCTGGAGGCCTGGTAGAGGGCGTGGCGCAGGGAGGGTGAGGCACAGGTGGCGATCGTCGAGGTGACGGCCAGCAGCACCGCGTAACCGAAGGTGAACGGCGTGCCGGTGGGGGTGGGGAGAACCCGCCGGACACGGAGGGTGCGGGGCCGGGACGGCGGTGCCGGTACCGGTACCGGTGCCGGCACCGCGGGTGCGGTGGCCGCGCAGCGCTGACGTGGCAGGCCGTCCAGCAGGTCGGAGACCTCGGGAAGAGGCGCGGCCGAGGACGTCGCGCCGGCCGCCCTGGTGTGCTCCACGTGAGGTGCTCCTTCCGTTTCCCCCACCTTTCGGGCCCCCACGGGCAACTGTCCATGACGGACGCCACATCCAGGCCGATTCTCAGCGCCTTCTCAGCGTGTTGGCGAACTTCTCACAGCCACCGTACGGTCCACGGGCGTTCACGGACGCAGCAGGCTGACCTCCCTCGCGTGCGCCTCCTGCGTCGCCGGATCCCAGTCGCCCGTGCAGTACACGGACGCCTCGCCGATGGCCCCGTCGCGGATCTCGGCGCGCATCAACTCCCGGCAGTACCAGGTACCTTGCCCGTCCTCCCAGCTCTCCTCGAACTCCAGCACGAGGCCGGTGGGAGTCGGGTCGACCCGGTACCGGGGCACCGTGCCGAGGAAGGGGTGACTGCGGCGGCGCAAGGCGACGAGTTCGTCGCGGCCCCGGGACTGCAGCCGCCACAGCGGGACCGTCAGATCGAGCAGGACGTCGTCGGTGAACAGCCCGTCGGGGGCGGTGTTGGTCTCCAGGAACCGCACGAAGAGCTCCGCGAGTTCCTTGACGCGGGTGTCGGTCTGTGTGCTCATGACCGCGCTCCCTCGAGGTTGCCGGCGACGACCGCCATCGTGGCGTTCAGCTCGGCGGTGGGGCTGAACTCGACGATCTCGGTTCCGGCGAAGACGAGGGGCAGGTGCCCGGGGGCGCCGTAGTAGGCGTCGCCGGCGTGGAAGACCTCGTCGTGGTCGGCGTACCGGAAGACCAGCTTTCCGGTGAGGACCTGGCCCCAGTGCGGGCACTGGCAGCGGTCGTCGGGCAGACCCCGGAACAGCGGGGCGGGGTCCATGTCCTGCTTCACGGTCTCGTAGCCGACGGTGTAGGGCCCGACCTGGGCGTACCGGCCCTCCATGACCGGCTCGTCCATCTGGAGCTCCGCCTCCGCCTTGGATGTGCGTGGCATGGTGTCCGCCTTCCTTCGTCGTGGTCGCTTCGACACAGAAGGCGTGAGGTCGCGCGGCACGATGTGCGGCGGAGCCTCACAGCTCCCAGGCCGGCGGGTCTTCGGGCCGGTAGACGCAGAGGGTGCCGGTGCGCAGGGCGGTCTCCAGATGCCGCCCGAGTTCGGGATGCACTTCGCCGATCCGGCGTACGGCGGCCCGGACGCGCGCGGTGACGGCGGTGCGGGCGCGTTCGGCGGGGGATCCGGTACGACGGACCCGGCCGCCGATGCCGTACGCGGCGGCGAGCTGCGCCACCAGGGCGTCCCGCTCGACGGCGATCCGGGCGGAGCGGTCGGCGTCCCCGGCGGCGTCGGCGTCCCGCGCCTCCTCCTCCAGCTCCCGCAGCCTGCGCCGGTAGGCGGTCCGTGCGGTGGCGTCGATGACCTCGCCGGTGTCCCCCTCGGCGTGGAGGCCGTCCACCCGCTCTCCGGGCGCCCCGGACACCCCGGGCGACGCCAGCTCCACGGCCGGGACGGGAGTGCCGGGGCGGGCGAGCAGGACGGCGATGTCACGCAGCCCCTTGCTGTCGGGGAGCCGCACGTCACGACCCGCGTAACGCAGATGCCAGAGGGGACCTTCGCGGTGGAAGAGGGGGGTGACGGGAGGGGCG
>NZ_WVUG01000164.1 GCF_017614965.1 Streptomyces griseorubiginosus | reverse complement strand
GCCCCCGCCTCCACGGAGGACCGTCCTCGCCGAGGCCGGCCCCTGTGGTCACCTCGTACGAGGGCCCGGAAACCTGCTCGCCCTGGCCTGCGACGACGGCCTGGTCCGCGTCCTCGACGGCAGGAAGGGAGACCCCGTCGCCCAGTGCCTGCCCCTTCACGGCGGACACCCGATGTGCCTCGCGTGGAGCCCCTGGAGGCGGCACGTGGCCAGTCGGCACGACGACGGCACGGTCGTCGTGTGGGACCTGCAGACCGAGACGCCCGCGCTGGTCTTCGGCGTGGCGGGAAGAGGTTCCTCCCTCGCCTTCAGCGCGGACGGCCGCTGGCTCGCGCTGACCGTGGAGAACCGCGTCGAGGTCTACGACACACACGGCGTCCGGGTGCGGGACCTGCCCGTCTCTCCGGCCTCCGTCTGGGGGGCGAAGAACGCCCGGGTGCGGACGGCGGGCGAGAAGATCGCGCTCGGGCCGGTTGGCTTCACCCCCGGCGACCAGGGTGTCGTCGTGGCCTGCAGTGACGGCCCGGTACGCGAGTTGGACGGACAGGGGCGGACGGTCATGGAGTGGCGGCATCCCCGGCCCGTTCTCTGTCTCGCCCACACGGAGGACTTCATCGCCACCGGCTGCCACGACGGCCAGGTACGGCTCTGGAGCTGGGACGGCCGGCAGTTGTGGCGCAAGGGCTACCGGCGGTCCGTCCTTCAACTGGCGTTCTCCGCCGACTGCTCGGCGCTCGCCGTCGCCGACGAGGGGGGCGGGGCGGCCGTACGGAACCTGCGCACCGGGACCGCGTTCTTCGTGGGGAACATCTCCGGCTGGCCGGTGGGGGCCGGATTCCTGGACGACGACGAGGGGTTGGTGACCGCGTCCCGCACCGGCGTCGTCGAGCGCTGGTCACTGCCCGACTGGATGGCCGAAAGGGACACATCATGACCGACGTCGAGGTTGAGATCCTCTGGCCCTCGGCTCTCCCCTCCCGTCCCGCCGAGGAGGGGCAGGACCTGCTGCGCGCGGCGGGCGTCGACACCACGTGCATGCTCCTTCCGACGCGGAGAGGGGCAGCCGACGTCGTACTGGTACTCGTCACGACCGGAGCGCTGGAGCCGTTCCTGCGGACCCTTTTCCGGAAATTCGCCGAAGAAGCCCACGCGGCGCTGAAGAAGTTCACACAGCGGCTGTTGAAGCCCGCCGCGGAAGGCCAACCGGCGCCCCGGGGCCTGGTCTTCGAGATGCCGACGGGCGGCCGGGTCACCTTCACCCCTGATCTTCCCGAGCAGGCGTACAAGCAGGCAGTGGACCTGGATGCACGCGACGGGCGCTGGGCTTGGGATTCCCGTAACACCATGTGGATTCCGAAATGACACTGCGCGGGGGGAGGAGGGAAGTCGGCCATGGCGGACAAGCGCCCACCACCACACCCTGGCAACGAGGACTGGGATCCGTACGCCTCCCAGACATGGGAGCGGGGAACTCCCTTCGAGAAGCCGCCGAATCAGCCGCACTCCACGGCGCCGGAGCAGTCGCCGTGGCAGAGCCGGCCATTCGGTGACCGGTGGAGGGGGGCCGCCTTCGCGACACCGGCGGCGCCGCCCCAGACGTATTTGGTGCCGTCCATCCTCGTCACGCTCTTCTGTTTCCTGCCGACCGGGATCGCCGCCATAGTCTTCGCGGCGAAGGCCGGGTCCAGCACCACGGTGGGCGACTTCCAGGGAGCGGCCGACGCGTCACGGAAGGCCAGGATGCTCGTCCTCGTGAGTGTGGGGATAGGTCTCCTCTTCTGGCTGACCATGATCATTGTCGGCGTCGCGTCCAGCGGCTCCTCCGCGTACGGGCAACCGCCGGCGCCGTGAGGCCGCTCCGCTCCCGCCCTGCCGGTGAGGCATGGCTCGGTGCCGGGTTGCTGGCCGCCGTGACGCTCGCCGCGGCGCTGGGGGACCCCACGCATCCCGGCCGCTTCCCCACCTGCCCGTTCCACGCCCTCACCGGGCTCGACTGCCCGGGCTGCGGCACCCTGCGCGCGCTGTACGAACTCGCCCACGGCCATGTCGTTTCGGCGCTGGACCACAACGCGTTCCTGGTCGTCTTCCTGCCGCTCGGCGCCCTCGCATGGCTGCGCGCGGTCACCGGCAGCAGGTCCCCCTCACGGGTCCATCCCGGCTGGGCGTGGTTGGCTCTGGTGGTCGCCTGGGGCGTGATCCGCAATCTCCCGCTCTTCGGGGGAGCGCTGGCCGCGTAGGGGACGGCCCGCCTCGGGGGAGCGGTGGCGGCGTAGGGGACGGCCCGCCGCGCCGCGGCCCTCGGGGGAGGCAGGAACGGGGCGTAGGGGGGATGTTCCTGCCTCCCTCGAGATCCGCGGGACGGGCCGGCGGCTCCGGGATGCCGCCGGCCCGAGATCGTCAACCCGCCCGCACCTGAAGGTGCTTGACGCCGTTGATCCACGAGGAACGCAGCCGGTCCGGGTCCTCGACCAGGGTCAGGTCCGGCAGGGCGTCGGCGATGGCGTTGAAGATCAGGTCGATCTCCAGGACCGCCAGGGACTTGCCGAGGCAGTAGTGCGGGCCTCCGCCGCCGAAACCGAGGTGGGGGTTGGGATCGCGCAGGATGTCGAAGGTGTCGGGGTCGGTGAAGACCTCGGGGTCGTGGTTGGCCGCCGCGTAGAAGATGCCGACCCGGTCGCCCTTCCTGATCTGCTTGCCGCCCAGCTCCACGTCCTGGGTCGCGGTGCGCTGGAAGGCGTTGACCGGGGTCGCCCACCGCACGATCTCCTCGGCCGCCGTCTGCGGCCGCTCCCTCTTGTACAGCTCCCACGCCTCGGGGTGGGTGAGGAAGGCGTGCATGCCGTGGGTGATGGCGTTGCGGGTCGTCTCGTTGCCCGCGACGGACAGCATCAGCACGAAGAAGCCGAACTCGTCGGAGTTCAGGTTACCCTCGTCCTCCGCCGCCACCAGCGTGGTCACGATGTCCTTCGCCGGGCACTGCTTGCGCTCCGCCGCCATGTTCATCGCGTACGCGATCAGCTCGGCGGCCGACTGGGCGCCGATCTCCTCGGTGATCGCGTACTCCGGGTCGTCGTACGAGATCATCTTGTTGGACCAGTCGAAGATCTTCGCCCGGTCGTCCTGCGGGATGCCGATGAGCTCCGCGATGGCCTGGAGGGGCAGTTCGCAGGCGACGTCGGTGACGAAGTCGAAGGGGCCGGAGCGCTCGCGGGCCTGCGCGGCGATGGTCCCCGCGCGCTCGCGCAGCCGTTCCTCCAGCGCCCGGATGGCCCGGGGCGTGAAGATGCGCTGCACGATCTGGCGCACCCGGGTGTGCTCCGGCGGGTCCATGTTGAGCAGGATCAGCCGCTGGGCGTCGATCGCCTCGCGCTCCATGTTCTCGTGGAAGCGGATGATCGCCGTGTTGAGATACGAGGAGAACAACTCGGGGTGCGTGGAGACGTACTTGACGTCCGCGTGCCGGGTGACGGCCCAGTACCCCTCGTCCTGGAAACCGGCGACGTTGCCCGGCTGGGCGATCCAGCGGACCGGTTCGGCCCGGCGCAGCTCGGCGAACTCCGGCAGGGGCACACGGGCGTGCAGCAGATCGGGGTCGGTGAAGTCGAACCCGTCGGGAAGAGCTGGACAGGGCATGGGGACTCACTCCAGCCGGTGTTCTGACGGACCATCAGGTTTGCCGTGAAGGTAGTAACGGGTTCTACAAGAGGCAAGGGGTACGGCACCCCGAATTGTGTGCACGACCCTTGCGGTTGGGGACGCCCTGTCAGCAGACTGCACTCAGAACTAGAACACGTACTAGTTCAGCGTGGCGGGGCCGGCCGGGACGCCCCCGCGCCGCGCGGGTACCGGAGGAGAGGATCCCCCATGGCCGCGGAACCCGTGATCGTCGAAGCCGTACGCACCCCGATCGGCAGGCGCGGCGGAGCACTCGCCAACCTGCACCCCGCCTATCTCCTGGGCGAGACCTACCGTGAACTCCTCGGCCGCACCGGCATCCCCGCCGACGCGGTAGAGCAGATCGTCGGCGGCACGGTGACCCATGCCGGCGAGCAGTCCATGAACCCCGCGCGCACGGCCTGGCTGACCGTGGGCCTGCCGTACGAGACCGCCGCGACGACCGTCGACTGCCAGTGCGGCTCCTCGCAGCAGGCCTCGCACATGGTGGCCAACATGGTCGCGGCCGGCGTCATCGACGTCGGCATCAGCTGCGGCGTCGAGGCGATGTCGCGGGTCCCGCTGGGCTCGGGATCCAAGCACGGCCCCGGGAAGCCGTTCCCCGACGAGTGGAACGTGGACCTCCCCAACCAGTTCGAGGCGGCGGAGCGCATCGCCCGGCACCGCGGTCTGACCCGCGAGAACGTCGACTCGCTCGGCCTCATCTCGCAGGAACGGGCGGCGATCGCCTGGGCCGAGGAACGCTTCAAGAAGGAGACCTTCGCCGTCCAGGTGCCCACCACCGAGGACGAGCAGCGCGCCGGACAGGGCATGTGGCGGCTCGTCGACCGCGACGAGGGTCTGCGCGACACGTCGATGGAGGCGCTGGCCGGCCTGAAGCCGGTCATGCCCACCGCGATCCACACCGCGGGCAACTCCTCGCAGATCAGCGACGGCGCGGCGGCCATCATGTGGGCCTCCAAGCGCATGGCGCGAGCCCTGAAACTGCGGCCCCGGGCGCGGATCGTCGCGCAGGCACTGGTCGGCGCCGACCCGCACTTCCACCTCGACGGCCCCATCGACGCGACGCGCGCGGTGCTGGGCAAGGCCGGCATGACGCTGAAGGACATCGACCTCGTCGAGATCAACGAGGCGTTCGCGTCGGTGGTGTTGAGCTGGGCGCAGGTCTTCGAACAGGACCTGGAGAAGGTCAACGTCAACGGCGGAGCGATCGCGCTCGGGCATCCGGTGGGCGCCACCGGGGCCCGCCTCATCACGACGGCCCTCCACGAACTGGAGCGCACCGACAAGGAGTTCGCCCTCATCACCATGTGCGCGGGCGGCGCACTCGCCACCGGCACGATCCTTCAGCGGCTGTAGACGGGCGGGGGACCGGGCTGGTCTTCTTGCCCGATGCTGATCAGCCTGATCCTCCGCGTCCTGCCCTTCTACATCCGCGAGCCGCTCGTCATCGCCATCTGCGCGGGCTTCGCCGGCCTGGCCTTCTACTGGTTCTTCACGGACGGAGGCCTGGCCAGGGGCGGAATAGGCCTGATGTTCCTGGCCGTCGGCGTCCTGCGCTTCTTCTTCGCCCGAAGAGAGTGGAGATCCCGCCGTCAGGCGGGTGTGGCGGCACCGGCCCAGGAAATGAACTGACGAAACACGTCGGGCCGGAAGGCAAGCACCGGCCCGACGGGGTTCTTGGAGTCGCGTACGGCTACGGTGGCGCAGGGCAGTTCGGCGACTTCGAGGCACTCGCCGCCCTGGTCGCCGCTGTAGCTGGACTTACGCCACTGAGTCGTCTTGCTCTCCAAAGCGTTCCTCCATCACGCGCCGGATCAACTCCGCCGAGTCCCTGAGGGAGAGCGCGGCAGCCTGAAGGTGATCGTAACGGAGCGAGCAGTCCTTGACCGTGTCCGGGCTGGCGGTTGGGTGCCCGCTTCCGTACCCCTCGGTGTAGACGACGTGACGGTCGGTGCGTACGTCAGGGTTTGGGTTCCATCGTGGTGATATAAGGCGAGAGTGTATGGTGATCGTTCATGGGCGAACTCGGTCTGGTGAAGCGGCAGTTCGGGCACCGTGCCCGGCTGGCGCTGTCCCCTGCCGAGATCCGGCTGATCGATGATCAGGCGCATGCGGCCCGCACCCTGTGGAACTGCCTGCACCCCTGGTGGCAGATGACGCCGAAGAGTGACACGAAGCTGTCTCTCGCTGATGCGGCGATCCGGCAGGCCCGCAAGGACCTCGACTACCTCGCCGTGCTGCCCGCGCAGGCCGCGCAGGCCGTCTTGAAGACCTACCTGCGCGCGTGGGTGAACTGCTGGGAAGGCCGAGCCAGCGAGCCCGCCTACAAGGGCCGGTTCCGCTCCGCGATGTCCGTGGACATTCCGCAGGGCCGGGACCTGAACATCGTCCGGGTGCACCGCCGGTGGGGCATGGTCAACCTTCCCAAGGTCGGCCGGGTCCGCTTCCGCTGGACCAAGGATCTCCCGGTCGGGAAGAGGGCGGACACGGACAACCGGATCACCGGCGCCCGCCTCGTCAAGGACGCGCTGGGCTGGCACATCGCCTTCCGCGTGCAGAGCCTCGACCGCGTCCCCGAGCCCCACCGGGGGCCGGAGGTCGGCATCGACGCCGGGGTGAACATCCCCCTGGCCCTGTCCAACCAGGACCACCAGGACCACGGCCGCCCGCCGCGCCTTCCGGACGGCACCGCCGACCGCGACAAGTGGCTCACCCCGAAGGAGAAGGCCAAGCTCCTGCGCCTGGAGCGGCAGGCCGCGCACCGCAAGAGCTTCCGCAAACGCGGGGAGATGGCCTCCAGGCGTTTGCGGCACACCTACGACCAGATCAAGCAGCTCCGAGCAAAAGCCACGCGACGAGCCATGGACTGGCAGCACCAGACCACCACGTATCTCGCCCGCACGTACGGCGTGCTGGTGGTCGAACGGCTCAACATCCTCGGCATGACCAAAGCCCCCCAGCCGAAGCCCGACCTCGAGCAGCCAGGCGTGTTCCTGCACAACGGGGCCAGGGCGAAGGCCGGACTCAACCGTGCCATCGCCCAGGAGGCGTGGGGGCGGACCGTGACGATGCTGACATACAAGAGCGCCCGCTACGGCGGCCGGCTCGTCCAGGTCCCCGCCCCGCACACCTCCCAGCGGTGCTCAGCCTGCGGGTTCACCACCCCCAGCAGCCGAGAGAGCCAGGAACTGTTCGCCTGCAAGAACCCCGCCTGCGGCTGGACGGCGAACGCTGACTGGAACGCAGCACGGAACATCGTGCGCCTGTACCGGATCGGCCACGTCATCGTGGAGGTCCCGGCCGCCGGAAGGCGCGGTCGCAGGGCGGGTAAAACCGTCAAACCTGCCGCAGCAATGTAGGCGGGAATCCCCTTCCCGAGCGCAAGCGAAGGGAGGGGAGAACTTCAAATTCCCCCCACCTACCGGCTCTGCCTCACCGCGAGCGAGCATTCGGCCCGTCACATCCGCCGTATCGTCCGCTCGTTGCTGGCGGAGTGGGGCATGCCGGAGCTGACCGACTCCGTCGAGCTGGCCGTGACCGAGCTGGTCGCCAACGTCGTACGGCATGTGCCGGACCGCCGCTGTGTGCTGCTGGTGCTGCGGCAGACGGCGGGTATCCGGGTGGAGGTGTCCGACGGGAGCCGGCAACCTCCGTGTCCACGCGGCGAATTGGGGGAGGACGCGGAGAGCGGACGGGGGCTGCTGCTTCTGGGGGCCGTGGTCGACAAGTGGGGTGTGGCGCCCGCGCCCGGGGGCGGGAAGACGGTGTGGTTCGAGATCTCGGGATACTCGTGAGGCATGGACGAGATCGAGGTCAGGGAGCTGACGCCGGAGGACGAGGCGGGCGTGGCGCGGCTGTTCGCGGCGTGCGAGGACTACTTCGTCGCGGCGACCGGGGCGCCGGCGCTCGCGGCGGACGTACAGAGCCTGTACTACGCGCTCCCCGAGGGCGCCGACGTCGACCAGAAGCGGCTGCTGGTGCTGTGCCGGGGTGAGGAGATCGTCGGTCTCGTCGATCTGGTGGACCGGCATCCGGACGCGGGGAGCTGTTCGGTCGGGCTGTTCCTCGTCGCCCCGGACGTGCGGCGCGCGGGGGTCGGTACGGGTGTCGCGCGGCGGCTGATCGAGGAGGCGGCCGGGCGGGGGATGCGGACCGTGACGGCCACCTGCCCGTCGGGATGGGAGCCGGGGCTGGGGTTCCTGCGCGGTCTGGGGTTCGAGGTCGGCGTACCGCGTGCGCTGACGGGCGACACGATCGGCAACCGCACCCGGTATCCGGCGGAGACCGGCCTGCACACGGCCAGGCTCACGCTCGCCGACCGATGAGTTTTGTCGGCCGGTGGTGTCTTCCTCTTGGTTGAGGAGGTGGTCGCGGTGGTCGCGACGGCAGAGCGGGAAGCCCTGGAACGGCGGCTGGACGTCCTGGTCGGTGAGTGGGTGGTGGAGGCCGATTTCCCCGGGATGGAGGCGCCACCCGGGCGCTGCGTCTTCGAGTGGACGCTGGACGGGCGGTTCCTCGTCCAGCGCAGCGAGGCGCCGAGCCCCGCGCCGGCCAGCCTGTCGGTGATCGCCGTGGACCCGGAGACGGGCGGTTACACCCAGCACTACTACGACTCCCGGGGCGTCGTACGCGTGTACGCCATGACCTTCGCCGACGGGGTGTGGCAGCTGCTGCGCGAGAAGCCGGACTTCACACCGCTCGCCTTCCGGCAGCGGTATGTCGGGCGGCTCGGCGAGGACGGCGCCACGATCTCGGGCGCCTGGGAGAGGGGCGCGGCGGACGGTTCGGGCGAGTGGGAGCGGGACTTCGGCCTCACCTACCGCCGGAGGGGCCGATGAGCGGGGCCGGGACCGTACGCGAGATCGTCGACGGCGCCCTGTACCTGGTGCTCGCCACCGCCGACGCGGACGGGCGCCCCTGGAGCTCGCCGGTCTACTTCGCGCACGACGACTGCCGTACCTTCTTCTGGATCTCCTCGCCGGAGGCCCGGCACTCTCACAACATCGCGGTACGGCCGCAGGTGGGGATCTCGGTGTTCGACTCGTCGGCGGCCATCGGGACCGGGCAGGGGGTGTACATGTCGGCCGTCGCGGAGGAGGTGGTCGACGCGGAGGCGGCCGGGCGCGCCATGGAGGTCTTCTCCCGCCGCTCGCTGGGGCACGGAGGGCGGGCCTGGACGCTGGACGACGTGCGGGGCGACTCCGGGATGCGGCTGTACCGGGCCGTCGCCGACGACCACTGGATCCTCGCCAAGGACGGCCGACCGGACCACCGGATCCCGGTGGACCTCGGCTGACCGGCTACTCCCGTCCCGACGCCACCACCGCCAGCACCCCCGCCGTCAGCGCCGCGATCAGGAGCGGGATGCCCAGGCCGTGGTGGAGGACCAGCCACGCGCCCAGAAAGGCGCCCGCCGCCATCGCGACCACCGAGGCGCTGCGGCGCGGTGAGCGCCCGCCCGAGCCGCCGCCCGCGCGGGAGTCGGAGGCGAGACCGGTGAGGGTCATGGTCAGGACGGTCGTCGTCAGGTCGGCGATGCCGAGTTTGCGGACGGTGGCGTTGCGCAGGCCCATCGCGAAGGCCGTGAGGGCGATCACGGCGTAGACGGTGGCGGTGGCGTGCGGCGCGGCGAACGCGACGGCGGCGGAGGCGCCGACCAGGACCGCCTCCGCGGCGAGGGTGAGCCGCGCCCAGGTACGGCGCGAGCCCTCGCCCCGCCACCGCGCGACCCGGCCGCCGGCCACCGCGCCGAGCAGGAAGCACAGCAGCGAGGTGGCGGTGTGCGGCACGGAGAAGCCGGGCGCCCCGGCCGCCGCGAACCCGAGGACGACCACGTTCCCGGTCATGTTGGCGGTGAAGACATGGCCGAGCCCCAGATAACTCACCGCGTCGATCAGCCCGCTGACCACGGTCAGCCCCAACAGGACAACCACGAGCCGCAGTCCGCGCGCCTCGGGTTCTTTTCCTTTTTTGACCTGAATATCACTGGTCATTCATGCTCCCGTTGCCCGTGGTTGGACTGTTCAATTCCATCACGCAGACGCCTCCATGACGTGTAATCGGCACTCGATGGCCCATTGACAGGTTCGCGCCACCCCCGAAAGAATCTTCGCCGGTGTCAGTCGGAAAAGATCGGAACGGGGGAAAATCCGGATGCGAAAGAAAAGCACAGCGAGACGCTTCTTAAGCGCTCGACCGCTGGTCGTTCTCGCGACCCTTATGGCCATGTTGGGCGGAGGCTTCTTGTCAGCGGGGCCCGTGGCGGCGGCCCAGGGCGGCACGGTGTCGGCCACGCAGGGCGCGGTGGCACGCGGAGCGGTGGCGCGGAAGTCCAAGCCGCTGAAGCCGGTCAACCCGATGACGCTGAAGCAGCGTCGTGCACAGGTGGCGGCGCTGCGAACCCCGAAGAGTGCCGGAATGATGGAGGCGCTGCCGGGCGGCCGCAGGCTGGTGGGCAAGGGAACCGCAAAAGACAGTGCCAAGAGCAGTACGCGGAGCGGCTCTTCTTCGAAGGTGAAGAGCACGGCGGGCGAGAGTGCCGCCGCCGCCATTGCCGCTCCGTCGAACCTGAGGATAGCCCCGCATGACTGGTTCGGCTTTGCTGTCGAGTGGGGAGACGTGAAGTGGGACAATCCGGCAGGTTCCAAGTCCTTCCATATGGCCTTGTACCGGGCTTCGGACAACAAGCTGATCAAACAGGATTGCCACTCATACGCGTCCGACCCCACCCCGGTAAGCGGAATGGGATGGGACGACCCCACCATTCTGACGCTGGGTGTCGGCTACTACCTGAAGGTCTCCGTCTCCGCAGACCCAGGCACGCAGTCGGACCCGCAGGGGACAGGCTGCGCCACGGGCTGGAGCGCCGAGGCGAAGTCGCCGACCATCGTCGCCCAGGGCCCGCCGGTCAACGTCTCCGAGAGCGAGACCTACGGTTGTGGCTGTCTGGACACCACGGGCAGGATGCCGTTCCAGGGTTACCTCGGTGATCCGGTCAACACGGCCACGGGGGCACAGGCCGAGTCCGCGGTGGATGCCGCGGTTCAGGCACCGGGTGTGGCCTTTTCGATGCGGCGGACGTACTCGTCGAACAACACCACGTCGGGAATGCTGGGAAGAGGCTGGTCCTCCCCGTACGACGCGCACCTCCTGGTCTCGTCCACCAAGGCCGTCTACGTCGCCGACAGCGGGGCGCGCATCACCTTCGCCAAGGACGCGACTTCCGGCGTCTACACCGCATCTTCTCTCGGAGTGACGGCGGCCCTCACCGGCTCGGGCGGCAGTGGGTTCACGTTGACGACCAGCGGTCGCGAGAAGCTCACCTTCGACGGCAGCGGCAAGCTTTCCGGCTGGCAGGACGCCGCCGGCGCCGGGCTGTCGTTTTCGTACTCCGGCACCGACTTGGCGACGGTCAAGGATGCCGGCGGTCACGAGATCAAGCTGACCGTCGATCCCACAAGCCATCTGTTGCAGAAGATCGACCTGCCTGGTGGCCAGAGCGTCGCCTACGGCTATGACAACGGTCTGCTGACGTCCGTCAAGGGTACCGACGGTGGCACTTTCGTCTACGGCTACGGCGACAACGGTCTGCTCACCAGCATCACCGACCCGGCGGGCCAGAAAGTGATGCGGACCGAGTACGACGACAACGGCCTGGTCACCCATCAGACCGATGCCGACGGGAAGACGACCACGTTCTCCCGGGCGCCCCTGGAGACCGACTATCAGGACGCGAACGGCGGTATCTGGTCGGACCTCTACAGCGGAAGCGTGCTGCGCAACCGTATCGACCCGCTCGGCAACATCACCTCGTACCAGTACGACGCGAAGCTGCGGCTCACCGATGTCACGGACCCGCTGGGCGTGGACACGGTCATGACCTACAACTCCGCGGGCGACATGCTCAGCCGGACCCGCGCCGGGGTGAGTGAGTCCTGGACGTACGACACGTCACACAATGTGACCTCGTACACGGATGGGCGCGGCGCGAAGACGTCGTACGTCTATGACGCGAACCAGCACCTGAAGTCGGCGGACGGCCCGGCGGGCAAGACGTCCTTCACGTACAACGCGGCGGGCCGGGTGGACACGGCCACCTCTCCGCGTGGGAAGGTCACCTCGTTCGGCTACGACGACCAGGGCAACCTGACCAGCCGCACCCAGCCGTCGGGCGCGAAGACGACGTACACCTACGACTCCGCCGGGCGCCTGCTCACCAGCACCAGCCCCCGCGGCAACGTCTCCGGCGCGAACCCGGCGTCGTACAGGACCACATACGTATACGACTCGGCGGGCCGCCTGCAGAAGGTCACGGACCCGCTCGGCAACGTCACCTCGTACGAGTACGACGCGAACGGCAATCAGACGAAGGTCACGGATGCCGCGGGCGGTGTCACCGCCTACGCCTACGACACGTCCAACCGGGTCACCTCGGTGACCGCTCCCGACGGTTCCTCCGAGAGCACGACCTACGATGCAGCCGGGCACGCCCTTTCCCAGACGGATGCGACGGGCGGCAAGACCACCTACGGATATGACAAGGCGGGCCGCCTCGTCTCGACCACTCCGCCCAACGGCAACGTTGCGGGCGTGGATCCCTCGAAGTACACCACGACCTACGGTTACGACGCCGACGGGAACCGGACTTCGACCGTGGACCCGACGGGGGCACTGACGACGACCGAGTACGACTCTTTCGGTCGCCCCACCAAGGTCACCGATCCGATGAAGGACGTCACGGTGACCGCCTACGACGGCGACGGGAACGTCTCCCAGGTCACGGACCCGCTGACCAAGGTCACCAAGTACACCTACACGCCCTCCAACCTGCCGCTGACGGTCACGGACCAGCTGGGCAAGGTCACCACCTACGGCTACGACGCCGACGGCAACCGCACCTCGGTCAAAACCCCGCTCGGCAACAAGACGACGTATGCCTACGACGACGACGGCCGTCTCGCGTCGACCACCGACCCCCGCGGCAACGCCGCCGGCGCCCCTCCGGACAACTACACGACCTGGTACGAGTACAACCCGGACGGCTATCAGACAGCTACTTGGGACGGGGCCGGTGCGGAAACCGACACCACCTACGACGCGAACGGGAACATCACCTGGACCCGTGACCCGGAGAGCCGGGTCACCACCTACGGATACGACAATCTCGGCCGGTTGACCAAGGTGAACGCCTTCTACGACGGCGCTACCTCCTACACCTACGACGCGGCCGGCAACGTCAAGACGCGCACCGACGCGAACAACCACATCACCACCTACGGCTACGACGCGGCCCGCCGCCTCACGTCGGTCACCGATCCGCTGAGCCGGAAGACCTCCTACGCCTACGACGCCGACGGCAACCTCAGCAAGACGACCACACCGCGCGGCAGCACCAGCCAGACCTGGGACGCCCGGGACCTGCTGACCAAGACGGACTACTCGGACTCCACGCCCGACGTCAGCTACCAGTACGACGCGGCGGGCCGCATGACGCTGCGCAACAACGGCGTGCTGTCGGAGGACTTCGGCTACTACGCCGACGGACGGCTCAAGAACAGCCGCGGCTACTCCTACGCCTACGACGCTGCCGGCCACATGCTCAGCCGCACCCTCGGCGACGGCAACACCATCGGCTACACCTACGACGACGACGGCCGCACCAAGACCATGACGGCCGACTCCAAGACCACCAGCTACGCATACGACGCAGCAGGCAATCTGACCACCACCACCCTCCCCAACACCGAGACCGAGACCCGGCAGTACACCCTAGGACGCCTTACCGGAGTCACCTCCGCCAAGGCCGGCACCACCGTCACCAGCACATCCCTCACCCTGTCCCCCGGCGGTCTTCCAATCCACGTGAACGTCTCGCGCACGGGCGTCGGCAGCGGCGGCTGGGACCTGACCTACGACAGCCACGGTCGCCTGGCGTCCGGCTGCGCCCCCCGGCCCACCGACGTGGGCTGCCCCGCCGCCCGCGCCACCACCTACACCTACGACAGGGTCGGCAACCGGCTCACCTCGACCCTCGGTACCACCAGCACCAGCTACAGCTACGACGACGCCGACGAGCTGATGTCCAGCACCACCGGCTCCACCACCACCGCCTACGCCTACGACGGCGAGGGCAACCAGACCAAGGCCGGCGCCGACACCTACACCTACGACCTCGCCGGACAGATCTCCGCCGCAACCGTGGCGGGCACCAGCTACACCTACACCCACGACGCCACCGGCAACCAGCTCACCACCAGCAAATCAGGCACTGTTCAGGGTCGCCTCGACTGGGACCTCAACGCTTCAACCCCGCAGCTGGCCACCGAATACGACAGCACCGGGGCGGTCAAGCAGTCCTACCGCTACGACCCACTCGGCCAGCCCACCGCCACCAAGACCAGCTCCGGCGCTCTCTTCTTCTACCACCACGACACCCAGGGCTCCCCGGTCGACGTCACCGGCAGCACCGGCACCCTCTACCAGCGCTGGAGCTACGACCCCTACGGCACCCGCACTCTCAACACCGTCACCACCGGCGCCCCCACCAGCACCCCCGCCTACACCGGCGCCCGCTACGAAACCACCACTGGCAACCTAGACCTCCACGCCCGCCAATACACGTCCACCACCGGACGCTTCACCAGCACCGACCCGCTGACTCCGGACCGCAACAGCCCCTACACCTCGGCCTACGCCTACGCCGAGGACGCACCCACGGTGTACACCGACCCCAGTGGCATGTGCAGCATCACAACCCAGCTGAAGGACGTGTTCACCGGCAACTGGGGCTGGAACAACAACTGCGCGAAGGAAGACCGAGAAAGCGCGACGAAGCCACCTGCGGTCCAGGCTGCCAAGAACTTCTCCGACACGGCCACCCGAAGCCTGATCAACACCACCGGCCAGGCAAGCCTGGGCTTCCTCGACGGCCTCACCTTCGGCACCTACAGCTACTTCAGCGGCGCCCAGATCACCTGCCCGACCGTGTACAACGTCGGGTTGTACGCGACCATGGTGCCATTCCCGATCGAGGGCGGGGGCAAGCGCCTTGCGGCCGAGGGCGCCGAGGTGCTCGGGCGGGACGTAGTCCAGACCGGAATGAAGGGTCTGATCAAGAGGGCCCAACTGCCTATCCGGGGACGCATTCGATATGTTCCCCCATCGGGAACGTCTATCAGCGCGGGGCTGCCCAGGGCTCCGAAGGGCGGATTCATCGACAAGTTCGGCAATATCTGGGAGAAGGGGCCATCTCGGACCCCTGGTGAGCCGTTCGAGTGGGACGTTCAGCTGAGTCGCCAGGGCAGGGCGCAACTCGGCTGGGCTAGTCGGGATGGAAGCCACCTGAACGTCTCTCTCAACGGGAGAATCACGCACAAGTAAATTGCTTGCGCATTCAGAACGGCGGCGCCTCCCGTGTCTGACCGGCACGGGAGGCGCCTTGACAGGGTGGATCAATGACTATGCATGCCGAGTTGAAGGTATTCCTGCGCGTCAACAATGACAGGGCGCTGGACAAGGTTCTCTCCAAGATTCGGCAACTGTGCCCCCTGCCGCTCGGTGAGGCCGCAGGGGAACGGTACTGGAAGGATCCCGGGCTACAGGATGTTCGGCTGCCGGTCTCGATTCCACCGGGGTCCGTCGCCGACATGACGTTCGAGGCGCTGCGCGTGGCCTGGGCACTCGGAGGGCCGTGGAGCGTGACGAGCATCGGTGAGCCGGGCACGGAGGGATGGGAGTTCGAGGCGCTTGCCGAACACAAAGGGGCCCGCTTCCACGTGCCGGGCCTGGAGTGGGCGCGCATTTCACTGCGCGACGGCACCTGACAGTCTGCCCCCGCACGCCCTCGCCGAGGACAACCTCGCCGCGGAGAGTCCCGATCTGCTGCACGCACTACGACGCTGCCGACAGCCTAAGGGCACGCAGAAGAACGTGCCCTTAGGCTGTGTCCATGTTCCGGGTGCTTTCTGTGGGGAAAATCCGGGAGTCGGAGTGAGACAAGGGCGGATATCGGGACGTGGCCCACCTTGAAGGCGTGGTGACTGCGACCAATCAGTAGCTGCCGAAAGGGCCGATATGGCGCCTTCCATTTTGAGGTGATGTGGGAGGTGCTATATCAGATGTGCAAGCAACAGCACGGTTTTCGCGGAAAGACCCTGTTCCGGTCGGCCGGACGGGCGGGGTGCACCCCACCATGGGCGCGGGGGCTCTCGGATGTCGACGCGCAGCGTACGTCCGTGGCGTCGGTCACTTGAGTGATGGGACGCGCAAATCACGGAAAACTCGGACCAGTTGGCGAGCGTGGCGGGGGCTCGCCGGAGCGGCTGCCCTGCTGCTCGCCGGGCTCGCCGTGGCCCCGGCCGCGGTCGCCGGTGAGCAGCAGCATGTGCGGCGGGGTGAGCTGGTCGCCGTCACGCCGCTCGCCCGGTATGACGCCGGGCTGGTGCGGCGGTACATGAAGGAGCGGGACATCGTCGCGGACTCGGTGCGGTACGGAGTACGGGCGTACCGGCTGACGTACCGCACGGTGGACCCGTACGGGAATCCGACCACCGCGACCGGCCTGCTCACCCTCCCCACGGGCGGGGCGCACCGCCTCGACGTCGTCTCCGACACCCACGGCACCATGGTCAAGCGCACCGACGCGCCCTCCGCGGGTGAGGACCTCAACCGGGTGCCGTCGTATCTGAACGCGAGCGCCGGGCGCGCGGTCGCCGCGCCCGACTATCTGGGCCTCGGTGAGGGGCCGGGCCCGCATCCGTACATGGACACCGGATCCTCCGTCACCGCCAGCCTCGACATGCTGCGCGCGGCCCGGACGGCCGCGGCGGGGCTCGGCCGCCCGCTCAACGGCAACCTCTACGCGACCGGTTTCTCGCAGGGCGGCCAGGTGGCGATGGCGCTGGGGAAGGCCCTGTCGCAGGGTGCCGACCAGCACTTCCGTCTGAAGGCGCTCGCCCCGATCAGCGGCCCGTACGACCTGGAGGGCACGGAGATGCCGGCCCTGTTCGACGGCCGGGTCAACGACACCAGCGGTGTCCTCTACATCTCGTACTGGCTGGTGGCCCAGAACCGTCTGCACCACCTCTACGACACCCCCGGCGAGGTGTTCCGCGAGCCCTACGCCGACCGCGTCGAGTCCCTCTACGACGGGGACCACGACGAGGACGACGTGCTCGCTCAGCTGGCACCGACGGTGAAGCGGCTGCTCACGCCGGCCGCCTACGAGCGACTCCAGCACCCCACCGGGGCTCTCCTCACCGCGATGCGCGCGGCCGACCACACCTGCGCGTGGAAACCGGTGGTTCCGGTGCGGCTGTACGCCGGTGACAAGGACACCGACGTGCCCTTCGGCAACGCCCGCACATGCGCCCGCACCCTCGCAGGTCAGGGAGCGAGGGTGCGGGTCGTCGATCAGGGGGCCGTGGACCACTTCGGGTCGTTCGCGGTGTCGGCGCCCCAGGTGGTGCGGTACTTCGACGGCATACGGGATCAGTACCAGCCGTTGGCCTGCCAGAAGGCCCAGGCGCCGGCGGGGCTGCCGTAGCGGGAGTTCATGTACTGCAGACCCCACTCGATCTGGGTCTTGGCGCTGGTCTTCCAGTCCGAGCCGGCCGAGGCCATCTTCGAGCCCGGCAGGGCCTGGACCAGGCCGTAGGCGCCGGAGGAGGAGTTGGTCGCGGTGACGTTCCAGCCGCTCTCGTGGGCGACGATGTTGTTGAAGGCGTTGTACTGCGCGGCGTTCGGGATCATCCTGTGCGCGATCGCCTTGGCCTGGCTCACGGAGTCGGCGGTCGCGGCGTGGGCGGGCGCCGCGGTCAGCACCATGCCGGTGGTGGCGGCGGCCACGGCGGCGGAGGCGAGGGCCTTCTTCGGCGAGATGCGGCGGGCGAGGCGGGAGACGAACACGAGGAACCTCTTCTTCGGGGACAGGGAGTCGCGGTCATGCGTCGGCGCCGAGGCCCGGGGGCTTGTCGGCGCCGTGCGACGCCGTCCAGAGAAACAGGCTCGGAGGGTGTCTGCAATGACCGCTTTTACTAGTTGTGGCCGCATGTGGGGGGTACGTGATCCCTGTGACTTGGATCTCAACATGCAGGTCGGAGGCGGTTATGGCATGCTCACGGCGTCCGATATGCCCTACTAGGTAGGGTAGTGAGTGATCTGGGTCATGTGGTTCGGTTCACCGCTCAACCGCTCTTGAATGTGACGGCGGTCTCGAAGGCGGCCCGGCGGGTGGCTCTGCGTAGCGCCTTGAGCACGGCGGGACCGAGGGCGAGCGTGAGGACGACGGTGACGAGCGCCCGGCCCAGGTCCCAGCCGAGGGAGGTCGCCAGACAGTACGCGACGAAGCGGGCCAGGTTGGCGGGCACGGCCGCGTGCGGGTCGAAGGCGATGCCCGAGGCCAGGGCGCCCATGAAGGGCCAGCCGGCGAGGTTCATGACGGTGCCGTAGGCGAGGGCGGCGAGGAAGCCGTACGCCGAGAGCAGGGCGAGTTCGGTACGGCCCCTGAGGCGGTCCGGGCCCGGCAGCAGCCCCGCGCCCATCGTGAACCAGCCCATCGCCAGCATCTGGAACGGCAGCCAGGGGCCGACACCGCCGGTCAGCAGGGCCGACGCGAACATCGTCAGCGAGCCGAGGGTGAAGCCGAAGCCGGGGCCCAGAACGCGGCCGCTGAGCAGCAGCAGGAAGAACATCGGCTCGATACCGGCGGTTCCGGCACCGAGGGGGCGCAGGGCGGCGCCGGTCGCGGCGAGGACGCCGAGCATGGCGACGGCCTTCGGACCGAGGCCGGACTCGGCGATGGTCGCGGCCACGACGGCGACGAGCAGGATGAGCAGACCGGCGAAGAGCCAGGGGGCGTCCTGGGCGTGGGCGGCGAGCGTGGAGTCCGGCGGAGCGAGGAAGGGCCAGCCGAAGGCGACGACGCCGACGGTGGAGGTGAGGGCGAGGGCGGTGAGGGAGCGGGGGCCGAGGCGGATGGCGTTCGTCATGACAGGGCGTCTCTCACTCGGGCGCCTGACAGGGCGTTTCTCACCTGGGTGACCGTGAGCCATTTCTGCGGGGCGAGGATCTTGGTCACCTGCGGGGCGAAGGAGGGGGAGGACACGACGATGTCCTCGGTCGGGCCGTCGGCGATGACCTCGCCGTCCGCGAGCAGGATCACCCGGTGGACCAGTTCGGCGGCCAGTTCGACGTCATGGGTGGCCAGGACGATCGCGTGGCCCTCGGCGGCGAGGGCGCGGAGGTGGGTGACGAGACGGGTCTTCGCCGCGTAGTCCAGACCGCGGGTCGGTTCGTCGAGGAGAAGCAGGGGTGGCCGGGCGGTGAGGACGACGGCGAGCGCGAGGGTGAGGCGCTGGCCCTCGGAGAGGTCGCGGGGGTGGGTGGCGTCCGGGATGCCCGGGAGCAGGTCGGAGAGGAGGGCGCGGCAGGTGCCGGGAGCTGCTTGGGCGTCCTCGTCGGCGGCCGCGCACTCCGCGGCGACGGTGTCGGTGTAGAGG
>NZ_WVUG01000163.1 GCF_017614965.1 Streptomyces griseorubiginosus | reverse complement strand
GTCTGGGTGCGCGGGCCGGAGCGCGGTCACTGCTGCTTGCTGTCACCGCCTGAGCCGGAGGACTTGCCGAAGTCGCCGTCGACGTCGGAGAAGTCCTTCATGAAGTCCTCGGCCTTGATCTCCGCCAGGTTCGAACCCTGGGTCTTCAGCAGGTCGCTGACGGTGGTCCGGAGGTTGGCATCGATGTCTTCGAAGAGCTGCTTGTGCTGGTCGAGGATGGTGACCAGCGCGTCGATGCCGCTGCCGACGGCCTTGGTGAAGTTGTCGCCGTCGATGTGACCGCCCGCGTCCGCCTTCATCAGACCGATCGCGAGCGGTTTGACCAGTCCCTCGGTCGCCGCGGTCGTCGTGCCGTCCCTCAGCCCCTTCATCGAGGGAGCCCCCGCGTCGGTGTCGAGCTTCTTGAGATCGTCCCGGAACGCGGCGACGTCCTGGTCCGCGAACGCGGTGAGGGCAGCAGAGTCGAGGTGGGTGAGGTCCGCCACGGGTTCTTCCTCTCAAGGGGTCGGCGTACGGCCCGGGCGAGGGCCCCACGCGGGTCCGGCTCCCGGCCGCCGCGTCGGTGCGTGGCGCCGCGGCCGGGCGGGCGGTCAGCGGCCGATGGTGACCTCGGACCAGAGGTTGGTGAGACTCTGCTCGGTGTACTTGTACTGGCCGACGACATCGTTGAGCAGGCCGGCGTGCGAGTTGAGCAGAGCTTCCATGGTTTTCATCGCGTTGTCCCAGTTGCCCTGCTTCTCCCGGTAGACATCGGCGTCGCCGCCGTACCAGAAGTTCTTGAGGTCCTGGATCTCCGCCTCGAGGTTGCTCAGCGTGCCCTCGATCGCCCGGGTCTGGTTCACCATGTCATCGGCGGCGTTGTAGGCAGGGGTGTACTCGACGTGGATGACACCGTCGGCCATGGCGTCCATGGGGTCCATGGTGCGTCCTCTTTCCTGGTGAAGAAGTGTGGGAGGTGGGGGAGCCGACGGGCCGGCGGTGGGGCCGGGCCGCCGAGAGTGGTCAGATCGATCCGGCGAGGGCCTCGAACGCCGCCTCGCTGGCGCTGTATGCCTGGTCGATGTCGTCGTGGGCGGAACCCTGCGTCTGCTGGTGCGCGGTGAGGCTCTGGTTCAGCTTGTCGATCATGTCGCTGAGGTTCGTCAGAATGATCTTGACCTGGTCGTCCCACTGGTCGAGCAGAGTCTTGTAGGTGTAGCCGTCCGTGCCCTTGTAAGTGGCCGCCACGTGGTCCTTGGTGCTCTCGACGTCCTGGAGCGAACGGAGGATCGAACTGTATGCCGACTCCAGGGCCATGATGCCGTTGCGGGTCGATGCCACCGACGACTGCTGGCCGCTGTTCATCTCGGGGCTCATCTGGGACATGGCGCCTCCTGTTTTCATCGGTCGGGACGACAGCCGGACCATCGGTGCGGGCCCCAACTCGCTTGTGCCGCACCGGTAGTCGGATCATGAACACCTATACCATTTCTCAACTCGCTTAGCTCCGGGCCCAGTTGAGAATTCATTTCCCGGTAACCACGGACGTCCGTCCCGCCGGGGGCGCGGCCGAACCCTCCCCTCAACCGCTCGTCCCCGCGCACCCGTTCCCAGATGCGGTGACATGGCCCCGCGCGGCCGCGTCGGCGTCCAGGTCGGGGCCGGACGGCAGCATCGCGAGCAGCAGCGCCGGGACGCGGGTGATCTCGCCGGCGGAGTAGCCGAGCGCGCCGAGGTCCTCGTCCGTGGGGACCCGGTACTTCGCGCCGCTGTCGCCGACCAGGTACGTGCTGCCGTCGACATCGCCTCCGCCCGCGCTGAGCGCCTGGACCAGGGCGCCTGAGCCCGGGGCCACGGCGACCGCGTCGAGGGACAGGCACGCCCCGGCGCCGGCTGCGGGCCCGCCCGTCCGCGCCACGGCGGAGGCGAGCTCGGAGACGGCTACCGTGCGGACGTCGACGCGGACCTCCGCACCCGCCGCCGTGCCGGGGGAGACGCTCGCGCAGACCGCGGACCCGTCCGGCACACCGGTGACATCGGGCGGAGAGGTCGGCAGGGCGCTGCGATCGGCGTCCACCGAGGCAGCGAAGTGGCCGGCCAGCGCCCCCGCCTGCACCTGCCGGGCCGCCGCGGTGCCGCCGCCGTACGCCTTCTGGACCGTGTCGGGTGCGCCGAGCTGCAGCGCCGCCCGGGTGGCCGTGAGGGGGACGAGGCCCTCCTGGCGCAGCAGGTAGTACTGGGGGGCGGAGCCGGGTACCTGGGTCTCGAAGACCTGTCCGATCCTGGTGCTCATGCCGCCCAGGGACGGGCCGGCGTCCCCGGTTCCCGGCACGGTCGCGGGCGTGAGGTCCGGCCCGGCGGGCAGGGCGTTGAGGAAGGCCGCCGAGACCGGACGTGCGGCCGTGGTCCCGTAGCCGAGGCTCTCCAGTGCCCCTCCGGCGGCGTCGATCCGCAGCCTGCTGCCCCGCCACACCAGGTACCGGTTCCCGTCCGGTCCCCTCACCAGCACCGCTTCATGCGCCGGAAGCGGGTCTCCCGACTCCGCGACCGGTGACGCGACGGCCAGCGTCGTCCGCGCCGCCGAGGCGTCCGTGGAGCAGATGAGCCAGGGGCGACGGGCCGTCAGGTCGCCGCCGTCCGGCAGGGTGTCCGGTGCCCCCTCCAACCCGACCGCCGGGCCGCGCAGTGCGTGCCGCAGCGTCTCGTGGCCGACCGTGGTGGTGCTCAGCTTCTGCGAGCCGACCAGCAGCAGCGCCGAGGCGTAGTTGCGTACGGGGCGCAGCCGGCCGTCCGCGTACAGGTACCGGGCGCCGGTCCGGGCGTCGACGATCAGCTTGCCCGGCGACTGCCAGGTGCCGCTGCCGCCGGGGGAGATCAGGCCGAAGACGAACGCTCCGGCGGAGACCAGGAGTGCGACGAGGACGCCCATGACCAGGCCCCGGTTGGTACGGCCGACGGGGCTCTCCGGGGCGTCGAGGTCGGAGCGCAGCAGGCCCGAGGTGAGCCGTCCCATGGTGAACAGGTGCGCCTGGACCTGGTCGCGGCGGTTCTGCATGACGTGCGCTCCCCTCTCAGAGGCTCAGCGACCGCAGCGAGCCGTAGACGCCGAGCACCCACAGGGCGAGCGGCAGCAGGCTGATCGCGGCGGCGGAGTGCAGCAGTTCGGCGGCGCGGCCCCAGTACGGCACGAGGCGCCGCCCCGGCACCGTCCAGGAGGCGATGGCCAGGGCGGCGGCGACCGCGGCCAGCCCGGCCACCAACGGCAGCCGTGACCCCGGGTCGAGCGTCCTGGCGAGCGCGACGGCCAGGCCGACGCCTCCCAGGACACCGGGGGCGATCAGGGCGAGCCGCTGCCAGAGACTGCCCATGCCGCGGCCGTGCAGGACCAGCAGCAGCGTCAGGGCCCCGGCCATGCAGCCTCCGGGCGGGCCGAAGGGGACGACGAGGGCGGCCAGGCAGCCGAGGCAGACCAGCCCGGCGGCGGTGAGCAGAGCGGTCATCCAGCCGTCGGCGATCTCGGTGCGGGCGGTCACGTCCGCGCTGGGGTGCGGGTCGATGCCCTGCTGCAGCTGCGCCGCGTTGGTCGGCAGCGGCGGGGTGCGCAGCCCGGACAACCGGAAGGACAAGGCAGGTACGAGCGCGCCGAAGACGACGGTGGCCAGGACGACGATGCTCGTCGCGTCCCGCGCGGACAGATCGAAGCCGATCATGAGGCCGCCGAGCAGCGCACCTCCCGCGGCGACCGCCGTCACGGCCAGGAACAGCGGGGTGAACGCGGCCACCGAGGCGAGCGCCAGGACCGCGGCTCCGGCTCCGGCGGCCGAGGAGGCGAGCAGCCGGGAGCCGAGCACCTCGGCGCCACCGACACCGTGCAGCGATCCTCCCGGCAGCAGCCAGCCGGCGTACGCCCAGTACGCGGCGGCCACCACGCCGAGCGCCGCACCCGTCGCCGCGTCCCCGACCGCGCGGCTCGCCGAGGCGGCCCCGGCGAGCAGCAGCAGTCCGGCGCCGAAGGCCACCCCCGCCTGCAGCCACGGCTGCTGGCCGGGCAGGCCCAGCACGGCCAGGCCCGCGCCGAGCGCCGCGACCGCGCAGCCGATCAGGACGACCCGGCTCAGTTCCGGGGTCCAGGCGTGCGGCCGTCGGCTCATGGCGGTGGCGATACCGTCGACCAGGTCGTCGAAGTGCGGTTCGGGCAGGGCCTCGGCGCGCGGGCGCAGATACAGGATCTCGCCGTCGCGCAGCCCGGCGACGTCGAGGGTGGCCTCCTCGTCGAGCGGCCGGCCGCCGACGCGCTGCAGGACCCAGCCGCCGTGTTCGAGACCGGACTCGGCGAGGTCCGCGCCGCCCAACTCGACGAGGGTGGGCAGGAGTTCGGCGACCGGTATGTCGCCCGGCACCGCCAGGTCCATGGACTTCGCGGGGGCACGTACCGTGATACGGCACAGGCCCGCCGTCACGCTGTCGGTCACTGGTGGATCGTCCTCCACAGCGGTGTGCGGTGGCGCGCCCGGCCCGGACACCAGGGTCCGGCGGGCCACTTCACCACGTGTTCCGTCATTGGCTGCGGGAGCGTAACTCCCGTTGGTGAACGGGAAGTTGAACAGCCGTAATCTACTGCTCCACACGACGGCCGCCGGCCACCGTCCGGTGCCGGGCCCGTTTCCCCGCATTCCGCATCGAAGGAGACCGTTCGTTGAGCGTGGTCATCTACCGCCGCCCGGCTCGGCGCCGGGCGCCGGACATGCCCGAGGGAGAGCTGAGTCTCCAGGAGCCCCCGACTCTGCCGGAGGTGGTCCCGGACAACTCGGTCATCTGGAACTACCTGCCCATGGGCATGATGTCCGCCTCCATGATGCTGATGTTCCTGCGGATGGGAGGCGGCAACTCGACGCTGGCCTACACCGCGATCGCCATGATGCTCACCGCGTCGGGTCTGATGATGCTGGGCCAGGTCATGCGCAGGTCCGGCGACCGCAAGCGCAGGCTCAAGGGTGAGCGGCGCGACTACCTGCGCTATCTGCGGCAGACCCGGCAGCAGGTGCGGGGCGCCTTCGTGCAGCAGCAGACCGCGCTGGCCTGGCGGCATCCCGAACCGGGTGCCCTGTCGTCGATGGTGCGCTCGACCCGGCTGTGGGAACGCCGGCCGGGGCACGACGACTTCGCGGAGGTGCGCGTGGCGGTGGGCGGCCAGCGGCTGGGCCTGCGGCTCGCGCCGTTGTCCACCAAGCCGGTGGAGGATCTGGAGCCGTTGTCCGCGCACGCGCTGCGCAGCTTCATCCGTGCCTACAGCACCGTCCCGGACCAGCCCATCGCGCTGTCGCTGCGGGCCTGGTCACGGGTGCTGTTCCGGGGCGACGAGGAGCGCATCAGGGCGGCGGCGCGGGCCATGGTGGCCCAACTCGCCGTCTTCCACTCCCCGGAGGATCTGTGGATCACGTTCTGCGTGGCCGACGACCGCCGGGCGGCCTGGGAGTGGACCAAGTGGCTGCCGCACGCCCTGCACCCCGAGGAGGCCGACGCAGCGGGCCCGGCCCGGATGGTGGTGCACTCGGTCGGCGCCCTGGAGGACCTGCTGGGCGCCGAGTTCGCCGAACGGCCGCCCTTCGACCCGGATGCCGAGCCGGGGCGGGAGGAGCCGTTCACGGTGATCGTGCTGGACGGCGGGCAGGTGCCGGCCGGGCACCGTTTCGACGGTCCCGGGTTCCGCAACGCGACCGTCCTCGACCTCTCCGGCGAGCTGACCTGGCGGCCGGGACGCACCACGCTGCGCCTGGACTTCGCGGCGGACACCGGGCAGGTGAGCCTGGTGCGCACCGACCGCAACCGTCAGGAGCAGACCGCGCCGCTGGGCCGCCCCGACCGGTTCGGACCGGCCGCGACGACCGCACTGGCCAAGCTGCTGTCCCCGTACCGCATGGGACTCGGCGGCGACGCATCGGAGCCGCTGACCCAGGACACCGAGCTGACCACGTTGCTGGGCATCACTGACCTGCGCCGCTTCGAGCCCAAGGAGCTGTGGGACCGGCGCGGCGCCGCCGACCGGCTGCGGGTGCCGATCGCGGTGGGCGCCGACGGGCAGCCCGTGGTGCTGGACATCAAGGAATCCGCGCAGGGCGGCATGGGCCCGCACGGCATGCTCATCGGCGCCACCGGCTCCGGCAAGAGCGAGACCCTGCGCACCCTGGTCCTCGCCCTCGCCCTCGCCCACTCGTCGGAGACCCTCAACTTCGTGCTGGTGGACTTCAAGGGCGGTGCCACCTTCCTCGGCCTGGACAGCCTGCCGCACACGTCCGCCGTCATCACCAACCTCGCCGACGAGGTCGCCCTGGTCGGCCGCATGCAGGACGCCCTGCACGGTGAGCTGATGCGACGACAGGAGCTGTTGCGGGCGGCCGGCAACTACACCTCCGCCCTGGAGTACGAGCGGGCCCGCGCCGCCGGGGCCCCGCTGCAGCCGCTGCCGAGCCTGTTCGTGGTGGTCGACGAGTTCAGCGAACTGCTCGCCGCGCACCGGGAGTTCATGGAGCTGTTCGTCATGATCGGCCGCCTGGGCCGGTCCCTGGGCGTGCATCTGCTGCTGGCTTCGCAGCGGCTCGACGAGGGCCGTATGCACCAGTTGGAGAGCCATCTGTCGTACCGGATCGGTCTGCGGACGTTCTCCGCCATGGAGAGCCGGGGGGTGCTCGGTGTGCCGGACGCCTACTCGCTGCCGCCCCAGCCCGGCAGCGGCTACCTCAAGGACGGGGTCGGGGAGCTGACCCGCTTCCGGGCCGCCTACGTCTCCGGCCCCTACACCGAGCGGAGCGGCACGGTCGCGCGGGCGCGTGCGGCCGGGCAGATCGTCCCGTGGACGACGGACTGGGTGGCGCCCCGCTCCCTGCCCGACGAACCCGACGGGACCGCCGAGCCGGGGGAGTCCGGGACCGGCCATGTACGGACCGACCCGGACGCGCCCGGCGGCGCCACCCTGCTGTCCGTCGCCCTGGAGCGGCTGCGGGACTCGGGGCCACCGGCCCACCAGGTGTGGCTGCCGCCCCTGGACACTCCGCCCACCCTCGACCAGATCCTGCCCCCGCTGGCCCCGCACGACGAGTACGGCCTGACGACGGCCGACTGGCCCGGGCGCGGCCGGCTCGCGGTGCCCCTGGGAATCGTGGACCGACCCTTCGACCAGGTCCGCGACCTGCTGACGGTCGACCTGTCCGGCTCCGGAGGCCACGTGGCCGTGGCGGGCGGCCCGCAGAGCGGCAAGAGCACCCTGGTCCGCGCCCTGATCTGCGCGCTCGCCCTCACCCACACCCCGCGCGAGGTGCAGTTCTACTGCCTGGACTTCGGCGGCGGCTCCCTCGTCCCGCTCGCCGCGCTGCCGCATGTGGGCTCCGTCGCGGCCCGGGTCGACGCCGAACGCATCGGCCGTACGGTCGCCGAGGTCAGCGCCATGCTGGACGAACGGGAGCGGTTCTTCCTCACCCACGGCATCGACTCGATGCCCGAGTACCGGCGCCGCCGGGCCGCAGGTGAGTTCCCGGGCGAGCCGCTCGGCGACGTCTTCGTGGTGGTCGACGGCTGGGCCACGGTGCGCCAGGACCACCAGGACCTCATCCCCGTCTTCACCAGGATCGCCGCCCGCGGGCTGAACTTCGGCATCCACCTCGTCGTCACCACCGCCCGCTGGGTGGAAGTCCCCTCCGCCATCCGCGACCAGTCGGGCACCCGACTGGAGCTGCGGATGGGCGACGCCATGGAGTCCATGGTGGACGTCCGCAAGGCGGCCACCGTGCCCCGGACACCCGGCCGTGGCCTGACCACGGACGCCAAACTGCACTGGATGGCGGCCCTGCCGCGCATCGACGGCATCGGCGACGCCGCCGACCTCACCGACGGCATAGCGAGCCTCGTCGCCGAGATCGGCGAGCACTGGACCGGCTCCCCGGCGCCGGAGGTGCGACTCCTGCCCGCGCGGCTGTCCAGCTCCGAACTCCCCGCCCCCCAGATCCCCGCCGACGCCCCGGGCGGGCTACGCGTCGCGCTCGGCGTCGAGGAGGACAAACTCGCCCCCGCCTGGCACGACTTCGCGGAGAACCCGCATCTGATCGTCGTCGGCGACACCGAGAGCGGCAAGACCAACCTGCTGCGGCTGCTGGCGCGCGCGATCACGGAGCGGTACACCCCGGCGGAGGCCCGGATCCTGCTGGTCGACTACCGGCGCGACCTGGTGGACGCGGTGCCCGCCGAGTACCGGCTGGGCCACGCCGTCTCCGTCGACGCGCTCAAGGAGCTGGTCTCCGGCACCGCCCGCGCCATCAAGCTGCGGGTCCCGGGGCCGGACATCGCCCCGTCGCGGATGCGGCAGTGCGACTGGTGGCAGGGGCCGCGGCTGTTCGTCCTGGTCGACGACTACGACATGGTCGGCGCCGGACCGGGCAACAACCCCTTCTTTCCGCTCCTGGACCACCTGCCCCTCGGCTACGAGGTCGGACTGCACATGGTCGTCGCCCGCTCCGCCTCGGGCGCGGGCCGGGGACTGGGCGAGGCACTGCTCCGGCGGATGACGGAGGTCAACTCGCCCGGTCTGCTGCTGTCCTGCCCGCCGACCGAGGGCTACTTCTTCGGCAACGTCAAGCCGCGTTCCCTTCCGCCGGGCCGGGCGATGCGGGTGGCCCGCCGGAAGGTGACGATGGTACAGACGGCCCAGGTCACCGAGTGATGAGTCAGGGAGCGTGGCCTGCGCTCTCCGCAAGAACCCCGACTGCGGCTGGACGGCAAACGCCGACTGGAACGCGGCCCGCAACATCTTGCACTTGTACCGGATCGGCCACGTCAGCGTGGAGGTCCCGGCCGCCGGAAGGTGCGGTCGCGGGGCAACCGTCAAACCTGCCGCAGCAATGTAGGCGGGAGTCCCCTTCCCGAGCGCAAGCGAAGGGACGGGTGAACTTCAAGGGCGCCAGCCGCGTGCCCGGCCCTTGGGGGTCACCACCAGCGCGGCCGCCACGACCACCACCAGCAGCAGTGCCCCGCCCGCCGCCCACAGGGCCCGCTGCCGCGGCCCGTCGGAGGGCAGGGCGATATGGACCGCGCCGGCCGGCCGGACGCGCGCTGCCGCCTGGGAGCCGGGGACCATGGAGACCGCGGCATACGGGTCCAGCCGGGGCGCGAGTCCGGCCGGCGCGGCGGACGCGGTGAGGCGACCGGCCACCTGAGCGGCCGTCAGATCGGGGTGGTAGGCGCGCACCAGCGCGGCCGCCCCCGCGGTGAACGCGGCGGCGAGCGAGGAACCGGCGCCCAGGTAGTGCCCGGTGCCACGGGCGCCGATGCTGACGACTCCGCCGCCCGGTGCGGCCAGCGCCGCCCGCGTCACCTTCCTGGCGCTGTCCAGCGGCGTACCGTCCGCGGTGACGCCCAGCACGGACAGAGCCCCCGGTGCCGCCGCCGGCCAGTAGCGGGCCGGTTCCGTCGAGTCGCTCCAGTTGGTGACGTCGGGCGCGGCCGGTGCCACGACGAGCACGTCGTGCCGGGTGGCGTACCCGACGGCCGCCGTCAGCTCGTCCTCGCCGTCGGCCAACGCCGCGGCAACCAGGACCACTTGGGCCCCGTGGTCGACGGCCGTGCGGATGCCGTCCGCCACCCGGCCGGCGGTGGCCGTGCCTCTGGCGTTCGTCCCCCGCACCGCGAGCACCCGGGCCTGCGGGGCGACGCCCTCGAAGGCCGTCGATCCGGTCGGCCCCGCCGCGACGAGACCGGCCACGAAACTGCCGTGGCCCACGCAGTCCTCGCTCGCCGCGCCCACCGTCGTCACCCGCCCGGACAGTGCTGCCGCGCCCGGCGCGACACCGGTGTCGACCACCCCGACGGTGACACCGGCCCCCCGCGTCAACTGCCAGGCGCGGGGCAGCCCCAGGCTCTGCTGTGCCCATGAGGCGGCGGTGGCGGTCTGCGTGGAGGCGGCCGTACAGGGGTCCTTGTCGCCGAGCCGGACCGGCATGGCGGGCAGGCTCACGGAGGCCGCGGCGGGCGTGGTGCCCAGCAGGGAAACCGTCAGGAGGACGGCGAGCAAGACGGCCGGGAATACGGCGGCCGACGGGAGGGTGAACAGCGCGTTGAAGGGGGCGGTGAACAGGGCGGCCGGTGACGGAGCGCGTCGCATGTGGCGCATGATAGAACCTCGCCGGAGCCCCCAACTGCCCTACACCAGGAGGAGATTCGCGCGTGGCACGCCAGATGCTCACGGTCGGACCCGACGGGCCGGACGCCTTCCGGACGATCGGCGAGGCTCTGGCCGTCGCCCGGACGGGAGCGGTGATCAGCGTCGCGCCCGGGCGCTACGAGGAGAACCTCACCATCGGCACGCGCGTGACCGTCGTCGCCCAAGGCGCCCGCGCCAGCGCCGAGATCGCACCCCGCACGGGTTCCGCCGTGACACTGCTGGCGGACGCGGTGATGCTCACCGATCTGCTGCTGCGCGGTCCGCAGGACGACGACGCCCCGGTGGTCGACGCCTTCAACGGGCAGGCCGCCCTCGACGGCTGCGAAATCGTCGGCACCGGCTGGACGGCGCTGCTGAGCCGGAACACCGGCTCGCTGGCGATGCGCCACTGCCGGATCACCAACCCGGCCGGAGCCGGCATCGTCGACACCTCCACCGCGGAGAGCGTCGTCGCGGACTGCGTCCTCGAACACCTCGGCAGCTCGGCGGTGGTCCTCACCGAGCGGGCCCGGACCATCGTACGCGCCTGCACGATGCGCGACGCCCGCGGCAACGGCGTGCTGGCCAACGGGCAGACGCGGGGCACGGTCGAGGACTGCGACATCTCCGGCACCGACAAACCCGGTATCGCCCTGGAGCAGCACAGCGCCACACGGGTGCTGCGCACCGCCCTGCACGACCTCGTCACCGGGGTGCTGGTCACGAGCGACGCCCGTCCGGAGCTGGAGGAGCTGGACGTCATCGCGGCCACCGAGCACGGCGTCCTCGTCTCCTCGGGCGCCGAACCGGTACTGCGCCGCTGCCGGGTCCGCCGGGCCGGAGGCAGCGGCCTGGGCGTCACCGGACGGGCCCGAGGCACGTACGAGGACTGCACCTTCGCGGACTGCTCCGGGCCGGGCGTCCTCGCCACGGACAGTGCGGCGCCCATGCTGCTGCGGACCGTCGTCGGGGACTGCTCGGGCAGTGCCGCCGTGCTGCTGACCGGCGAGTCGGCGGCGGAGTTCGACGGAATCGACGTGTCCTCGGCGTCCGGCGCGGGCATCTCCGTTCGATCCGGGGCCAATCCACTGCTGCGGCGGGCCAGGGTGGTGGGAGCCGGCGGCCACGGTGTCGAGGTCGTCCAGGGCGGGCGGGGCCGCCTGGAGGACTGCGAGGTCGTCAGGGCGGGGGGCGCCGCCGTGCACGTCGACAGCGACGGCCGCTTACACGTCGGAAACAGCACCCTGACGGGCGCCGCCGCGCCCGGTGTCCTGGTGGGTGCACGCGGTCTGCTCGACATCAGGGACAGCGCCATCGACACGGGCGCCGCGGAGGGCATCCGGGTCGAGGAGGGCGGCGAGGTCTCGGCCCTGCGCAACCGGATCACCGCCTCCGGCTCGCACGGCGTGCTGCTGGAGGCCGGGGCGCGCGCGGTGCTCAACGGATGTGAGGTGGTCGGCGGCCGGGCGGACGGCATACGCGTGGAGAGCTCGCAGCAGGTGTCGGTGCTCGGCTGCACGGTCAGCGACAACCGCGGCGCCGGACTGCGGCACACCGCGACGGACGACGCCCGGCTCCTCGTCGAGGACCTCAGGAGCGTGGGCAACGGCTCCCGGGACGTCTGGGAGGGCGCACCCGTGCCGGTGCCCACGGCCGTGACACCGGGCGCGGAGCCCCTCGTACCGGACGGTCCCGTCGGCGAACTGGAGGCCCTCGTCGGTCTGGAAGGCGTCAAACGACAGGTCAAGGGGCTGGTCAACCTGGCGCGGCTGGCGCAGCGCCGGGCCAGCCTGAACATGCCCGCCCCGCCGATGAGCCGTCATCTGATCTTCGCGGGCGCCCCCGGCACCGGAAAGACCACGGTCGCCCGGCTGTACGGCTCCATCCTGTCCTCACTCGGCGCACTCCGCTCCGGACACCTGGTCGAGGTGTCCCGCGCCGACCTCGTCGCCCAGATAGTCGGCGGCACCGCCATCAAGACCACAGAGGCGTTCAACCGGGCCCTCGGCGGTGTGCTGTTCATCGACGAGGCCTACACCTTGGCCTCGGACAGCAAGGGCTCCGGCGCCGACTTCGGCCGGGAGGCGATCGACACCCTCGTCAAACTCATGGAAGATCACCGAGACGACGTCGTGGTGATCGCCGCCGGCTACTCCAAGGAGATGGAGTCCTTCCTCGCGGTCAACCCCGGTCTCGCCTCCCGCTTCGCCCGGACCATCGAGTTCGTGAACTACACGGTGGACGAGCTGGTGACCATCGTGGAGGCCCAGTGCGCGCGGCACCGCTACGCGCTGGCACCCGAGACGAGGGACGCACTGGAGGCGCACTTCCGTGAGATGCACCGCGGCCCCAGCTTCGGCAACGGCCGCGTCGCCCGGCAGACCTTCGAGGAAATGGTCGACCGGCAGGCCCTCCGCCTGGCCTCCCATCCCGAGGCCGGCGAGCACGACCTGACCCTGCTGCTGCCCGAGGACGTCGGCGAGGCGGCCGCCGCAGCCGTCAGGGCGGCCGCCACCGGAGCCGTCTCGGCGTCACCGCTCGAGGAACTCAACGCGATGGTGGGCCTGGAGAGCGTCAAACACGAGGTGACCGACCTGATCAATCTGCTGTCGGCGTCCCAGCGCCGCCAGGCGGCCGGTCTGCCCGCCTCCTTGGTCAACCGCCACCTGGTCTTCTCCGGACCGCCCGGCACCGGCAAGACGACGGTCGCCCGCCTGTACGGGAAACTCCTGCGCTCCTTGGACGTCCTCCCGCGCGGCCAGCTGGTCGAGGTCTCCCGCGCCGACCTGGTCGGACGGTACGTCGGACACACCGCCCAGCTCACCCAGGAAGTGTTCGAGAAGGCGCTCGGTGGTGTGCTGTTCATCGACGAGGCCTACACGCTCACGCCCCCGGGCCAGCCGTCGGACTTCGGCCGGGAGGCCGTGGACACCCTGCTGAAGCTGATGGAGGACCACCGGGACGAGGTCGTCGTGATCGTCGCCGGCTACACCGACGAGATGCACCGCTTCCTGTCCTCCAACCCGGGCCTGGACTCCCGCTTCTCACGGCGCATCGAGTTCCCGGACTACACGTCGGAGGAACTGGTCAGCATCGTGCGCCGACAAGCGGCGGCCTCCGGCTTCGAATGCGCCCCCGAGGTGTCGAAGGCCTTGCTGGAGTTCTTCGACTCCCTGCCCAGAGGCCGCTCCTTCGGCAACGCCCGCCTCGCCCGCCAGACCGTCGAACACATGGCCACGCGCCAGGCCAGACGCCTGGCCGCGATGGAAGCCCCAGGACTGGCGGAACTGCAGACCCTGTTGCCCGACGACCTCCCGACCGCTGCGGGAGCCTGACATGGCGGGCGAGCCGGCCGCGGCGCGGTTGCCGGGCTTGTGGACAGCGCGGCGGCGCGGGGCGGGGTCCCTGTACCCCGCTGAGGGCGTGGCCGATGAAGGCGCAGCAGTGGTGCGCCGGGCGTCGGCGACCGCCCGCCCGGCTCCGCCCGGCCACCCCCGGACGGCCGCGGAAAGGACCGTCCGACCAATTCGACTCGCCGTCCCGGCACAAGGCCGGTCGGCGCGACAGCATCAGCCCCCCACAACGACGAGGAGCAACCTGAGGATGCCCCCTCAAAACGAACAGCCCTCCGAGACCTCACGAGGAACCGGCAGCGCCTCCCTTTCGGTCCGCCGTGCCGTGAACATGACCTTCGCCGCGGGGGACCCCGGCAACATGCTCGCGCCCGGCGCCACGGCCGTACCCGGATCCGCGGAGTCCGCCGCCCCGTCGAGCCCGACGTCCGCCGCTTCCGAGACGTCCGCCGTGCAGGAGGCGGTCCTCAGGGGACGCGGCTCAGGCGCCGTGGCAACGCAGACGTCGACGCAGGGCGAGTACCCGGAGACGGACCCGGACCAGTCCACCGCCGCACTCCACGCCGCAGCCGGCGCCGGGGGAGGGGAGCCGGGGCCGTCCGCGCCGGACAGCGCCGAGGGCGAGGAGGAACCGCCGGTCTCGGGCGGGCCCCGCAAGACCGTCCTGGCCGCCGCCTCCATAGCCGGGGCGCTGCTGATCGCGGTCCCGATCGCTCTGGTGGGCCGCACGCATCACACCGGCCACCCCGGCAAGGGCGACGCGGCGGCGCCCCAGGGTGACACCGTCCTGGCCACACAGAACAGCCTCCCGCCCGGCGGCTACACCCCCAGCTCACCGACGGCGTCACCGACGCACAGCACCGGCGCCTCCGCCACGGCGAGTGCGAAGGCCCACCACCCCAGCGCGCCGAAGACGACGGTCAAGGCCGCCGCCCGGCAGAGCGCCCATCCGACCTCGTCCGCACGACGGACGTCGTCGCCGACGACCGCCGCGGCAGCCGTCGTACGACTGGCCGCAGCCCACCCGGGCCGGCACATCTGCTACCGGGCCTATGTCGCCGACGCGGGCTGGGAGGCACCGGTGTGCGACGGCGGCGTGGCGGGTTCGACCGGGAAGGGCCGGCCCATCGAAGCCGTCGAAATCTCCACGGCGGGTACGTCGGGCAACGGAGCCAACGCCTACATGGCGAACGGCGGTTGGCAAGACGGCAGCGCATGGAACTGGAAGGGGGCGGCGAACGGCAAGAACCTCGTCATCGGAAGCCCCGGCTCGGGGGCGGGCATAAAGGGATTCGTCACCAAGGTGAAATCGGGCACCGTCTGCGCCAACACCTACGTCTCCTCCAACGTCGGCTGGCAGACCACGCAGTGCGGCACCGCGGGCGCCAAACCCGACTATCTCTTCTGCGGCGTGACCGACACATCGACCAAAGTGATCGAGGCCGTCGTCCTCAAGGTGTGAGCACGTCGCGCCGGGCGGGCGCACCTCTCACTCACCTGTGCTGGAAACAGGCGGCGGGCGCTCGCCGTGGTCATTGAGCGCCACGTCGCCCCTCGCACGGTTCTTGGTATGGACCTTTTCTCGGCTCTCTGCTTCACTCTGGCTCGGGCTGTTTACTCATGACTTAGATCACGCCGTGAGTTAACTAGGGCCCCGCAGACCCGTCAAGACGTACCGTCAGGAAGGGATGCCCCCGTGAGAAGACCCCCACACGCACTGCGGCTGTTGCTGGCCGGCGTGCTCTCCGCGGCCGGCTTCACCGCGTTCGTTCCCCCCGCGCACGCGGCCGTTGAACAGGTCACCGCCTGGCTGACCACCACCGACGACTCCGCCGGACGCCATGTCACGCGCGGACTCCAGCCGCAGACACCGTTCGCCTTCCAGTCCGGAACGGGCGGCGGAGGCGAGAACATCACCGTCGACGAGAACACCCGATACCAGACCTTCACCGGCGGTGGCGCGTCCTTCACGGACACCGCGGCCTGGCTGATGAACTCCAGCGGCGCGCTCTCGCAGGCGACACGCGACGCCACCATGAAGAAGCTCTTCTCGCCGACGGACGGCATCGGGCTGTCGTTCCTGCGCAATCCGATGGGAGCCTCGGACCTCGCACGCTACGGCTACACCTACGACGACGTCCCGTCCGGGCAGACCGACCCGAGCCTGAACACCTTCTCCATCGCGCACGACCTCGCGGATGTCGTCCCGCTGACCAAGCAGGCGCTCCAGCTCAACCCTCCTCTGACTGTCATGGCCTCGCCATGGACGGCTCCGGCCTGGATGAAGGACAGCGGCTCGCTCAACGGCGGCTGGCTGAAGGCGGAGGACTACGGCGCCTACGCGAACTACTTCGTGAAGTACCTCCAGGCGTACAGGAGCCAAGGCGTCAACGTCTCCTACGTCACCCCGCAGAACGAGCCCACCTGCTGCTCCGGCTATCCGTCGATGAGCTGGAACGCCTCCGGCATCCAGTACTTCCTCAAGAGCGAGCTGCTGCCGAAGCTCCAGTCCGCGGGCCTGCCCACCAAGGTCCTCGCGCACGACTGGAACTGGGACGTCTACGACTCCTACGCGGCCGCCTCCGTGGACGACCCGGCAATCCGCAACCACCCCAACTTCGGCGGCATCGCCTGGCACGGCTACGGAGGCGACATCTCCAAACAGACCACGGTGCACAACCAGTACCCGAACCTCGACGCGTTCGGCACCGAGCACTCCGGCGGCACCTGGATCGCCAACCAGCAGCGCGAGGACATGAACAACATCATCGACTACACCCGCAACTGGGCGAAGTCGGTGACCAAATGGTCCCTCGCCGTGGACCAGAACATGGGCCCGCACAACGGCGGCTGCGGCACCTGCACCGGACTGATCACCGTGCACAACGGCGACGGGGCGAGCGGGACCGTCGACTACACCATCGAGTACTACACAATGGGCCAGCTGACGAAGTTCGTCCGCCCCGGAGCCCAGCGCATCGCCTCCACGGCGTCCACGAGCGTGCCGAACGTCGCCTGGCGCAACCCCGATGGCTCCAAGGCGCTGATCGCCTACAACGACGCCACCAGCGCCAGGACAGTCACCATCAACTGGGGCTCCCAGCACGCCACTTACTCGCTGCCGGGCAAGACCTCGGTCACCTTCACCTGGAACGGCACCCAGTCCGGCGGCAGCACGAGCGGCTCGTTCGTGGGCCTCGCCGGCAAGTGCCTGGACGTGGCGGGCGGTTCGAGCACGAACGGCACGGCCGTCCAGCTCTACGACTGCAACGGCTCCGCAGCCCAGCAGTGGACCGTGCCGGGCGACGGGTCCGTCCGCGCCCTGGGCAAGTGCCTCGACGTCACGTCCGCGTCGACCTCGGACGGGGCCAAGGTGCAGCTGTACGACTGCAACGGCACCGGTGCCCAGCAATGGTCGTACAACTCCGCCACCGGGGACGTCGTGAACACCGCGGCGAACAAGTGCCTGGACGTGACCGACAACTCCTCGGCCAACGGCACCCGAGCGCAGATCTGGAGCTGCACAGGTGCCGCCAACCAGAAGTGGCGACTTGGTTGAGTGCCTCTTCCGTCCTGAGCCATGCACGCCAAAGACGAGGGTTCTCCGGCCTCCGCCAGGGTTGTGATCGCACTACGTGCCCAGTCATTTCCCTGGTTTCCAAGCGCGCCGGGCCGGCACCGTAGAGTTCTCGCTGTGACAGTTCACCGTATGCCTGCCGCGGAGGTTTCAGTCTCTGTCGACATGGTGCGGCGTCTACTCGACGAACAGCACCCCGACCTGGCGGACTTGCCGGTTGAGGTACTGGCCAACGGCTGGGACAACCTCGTGTGTCGGCTTGGCGAGGAGTTCCTCGTCCGGTTGCCGCGGCGCGCCCCGGCCGCCGCGCTCCTCGCACACGAACAGCGGTGGTTGCCGGAGTTGGCCGACCGCCTGCCGTTGCCTGTGCCGGCGCCGGTGCGTGTCGGCCACCCCACGGATCAGTACCCCTGGTCCTGGAGCGTCGTGCCCTTCTTCCCGGGCCGGACCGCGGCGCGATCACAGCCCGACGACCCGTGGTCGGCCGCGGCGACGCTCGGCCGTTTCCTGGACGCGCTGCACGCACCAGCCCCGTCGGAGGCGCCCGTCAACCCAGCTCGCGGAATTCCCCTGGCCGGACGCGCCAAGGGCGTCCTGACCGGCTTGGCACATGTCGACCCGAACGAACGCGCCGCCGCACTGCGGATCTGGGAAACGGCCGCCGCGGCACCCGCTTGGGACGGGCCGCCGGTGTGGCTGCACGGGGACCTGCACCCGGCCAACATCCTGGTCGACCGCGGCCGGATCAGCGCCGTGATCGACTTCGGCGACATCACATCCGGCGATCCCGCCACCGACCTCTCCGTGGCCTGGATGCTGTTCACCGCGGAGCAGCGTGCTGCCCTTCGGGAGGCGTACGGCCGCGCGGACGACGCAACCTGGGAGCGGGCCCGCGGATGGGCGCTCGCCTTGTCCCTGGTCTTCCTGTCGCACTCAGCGGACAACCCGCTGATGCACGGCATCGGCGAGCGCGCATTCCGTGCGGTGCTGGAGTAACGGACGGCCTCCATGGCTTACCCGGCTCCGTTGGGAGCCCGGTGGGCACTGGGATCGCGCGGCGTCCGCTGGGCGTGGTCAAGACGGTGAAGCATCAGGGCAAGTGACCGTTGTGGGTCCTGCCCGGCTGTGTCGATGACGAGGTGCTCCCCGTTCCACGGTTCGTAGTCGCGGTTGAGGACCTGTTGCCAGGTGGGCAGCGGCAGGTCGGGGATGTCGGCCGATCTCGTGGTCACGCGGCGTCGGTGCTCGTCCGGATCCGAGCAGATGACCTCCACTTCGACGACGGGGACGACGGCCCGATTGCCCACACTGTGCCAGCTGTCGCGGGTGACAGCCAGAGGGTTAACGGATTCCGCGATCACGTGAGTCCTTGCCGGAGATGTTCCTCGGCCAGTGCGTATCCGATGACGTAGCCGGCCGGTCCGACCGGGTGCTGTGCCAGGCCGGAGCGGACGATGGCCTGTTCGATGGTGTCGATACGCAGGTGGACCGCGTCAATGCGAGCGGCCAGCAGTCGCGCCAGGGTGGTCTTGCCTGTGCCGGGCAGTCCGCCGATCACGATGAGCATGTGCTCATCCTGCCGGAGCCAGTAGAGGACGAAGCCGGTGATTCCGTGGGCGAGTCGGTGCCGGTCCGCGAGCTCGGGCCGCTCCGGTGGAGTTGCCGACCGTGAACATGCGAACGTCGGTCCTGGTCGGCCTCGTGGGAGACGGGCAGTCCGCTCGTGGGCGAGAGCTGTCGGGTGATGCGTCTGGTCATCAGTGTGATCGCGGCCCAGGTGATCAGCGCCGATCGGTCCTACACCGGGGGCATCACCCCGTGAATGCGTGACAGTGTGAACACCCGCTCGTCGTCGCGAAGATGACACCACGCGTACAGATACGGAGGGTCAAGCTCGAGGCTGCTGACGGTGCGGATTGTGCGGCTGCCCGAGGCGGCGACGTAATCGATGGTGATGGCCGTCCCGTCGTCGACGGCGTGGGCGAGTTGGCGGACGTCGGCAGGGGAGATGTGGGTCGCGTGTCCGGCGATGATCTCTTCGGTATCGGTGGTGAAGGGTACGCCGTTGTACGGGTCGGGGG
>NZ_WVUG01000162.1 GCF_017614965.1 Streptomyces griseorubiginosus | reverse complement strand
CGGTCGTACCGGCCGCCCCGCCCGCGGGACCACCGCTGCCCGACGGGGCCGAGGTGCCGAGCGAGGGGGACTTGCATCCGGCCAGCAGCAGACAGGCGAGGACGACGGGCGGGGCGAGACGGCGGACGGAAGGCATGACGACCCCTCAGAGGCAGGCGATGACTGAGCAGATACTCCCCCACCGGGTCACGGCCCTACCGCGCGGGGCACGGCTCTTGAGCGGGTCTTGGGGCGGTCAGGCCGTGTGGTCGCGGCGGAGGACCCCCGCCTCCGCCGCCGCGTGGCCGGTGGTGCCCAGGACGACGACCTGGAAGGCCGCGCGGATGTAGGCGGTGACGAAGCGGGAGATCCTGCGGGTGCTGCTGCGCATGTGGGTTGCCTGCCTTCCGGGTGCGTGGACCGGCGTACGGCTGCTCGGGTCGGTCACCAGGTGACGGCGTCGTCCATCGACTGCTGCCAGTACGTCACCTTGATCGAGTCGTCGATGTGGACGCCCTTGGCCGGCAGCGCGGGGTGGGCGGGCGCGCCGACGTTCCCGGAGAGGGAGCGGCCGTAGAAGTAGACGGTCAGGGACTTCGCGGTGCGGCCCTTCCCGCCGCTGCCGTCGGCGGCGGACAGGCTGACGGCCGCGTACCCGGACTGGCCCGGCTCGAGCGTGACGACCGCCTGGGGCTGCGACTCGTCCATGACCGGCGGCTCGGACTGGGCGTCGGTGAACCGGACGCTCGGGTATCCGTAGAGGAAGCAGGTCTTGCTGCCGGTGTTGGTCACGGTGAGCAGCATGTGGTTCACGGGGCGGTTCAGCGGGGCCGCGACCGTCTTGGTGTCGGACCCCTCGCAGGTGACCGTCTTGCCGGAGGAGGCCGGCGCCTTCGGGGCGGAGGTACGCGCGGTCTGCTTCGAACCGCCGGTGGTCGAACCCGCACCCGTGGAGCCTGAGGCGCCGGTCGAGCCGGTCGAGCCTGTGGCGCCCTGGGAGGTCGTCGTGCCCGTCGAACCCGTGGAGCCGGAGTCCGCGCCCGGCGCGGGCGTCCCCGTTGCGGTGCTCGGGGAGGTGGTCGTCGCCGCGCCCTCGTCGTGGGTGCCGGTTCCGTTGTTGCACGCGGTCAGGGAGAGCGCGGCGAGAACGGTGGTCGCGGCGGCGGCTGCGAGACGGGTGCGGGAGGTACGGAGAGCGGTCATGTCGTTGTGCCCCTTCGGTGTTCGGGTGGCGGTGGTGACTGGATGACCGAAGCTTGTGAGGTGATCCGTCCCAACCGCCACGTCCGGCGGGGACTTGGGGACGCTGGAACGCCGAAACGCAGGATGAACAGGGGAAACGCCCGTCCCCTGGAACGGGCGAATGGGACGTGGCGGCCGCGGGGAACGGGTGCCCGGGTGCTCTCAGGGGTGTTCGCGCAGCTGCAGGACGCCGGCCGCGGAGAAGCACGCGGCGCCGAGGAGGGTGCCCCAGTTGCTGATGCCGGCGTTGATCGGGGTGCCGGTGGCGGGGCGGGTGTAGGCGACGACCGCCGAGACCATGAAGAGGGCGGAGCCGAGCTGGTTCACGGCGACGATCCACCAGCCGAGGCTGCGGCGGCGCAGGCAGGGCCGGCCGCGGTGGCAGATCTCGACGAAGGCGAGGTGGCCGGAGATCAGGAACAGCACACAGCCGATCATGTCCGGGGCCCAGACCAGCCGGTTGACCTGCTGGACGCTCAGCCCCCTGAGGAAGGAGTCCAGCAGGTCGACGGCGAACACCAGCGTGCCGGCGAACAGGACGAACGCGCTCAGCCAGTCCACCCGTCCCGGCTCGTAGCTCCACCAGCGCCAGTGGCGGGTGACCAGGCGCCCTTCGCCGCCGGGTACGTGCCGGGGGGCGTTGACGACCTGGAGCAGGGAGACGTATCCGCCGGTGTTGAAGAACAGACCCCCGGCGAAGTAGATCGAGGCGCAGGTGGTGGCGTCGCCGGAGCCGAACTGGGCGACACCCGCACCGGCCGCGAACAGCGCCCCGCCGATGACGAAAGCGGTCGCGGCGACGGCGTTGAGCCTGCGCAGCCGGCCGAGCGCGACGGCGTCACCCCTGATGTCGCGGCCGGCCGGTGCGCCGGACGGCCGGACCGCGATGGTGCCGCGGCGCCGGGCGGGCCGTGACTCCCAGACGGCGGTGCCGCCGCCGGGCGGCTGCCAGGTGAGCCGGGTGGTGAACGGCCCGGCGCCCTCCGCGCGTTGGCCGGTGGATGTCATGCGGGCGGGATGGCGGCGATGCCGCCCTCTTCCTCGGGACTGATCGGGCGGCGCCGCTTGCCGCCGCGCCACCACATGAGCCGGCCGTAGGTGGCGATGATGACGAGCGCGGCGCCGACGACCACGTACACGCTCAGCACGACGAGCGGCAGGGTGATGGCGTTGCCGTCGAAGTAGAGGGTGTTGCGGACCAGGGTCGTCCCGTTCCACGGGGGCAGGACGGGGCCGAGGTACTGCCAGAAGGCCGGCAGATAGGCGGTGCCGTTCACACCGCCGGTGGAGGGATTGCCGAAGAAGACGACGATGACGACGGTGAGCAGGGTGCCGAGCGGACCGATCAGGCTCTGCAGGGTGGCGGCGAGGAGCGCGACGGCGAGGCACATGAGCGCGAACTCGCCCCACAGGGGCCAGAAGTTGCTGCCGATGTCCGGATAGGCGCCCAGGATCGGACCGATGATCACGTCGAAGACCAGGGAGGCGATGATCGCGTAACAGATGAGGCTGAGGACGCGGCGGCGGGCGGCCGCGGCGCCGGTGCGCTGCATGGCGAGGGTGGAGCCCAGATAGCCCGCCACGAGGAGGACGAACACCGCGATGCCGGGGACGACGCCGAGCGGGTCCTCCTTGGGGAGTTTGTTGGTCACCTTGAACGCGAGGTGGACTCCCGCGGCCTTGGCGGCCTGTTCGTAGAAGGCGGGCATCTGACCGGGGGCGACGAGGCTCGCGGCCTCGGCGATCACCACGGTGTTGCTCTGCGGCACGAAGCCGCCGTAGATCTCCGTGCGGCCGGCCGCGTCCTCCAGGGCCGCCTGGTCCTTGTAGTGGTGGATGGAGAGCGAGACGTGTTTCTGGACGGCCGTGGTCAGCGGTGAACTGCCGGTCACGCCCCAGGGGAGGTCACGGGCCACCACCGCGTGCTGGGCCGACACATACGTGGTGACCATGATCGTGGTCATGGCGAGGGCGATCAGCAGTCCGGTGATCAGCGCCCGCCAGGAGGGAGGTCTCGGCTCCTGCTCGCCGCGTGCGTTGCTCATGAAGCGGAGCTAAGCACAGATAAGGGGCATTTCGATCAGTTCGATTGGTTCCATCGGTGGTTTCTGCCGGGGGCGGTCCACGCGTGGAGTACGTCCGGTGTCGGGTCTCCGGTGTCGCTCGTAGCCTCCGAAGGGACACGGCAGGACGACGCGAGAGGTGCCACCGGTGGCTCTGCACAACGCTCAGGAAAGGGCCGCCGACCAGGCCGCCGACATCTTCACGTCACCCATCAGCGAGCAGCCGCTGACCAAACGTGCCATGCCGCTCCTGCCGGCCCTTCCGCACGTCGTCTTCCAACTGCTGCGCGGCGAACTGCTCCTCGACGGCAACGCGGCGCAGAATCTCGCGACCTTCTGCACCACCTGGACCGAGGACGAGGTCCGGCGCCTGATGGACCTGTGTCTCGACAAGAACATCGTCGACAAGGACGAGTACCCGCAGACCGCGGAGATCGAGTCCCGGTGCGTCAACATCCTCGCCGAGCTGTGGCACGCGCCCGGCGGCGGTGAGGGGACCGAACCCGCCGTGGGGTGCTCCACCACCGGCTCCAGCGAGGCCGCCATGCTCTGCGGTCTGGCCCTGAAATGGCGCTGGCGCGACCGCCGTCGGGCCGCCGGCCTGCCGACCGACCGGCCGAACCTGGTGTGCGGGCCGGTGCAGGTGTGCTGGGAGAAGTTCGCCCGCTACTTCGACGTGGAACTGCGCCAGGTGCCGGTGGAGCCGGGCGCGACCGGCCTGCAGGCGCATCAGCTGCGCGAGTACGTCGACGAGAACACGATCGGCGTCGTGGCGATCCTCGGGGTGACCTACACCTGCACCTACGAACCCGTCGCGGAGATCGCGGCCGAACTCGACCGTCTCCAGCAGGAGAAGGGCCTCGACGTTCCCCTGCACATCGACGCGGCGTCCGGCGGGTTCATCGCCCCCTTCCTCCACCCCGACCTGGAATGGGACTTCCGCCTGCCCCGGGTCGCCTCCATCAACGCCTCCGGGCACAAGTACGGCATGGCCCCGCTCGGCGTGGGCTGGGCCCTGTGGCGCGACAAGGCGGCCCTGCCCGGGGACCTGGTCTTCCACGTCGACTACCTCGGCGGCGACATGCCCACACTGGCCCTGAACTTCTCCCGCCCCGGCGGCCAGGTCGTCGCCCAGTACTACATGTTCCTGCGCCTGGGCCGCGAGGGGTACCGGCGCGTCTACCAGGCCTGCGCCGACACGGCGCAGCACTTCGCCCGCCAGGTCGCCGGCATGGGCCCCTTCACCCTGCTCTACGACGGCGACGGAGCGCTCCCGGCCGTCTCCTGGACGCTGACCGACCCGGCCTCGGTGGGCTGGAGCCTGTACGACCTGTCCGACCAGCTCCGTATGCGCGGCTGGCAGGTCCCGTCGTACCCGCTGCCGCCCGACCGTCAGGAGACCGTCATCCAGCGCGTGCTCGTGCGGCACGGCGTCGACCGGGACGAGATCGAACTCCTCGCCGAGGACATGCGCCGGGCGATCGAGCGCCTCGACAAGGGGCATCCGCACGACTCCGCCCGCGTCGGCTTCCACCACTGACCGCTCCCGCCCGAAGCACGGACCGCGGACCGCGGACCCCGGGCCACCGGCCCGGGGTCCGTGACGTTTCCTCATCTCGTCCTCATCTCGTCCGACGCGTTATTGCACAGCTGTGACGGCGGGCGCACAGCTCCGTCATGCCCCGGGGGGAAGACTTCTTCCTGGTCGTTCACATTCCTGGGGGAACCGATGTCCGCTCGTAACCGCCGCAGCTCCACAGCGCTCGTGACCGCGGGGGTCGCCGCACTGCTCGCCCTGAGCGGCGCGGCCGCCACCGCGATGGCCCTTCCGTCCTCCGGCCGCGAGGCCAGGGGCAGCGCCGCGATGGTCGCCGCGGCCGCGTCCACCCACACCCTCAGCTTGCCCAGGGGTCTCACCATCAGTGACGGCACCCGGCACGTCGTGATCGGCGGCAGGTCGATCGACTTCGGCACGGTCGTCCGTGACCTGGCCTGGAACCCGAGCGGCAGCAAGGCCGCCTTCATCGACGGGCACGGCAACCTGGTCGTCTCCGACCCCGACGGCAGCCACCGGGTGACCGTCGCCGCCCATCCGGGCGGACAGACCTGGTCCCACCCCACCTGGCAGGTCGCCGCGGCGGACCGGACGAACGGCATCCCCGCGAAGAACAACATCATCTTCTCCGCCAGGATCCACGGCAGCACCGTACTCGAGCGCGTCAAGGCCACCAGCGACCACGGCAGGCCGGCGAAGCTCGGCCTGAACGGCGAACCGGGCGAGGGCGGCGTCCCGCAGACGAACAACACCTGGCCCAACGCCGGCGGGTCGTACGGCACGTCCGTCTACGAGAACACCCACACCGGCGAGGTCTACATCCGCGACGACTACCTGCGCCAGCAGGGCGGTGCCCTGGCCCGGGGCTCCGAGCCCGCGCTCTCCCCCGACGAGGAGGAGATCGTCTTCGTGCGCTCCGTCGGCGGTCACGACCACCTCTTCGTCGACGACCTGAACACCGGCACCAACGCCGCCAAGGACATCACCCCGCACACCACCACCGACTACACCGAGCCCGCCTGGTCGCCGAACGGCAAGACCATCGCCTTCCGCACCCCCACCGGCACCTACACGGTGACCAAAACCGCCCACGGCTTCGGCAGGCCGGTCAAGGTCAGCACGCACACCGGCCTGCCGGCCTACCGCGGCTGACCGCCGCCCGACCGGCCCGCCGAGCGCGCGAGCTCGGCCCGCAGCTCCTCCAGGTGCTGGTCGGCCGTGTCGTGCGGCAGGTACTCGACCACGTCGAGGAAGCGGAACAGGACCCGGGAGGGGGTGACGGCGAACTCGTAGTCGGCGAACCCCACAACGGCACCCAGCTCACCACGGACGGCGCCCCGGACGACATGCTCGGTCATGTCGTCCGGGGTCTGTGCGCTCAGCCCCCGCCGGGCGTTGGGGCGGGCGAGGTACGGGCAGACCATCGAGGCGTAGAGCATGCACGCCCGGTGCCCCGGAGCCTCCAGCGTCGCCGCCATGTTGCGGTACGGCCGCCCGGCCGCGAGCGCCTCACGGATCGCGGAGCTCTCGGCGGCGCCGACCACTCGCCACACCGGGCCCCGGGGAATCAGGGTGTCGCACACCGAGCACAGACGCCGCCGCGCGCACTCGGCGCTGCGCCCGTAGTCGGTGAGTGCGAACCGGGGCTCCTCGCCCTCCCACGGGGTGATGGCGGGGACCGGATAGCCACGGCTGTCACGAGGCCTGGCCTCGACGCTCGCCGGCATGGGAACGGAGTCGAATCGCACACCTCATGGTCAACCACACGACCGCCCCACCGCGACCGTTGCCGGGCAACAGCCGTGCAACCGAACAGGGCGCCTTCGTCCCACCCTCGGCTTCGGACCCTGTGATCCGCGGCCCCGTCTGCGCGCCGCACGGCACCGGGCGGGGCGCGGGTCTCAGCGGTCCGTGTAGGTGAGGTCGCCCACCGTCCACGCGCTGACGTCCTTGATCGCGACGCGGTACATGCCGCCCGTCTCCGGGATCCCGAGGCTGCCCTGCAGGATCCGGGCGAGATGGAAGTGCAGATGGGTGGGCGGCTCGCCGCGTGCGGGGCCCTTCGCTCGCGGCGGGCCGGCGAAGACGTCCGAGAACGGGCCGAGGCGGTCCGAGTTCTTCAGGACCTCCGCCACCCGTTCGCGCCACACGGCCTCGGGAGCCAGCCGGCCGGTGATGACGGCACCGCCGACGACCACGGTGAGCGCCATCTGATTGCTCCGCTCGGACTCCACCGCGGCGGAGATGGCGACGAGCAGCTCATCAGGGTTCGACATGACAGGAGTTTATTCCGGACCGGCCGCACGCCGGGCCGAACGGGTTGTCCGCGAACTCCCCCGGAATTGTCCGTGATCCGTAACGGACGCATCCCCGGGGCCGCTCCGCTCGTCCTGCCAGGTGGCCGCAGGGCGGCCGAGGGCGGGCGAGGGACCGAACGGAAGCGGGGCGGACATGGCACGGCACGTCGGTGGGCGGGGCTGGTACGGCAAGGTGATCGGCGCGGCGCTCGGGGTGACGCTGCTGGCCGCCGGGGCGTCGGTGTGGACCGCGCAGGCGGGTGCCGTGAACGGGTCGTCGCCGCGGACGAACGCGTCGGCCAAGCGGAACACCGAGGTCAAGCCGGTCGCCGTGAGCATCGTCCACGCCTCCGACAAGGGCGCCCGCGGCGTCAACATCACCATCGACGACGGCCCCGACCCGGTGTGGACGCCCCAGGTGCTCGACGTGCTCCGGCAGTACGGGGTGAAGGCCACGTTCTGCATGGTGGGGACGCAGGCGCAGGCCCACCCCGACCTGGTGAGGAAGGTGGTCGCGGCCGGACACCGGCTGTGCGACCACTCGGTCTCGCACGACACCACGATGGACAAGAAGCCCGAGGCGTATCAGTCCAAGGAGATCCTCGACGCCGAACGCATGATCACCGAGGCGTCCGGGGGCGTACGGCCGATGTACTACCGGGCGCCCGGCGGGGCCTTCACCCCCTACAGCCGCAAGCTGGCCGCCTCCCGGGGCATGCGGCCCCTGGGCTGGAACGTGGACTCCAAGGACTTCGAGCGGCCGGGCACGGACGCCATCGTCGCCACCGTCCAGCGGGAAGTGCCGAACGGTCCGACGCTCCTCTTCCACGACGCGGGCGGCGACCGCTCCCAGACCGTCGAGGCGCTGCGCCGGATCCTCCCCTGGCTCAAGGGGCAGGGCTACTCCTTCGGCTTCCCGGTGCGCTGAAGCCGGAGCGGCTGCGCGGGGGCGATCTCGCCGAGGGGGTCGACGGTGACGGTCAGCCCCGCTCGTACGCGGCATCCCCGCCGTGCGAGGAGCCCGGCCGGTGTCACCAGTCGAGGGCGTCGTCCATCGACTGCTGCCAGTAGCTGACCTTGAGGGAGTCGTCGATGTAGACGCCCTTCGCGGGCAGCGACGGGTGGGCGGCGGCGCCGACGCTCCCGGACAGGGAGCGGCCGAAGAAGTGGACGGCGAGGGACTTCACCGTGCGGCCGTCGGTGCCGCTGCCGTCGGTGGCGGACAGGCTCACCGACGCGTAACCGGACTCGCCGGGCTGGAGGGTGACGACCGCCTGCGGCTGCGACGCCTCGATGACCGGGGGCACGGACTGGGCGTCGGTGAACTGGACCGCCGGGTAGCCGTAGAGGTAGCAGGTCCTGCTGCCGGTGTTGGTCACGGTGAGCAGCATGTGGTTCACGGGCCGGGTCAACGGGGCCGCGACGGTGCGGGTGTTGGACCCCTCGCAGGTGATCGGCTTGCCGGCCGTGGCGGTGGCCTTCGGGGCGGGCGTGCGCACGGTCCGCTTCGAACGGGCGGTGGTCGAACCGGAACCGGTCGAGCCGGAGGAGTTCTTGGAAACCGTCGAGGCCGTCGCGCTCGCCGAACCGCTGGGGCGCGGGGTGGCGACGGAGACGGCCGGAACCACGTCCGACGAGGAGTTCGTGGAGGTGCTCGTCCCGGCGCCCTCGTTCTTGGCGCCCGTCCCGTCACCGCACGCGGTCAGGGAGAGCGCGGCGAGAACGGTGGTCGCGGCGACGCCGGCGAGACGGGTGCGGGAGGTGCGGAGCTTGAACATGCGTCTGAGCCCTTCGGTGTTCGGGTGGCGGTGGTGATTGGATGACCGAAGCTTGTGCGGCGATCCGTCCCAACCGCCACGCTCTACGGGCAGTTGGGGACGCCGGAACGCCGGAACAGGCGCTGACCAGGGCGAACACAGGGGCCCTGGAACGCGCGACTGGAACGCGGGGGTTGAGGGGAACGGGTGTCGGGAGCAACGGAGGCCGAGCGGACCGAGGAGTTCGCGCGGCTGCTACGGGAGTTGAAGGACCGCTCGGGGCTGAGTTACGGGGTGCTCGCCAAACGGCTCCACATGAGTACGTCGACGCTGCACCGCTACTGCAACGGCACCGCGGTGCCGGTCGAGTACGCGCCGGTGGAACGCCTCGCCAGGGTCTGCCGGGCGACTCCGCAGGAGCTGGTGGAGCTGCACCGGCGCTGGATCCTGGCGGACGCGGCGCGGGGGCGCAGGGCCGAGGCCGCGGGGACGCCGGCCGAGGCGGCGGCGGACACGGATCAGGGCGCGCCGGCGGACTCGGATCGGAGAGCGGTGACCGGTTCCGATCCGGCAGCGGGCTCCAACCGCGTCGACGCTGCGGGTAGTTCGGCCGCGCCGCCCGTCATGTCACCCCCCTCCTCCGCCGGCCCACAGGAGCAGGGCGATGTCGACGACGATGTGCCGGTCGTCGTGGACGTTCCCGGCGGATCCGCGCCGCCCCGTCGGCCCGGGCGTGGCCGCCGCACCGCGCTGATCGCCTCCGTCGCCGCGGCCGCGGTAGCGGGAGCGGTGGTGCTCGCCGTGCAGCCGTTCAGCGGGGACGACACGGCCGCCCGGCGGCCGACCGGGGTGACGGAGCGGGCCGACGGCACGGCGAACGCCGGGAAGTCCTCCGCGACGCCGTCCCCGAGCAGAGCGAGCGCGTCGACGTCCGTCTCCCCCTCCGGGTCGGCGAGTTCGGGCGCCGGCACGTCGAAGGGCGGCGGCGCGCGGAGCACCGAGAAGCCCGCCGCCAACACCACCGGTGGGGCCGCACCGCTCACCGTCGGCACCCGGCCCTACGTCTTCGACAGCCCGTGCAGCCAGCACTTCCTCGTCGACAGCGAGCCCGCGCAGGTCGGTCCGCCTGCGAGCGAGGAAACCGCCACCCGCTGGGCCGCCGCGTACGGGGCGGTCTCCTCGGGCGAGCAGGAGATAGCCCTCACCGTCCAGGGCACCGGCGCGGAGACGGTCGTACTGGAGGCGTTGCACGTCCGCGTCCTGAGCAAGGGCGCGCCGCTCGCCTGGAACGACTACTCGATGGGCGTCGGCTGCGGCGGCGGCGTGGACACCAAGTCCTTCGACATCGCCCTCGACGGCGGCAGCCCCACGGTCACCGTCAAGGGCGGCCAGCGCGACTTCCCGTACAAGGTCAGCGAGTCCGACCCGGAGGTCTTCTACGTCGTCGCCCACACCACGGCGTACGACGTCCGCTGGGACCTCACCCTGGACTGGTCCAGCGGCAGCCGCCACGGCACGGTCCACATCGACAACTCGGGCACACCGTTCCGTACCAGCGCCGACGCGAACCGGCCGGGCTACGACTACCCGCTGGGCGGCAGTGAGTGGATCAAGCGGGAGGGGGGCTGACTCGAAGTCAAGGGAGCGCCACCCGGCGGTCCGTCGCGGGTAAAGGGTTCGGAATCGTCCGTTCAATGACCTTGATATGTGCATGACCCATTCGATGGGATGCGCGGAGACCTCTCGCGATCACATCGCGACCACTTCGTGAGACTCCGAATCCAGGGGGATCCATGCACATAGCCCGTACCGGGCTGGGCCTCGCGGCCGCCACGTCGGCCGCCGCCCTCGCGGTCACCGCTCTGGGGACCGCCGCGCCCGCCGCCGTACCGCACACACTGGCGGTACCGGCCGTCGCCGGGCACACCCTGGTCCACGGTGTGAGCAGCCCGCTCAGCAGTGAGCAGTGCCAGGCCAAGTGGCACATCAACTGCTACAACCCGCTGCAGTACCGCACCGCGTACGACCTCAACGCGCTGTACAAGAAGGGCGTCACGGGCAAGGGACGCACCATCGTCATCGTCGACTCCTACGGCTCGCCGACCGTGCAGCACGATCTCGACGTCTACAGCAGGCAGTTCGGGCTGCCCAGCACCAAGGTGCAGGTGGTGAAGTGGGGCAACGTCCCCGTCTTCGACCCCAAGAACGAGGACATGACCGGCTGGGCCGGCGAGAGCACCCTCGACGTCGAGATGGCGCACGCGGTGGCCCCGGCGGCCAAGATCGTCCTGGTGGAGACGGCGGTCTCGGAGACCGAGGGCACCACCGGTCTGCCGGAGATGATGGACGCCGAGAAGCACCTGATCGACCACGGCGTCGGCGATGTCATCAGCCAGAGCTTCGGTGCCACCGAGAACACCTTCCCCGGCTTCGACAAGGGCGACTTCTCCAGCATCAAGAAGCTGCGGTACGCCTTCAAGGACGCCGACAAGAAGCATGTGACGGTGCTGGCCGCCTCCGGTGACGGCGGCGCGACCGACCTCCAGCTCGACGGCAAGACGTACTACAAGAAGCGCGTCAACTCCTGGCCCTCCTCGGACCCGTTGGTCACCTCGATCGGCGGTACGCAGCTGCACCTGGACGACAAGGGCGAGCGCGTCAAGCCGGACAGCGTCTACAACGACTACGGCTCCGGCGGTGGCGGCCAGTCCCACGTGTTCACCCGCCCGGCCTTCCAGAACGGTGTGAAGAAGGTCGTCGGCGCCCGCCGCGGCACCCCGGACGTCTCCATGGCCGCCGCGGTCAACGGCGGCGCCTGGATCTACTCCAGCTACGACCCGACCGCCGTCGGCTGGGACGTCACCGGCGGCACCAGCGAGGCCACTCCGCTCTTCGCGGGCATCGTCGCCCTCGCCGACCAGGTGGCCGGCCACCGGGTGGGCAACATCCAGCAGGCCCTGTACCGCCTCTACGCCCACCACGCGGGGCGCAACGGCGTCGTCGACGTCAACGACGGCACCGACAACAGCTACCAGGGCGTGACCGGCTACAAGGCGGTCAACGGCTACGACCTCGCCACCGGCGTCGGCACGGTGGACGCCCTGCGCTTCGTCCCGGCCCTCGCGAAGGCGAGCCGCCACGGCTGACGCGCATCACCGCACAAGGACGGCCCGGGTCATTCCACCCGGGCCGTCCCGCGTTCCGGCGAAGTGCGGTCCGGACACTGCTCACGGGCGCAGCACGACCTTCCCGGCGACCGTGCCGGACTCGGCCAGGCGCAGGGCCTCGGGGGCGTCGGTGAGGGGGAGTTCGGCGGCGATCCGGGCGGTGAGGTCGCCGCGCCGGAGAGACGCGAAGACCTCGGTGAGGTCGGCGCGCAGCCGGGAGCGGAAGCGGTTCCTCGCCAGGGCGCGGCCGGCCCACACGTTGTAGAAGCAGGCGCGGCGGCGGTTGGGCAGCGCGTTCCACAGCCACACCCGGCCCAGGAGTTTCAGCACGGGCAGCTGCTTCGAGCCCTCGGCGTCCCGGGTGGAGGCGCTGCCGTACGACACGAGGGTGCCGCCGGGGGCCAGCAGCCGCCAGGAGTCGACGATGCCGCGCCCGCCGACGTGGTCGAAGACGGCGTCCACCCCGCCCGGGGCGAGCTCGCGGATGCGGGCGGCGACGTCGGCCGCGCGGTAGTCGACGGGGACGACCCCCCGCTCGCGCAGGTCGTCGTGGTGCCGTACGGACGCCGTGCCGATGACGCGCGCGCCCGCGGCCAGGGCGAGCTGGACCAGGACCGAGCCGACGCCGCCGTTGGCGCCGTACACCACGACCGTGTGCCCGGCGCGGACGCGGGCCTTGCGGTGCAGCATCTGCCAGGCGGTGATGCCGTTGACGACGAGGGTCTCCGCCTGGGCCGCGTCGATCCCCTCGGGCACCGGCACGACGTCCGCCGCGTCGACCAGGACGTGGCTGGCCCAGCCGCCGACCTTGAGCAGCGCGGCCACCCGGGTGCCGGCCAGGCCCGGCTCGACGCTCTCGCCGGTGCTCTGGACGGTGCCGACGAGGTCGTACCCGGGGACGAAGGGGAAGGGCGGCTGGTCGTAGTAGCGGCCCCGGCGCATCTGCTGCTCGGCGAAGGAGACGCCGGTCGCCTCCATGCGGATCAGGACCTGACCGGGGCCCGGGGTGGGGACGGCTCCGTGCCGGATCCGCAGCCCCTCGGGCTCGACCTTGCCCGGCAGGACGACCTCGACGAGTTCCTCGGTACGCATGACGACCTCGCTTCAGTTGGTTACTTGCTTTCGTGTTCGTTAGAAGTTGTAACGCGCCGAGAGCGGGAGTGTCAATAACTTCAGTGATAACCTCTAACCATGGTGAGTTCGGAAGCGAAGAGCCCCCGCGAGCGCTACCGCGCCCAGGTGCGCACGGAGATCAAGGAACACGCGTGGGAGCAGATCGCCACGGCCGGCGCCTCGGCGCTGTCCCTCAACGCGATCGCCAAGCGGATGGGCATGAGCGGACCGGCTCTGTACCGGTACTTCGGCGGGCGGGACGAGCTGATCACCGAGCTCGTCCGGGACGCGTACCGGAGCCTGGCGGACACCTTCCGCGCGGCCGTGGAGTCCGGCGCCGACGTGACCGCGCTGGCGCACGCCCTGCGCGGCTGGGCGCTGGAGGATCCCCAGCGCTACTTCCTCATCTACGGCACGCCCGTCCCCGGCTATCACGCGCCCGAGGACATCACCGCGATCGCGGTCGAGATCATGGCGATGTTGCTGGACGCCTGCGCCGAGCTGCCCCCGGCCGGTCCCGCGACACCGTTCGACGAACACCTCGAAGGCCATCGCGCCTGGGCGGGCGGCCATCCGGCACCGCCCGCGGTCCTGCACCGCGCCCTGGCCATCTGGACCCGGCTGCACGGCGTGCTGTCCCTGGAACTCGCCGGTCATTTCACCGGCATGGGCTTCGACCCGGCACGCCTGTTCGCCGCCGAACTGGACGACCTGACCGGCCGGCCGGCGCACTGACCCCGGGGCCGTTCGAGGCATCGCTCGGCTGCCGGCCGGGCCCGCCCCAAGGCCTGTTGCGAAGTCCCGCCGTCCGCCCGGAGGGCGGGCCCTGCGGCGTCATGGGGGTCCCCCGCGCGAGGTGGTTCGAGCGTGGGGGAGCGTGCCGGGCGTCGCGGGGCAGGCGGGAATTTCGCCCTAGTCCCGGGTCGCACCCAGGAACCGCAGGACCGCGAGGACGCGTCGGTGGTGGGCGTCTGCCGGGGGCAGGTCGAGCTTGGCGAAGATGTTGTTGATGTGCTTGGCGACCGCGCTGTCGGTGACGACCAGGTCCTCGGCGATGGCGGCGTTGGACCGGCCCTCCGCCATCAGCGCGAGCACCTCCCGCTCGCGCGGAGTGAGCCGCTCCAGCGGGTCGCTGTCCCGGCGCAGCAGCAACTGCGCGACGACCTGCGGGTCCAGGGCCGTACCGCCGGCCGCCACCCGCCGGACCGTCGCCGCGAACTCCTCGACGTCGGCGACGCGTTGCTTGAGGAGATAGCCGACGCCGCTGGTGTCGGCGGTGAGCAGGTCGGCGGCGTAGCGCTCCTCGACGTACTGGGAAAGCAGGACGACGGCGGTCCCCGGCCACCGGCGGCGGATCGACAGCGCCGCGCGCACGCCCTCGTCGCCGAACCCGGGCGGCATACGGACGTCGATCAGCGCCAGGTCGGGCCGCTGCTCCTCGACCGCCGCCAGCAGGGCCTCCGCCTCGCCCACTTCGGCGCCCACCTCGAAACCCGCCGTCTGCAACACCCTGACCAGGCCCACCCGCAGCAGCACCGAGTCCTCGGCGATCACCGCCCGCACGGCAGCTCCGCGACCAGTGTGGTCGGGCCCCCGACGGGGCTGTCGATGCGGAAGGTGCCGTCGACGGCCCGGACGCGTCCGGCCAGCCCGGTCAGTCCGGTGCCCGCGGCGGCGTCGGCGCCGCCCACCCCGTCGTCGGTGACCTCCACCCGCACCACCCTCCCGGTCCGCCGCACGGTCACCTCCACCCGGCCGGCCCGGGCGTGCTTGGTGACGTTGGCCAGCGCCTCGGAGACGACGAAGTACGCGACCGACTCCACGGCGGGCGCCGGCCGCCCGTCCAGGTCGACGTGCAGGCGCACCGGCAACGGTACCCGCGCGGCGAGTCCGGACAGCGCCGCGTCGAGGCCGCGGTCGTCGAGCACCGCCGGGTGCAACCCCCGTACCAGGTCGTTGAGTTCGCTGATGGCTTCCTTGGCCTCGCGGTGCGCCTCGTCGATGACCCGGCGGGCGTCCTCGGGCAGGTCCTTGAGCGTGGCCCGGGCGAGCCCGAGGTTGACCGCGAGGGAGACCAGCCGCTGCTGGGTGCCGTCGTGCAGATCGCGTTCGATGCGGCGCCGCTCGGCGTCGGCCGCGTCCGCCAGGTCGGCCCGGCTCACCGACAGGTCCGTGACCCGCCGCTCCAGCCGCTGGGCGCGGCTCGGTCCGAGCAGCGCCCGCGCCGCGCGGCTCTCCACCCGGGTCACCGTCCCGGCGCACCAGGGCGCGGCGGCGAGCAGCAGCAGCCCGGCGGCGGTGACGTACGCCGCCTGGACCGTGTACAGGTCGGCGACGCCCGTGTCCGGCACCGCCCACATCCACGCATAGACGGTGGCGCAGACGACGCCCGCGCCCCACACCGCGAGCACCAGCACCTCCGCGACGGCGAGGACCGGTCCCAGGAGGGTGTGGTAGGCGACCCGCCGCCAGGTCTCGGCGGAGACGAGCAGCCGCAACGCCCGCCGAAGGCGCGGCCCTTCGGCCGGCGGGGAGCGCGGGATGTCCACGGCGAGGAGTTCGGCGTACCGCCACCGCTGGACCGCCGTCAGCGGGAGGGCGAGCAGGGGGAGCAGGAGGAAGACGGAAACGAGCGCGGCCAGGACGACCCACGGCAGGTGGACCGACTTGAGGACCGGCTTGGCGTCGAGCGACAGCCACGCCGGTACGGCGGCGAGATGCGGCAGCACGCCCGCGGCGAGGAAGGCGGTGTCCCGCCGGGCCGTCCCGATCCGGCGGCGCAGCAGACGGGCGGGCGGCCCCAGTGCCGAGGGGAACGTCATGCACCGACCGTAGAGCCCGGGGCGGGGCCCGGACCATGCACCTGTCCGCAGGATCCATGGTGAAGCAGGCACCACCCCGAACCCGGACCCGGCCGTTACCGACAGCCGCCGCCCCGACGCCCAGGCTGGTGAACAGGCCGTCGGACGGCGGCACTTGGCGAACACGAACGGGGTGAGGACGCCATGCACACAGCGCACACGGACGACTCGGGAGCCCGGCAGGCGGTGGGGGACCGCCCGCCCATGGCCTCCCCTCCACCGCCCGCACCGCGCCGCGGACTGGTCGGGCTCCGGTCCCGGCATCTCGGTCTGGCGTTCGTCGGCTGCGGTGTCGCGATGGTGCCCTGGCTCGTCGTGCTGGCGAAGACCCTGCCGGACACGGCGCAGGTCCGGCACTGGTCCGCCGCCTGGGTGGGGCTCGACGCCCTGGAGGCGCTCGGTCTGGCCGCCACCGGCCGGCTGTTGCTGCGCCGGGACCCCCGCTTCTGTCTCCCGGCCACGGCGACGGCCGCGCTGCTGGTCGTCGACGCCTGGTTCGACGTGACGACCTCGGCGCCGGGCCCCGAACTCACCACGGCCGTCGCGATGGCCCTGGGCGCCGAACTGCCCATGGCCGCCCTGTGCACGGCACTCGCGGTCCGTGCGCTGCCCCGGAGGGACCACGGCTGACCCGCGCGCCCGGGGTCACTGGGCCCGGATGGCGTCGGCCGGCGGGGTGCGCAGGGCCTGACGGGTGGGGAGTTCCGTGGTGAGGAACGCCGTGGCGGTGACCGTGACGGCGAGCGCGGGCAGCAGCCAGACCGGTCCGGACGGCCAGGGGCGGCCGAGGAAGCCCTGGCCGAGCAGGGCGAGCGGTACGGCCGACAGCAGCAGGGCCGTGACGAGTGCCGTCGCCGCCGTCACCGCCGCCTCACGGCGCATCATCGTGCGGATCTGGCGCGGGGTCGTGCCGTTCAGACGCAGGGCGCCCAGCTCGACCCGGCGCTGTGCGGTCGCGGCGACCAGTTTGTTGGCGATGCTGAGCAGCAGGTAGACCAGCAGGACCACGATGGTCGCCAGGTTGATCCACACCTCCGGCGGGGCGTTCCTCAGGCCCGAGGCGGGAGCCGTCTTGGCGAGCGCCAGCCCCGGCCGGGCGGCGGCGAGGGCGGTCAGGGCCTGCCGCGCGGCCGCCGTGCCGTCGGTGCGGACCAGCAGGCTCTGGTCGAGCCGCGTCGTGGTGTGCCCGGCGGCCAGGTCCCGGGACAGGACCACGGTGCCGAAGCCCAGCCCGCGCCCGTAGACGGCGACCACCGTCGCCTCGACCGGGGTGCCGTCGCCCAGCACCAGCCTCACCCGCTTCCCCAACCCGGCGTCCCGCGAGCGGACGACGTCGCTGCTCACGGCGACGGTGTTCCCGGTGAGCCGGTCCAGGCCGCCCTGCCGCACGTCCAGGTCGAGGACGTGCGCCGCGTCCGGGGTGAGGATCATCGCCGAGCCGGAGTCGGTCTCCGTGTCGCCGAGCATGTCGTACGGCCACACCACGGTCGTCGACCCGACGGGCGCCGCCGCCCGCACGCCGGGCGTCCTGCGCACAGCGGCGAGTGTGCCCTCCGGCAGCCCTCCCAGCGCCGGGGCGGTCAGGCGTAGTTGGGCGGTGGTGCCGGTGCGGGTGTCGTCGGCGGTGGCGGCCAGCACGGTGGTCTGGGTGAGGGTGTACGTCAGCACGAACACGACCGCCATCGCCAGCGTGCTGACGATCCCCGCGTTGCGCAGCGCGTAGGCCCGCACGTTGGCCATCGCCAGCCAGGTCGGCGCGGAGGCCCCGGTGCGGGTGCGCCGGGCCGCGACGGCGCCGATGCCCCGGACGAGCGCGGGACCGGACAGCGCCAGTCCGATCGCGCCGAGGATGCCCGCGATGGAGGTGGCGGTCGCGGCGATGACGGTGCGGGAGAACAGGGGGACGACCGACATGGTGGTCGCGGCGACCACGATCAGCAGGCCGATCCGGGTCCGGGTCCGCGAGGGGGCGCGGGGTTCGCTCCGCGACTCCGCGACCGCCTCGGTCGCCGGCATCCGCGAGGTGCGCCACGCCGAGCCCCGGGCGGAGAGCTGCACGGCGAGTGCCATCAGCAGGACGGTGGCCAGGGCGGGCAACGGGCTGATGGTCAGCGGGAGTTCGGAGGGGATGACCCCGCGGTCGGCGAGCAGCCGGCGGAACTGTCCGGCGAGCAGATAGCCGAGACCCGCACCGGGAGCGACGGCCACGGCCGCGACCACCGTGGACTGGGCGGCGGCCAGCCGGCGGATCTGCTTCGGTGTGGCACCGACGGCCCGCATCAGCGCGAGATCCCGGCGCTGACCGGCGATCGACACGGCGAGCGCGCTCGCGGTGACGAACCCGGTGATCAGCAGGATGACCCCGGCGAGCGAACCGGCCAGCAGGATCAGCAGCGAACGGGACGCGCCCTCGCCGGGCGAGACCAGGTCGCCGCGCCCGGCTCCGGTCGCGGTGACGAGGCCGGTGCCCTTCAGTTTCGTACGGACCTCCGCCGCGACCCGTTCCCCGGCGCCGGGCGCGGTGCGCAGGCCGACCAGGTCGACCCGGTCGCCGCGGCCGGAGAGCCGTACGGCCGTCGGGTCGGCGAAGTAGACGCCGGCGCCCGGGGTGTCGACGAGCGCCGAGACGCGATAGGCGGCGGCCTCGCGTCCGGCGGCGACGATCCGGACGCGGTCGCCCGGGCGGACGCCCGCCGCGTCGGCCGTGGCGCTGTCGACGGCGACCTCGGCGGCCCCGGCGGGCGCGCTGCCGTCGATCCGGGCGCCGGTCAGCAGCCGTGTCGAGGACCAGCCGTGCCCCGCCGACCGCGGATCGGCGGCCGGCACGGGGCGGCCGTGGGAGTCGAGGAGAGCGGCGGGGAAACGGAGGTCGCCGACGGAGGCGGTGACACCCGGGAGATGAGCGAGCTCGCCGACCAGCCGGGAGGGGACGGTACGGCGTTCGGGGCGGGCGATCGGCAGGTCGCCGGGCGGGTGGTACTCCTGGTCGGCGGCGACCACGACGTCCGCGCCCGCGAGGCGACCGGCGGGCAGGTGGGACCGCAGCCCGGACTCGGCGAGCACCCCGGTGGCGGTGATCAACGCGGCACCGCCGAGCACCGCGCAGGCCACGGCGATGAGCGCGCTGAGCCGATGCCGGACCATCTGTGTGGCGAGACGAAGCATGGGTCAGTTCCCTTTCGGCCGGGGGTGGGGC
>NZ_WVUG01000161.1 GCF_017614965.1 Streptomyces griseorubiginosus | reverse complement strand
ATGGGGCTGCTCACCGAAGAACGAGGCGGGGGCGGAGGAGAGGTGCACGTAACCTTCGAGGCGGCCGCCGTTGTTGCCCGCGGCCCTGATGTGCTTGGCGTGCTCCGGCGCCCGCGGGGGACCGGTGAGCGCCAGCAGGCCGTTGCCGAAACAGGGGACTCGTCCGTACTGGCCCTTCTCGCCTCCTCGTCCTGACGCAGGAAAACTGGATATGACATTCGGGAAATCACTCTTTCCGGAGATCGGCCTTCCCGCTCGTCCGGGTGTGCGCTCCGCAGACCGGTTCCGGTCACCGAACACGGCACCGACCATGCCACTTTCACCGGAGCCCGCAAAGGGGAGAATTCCATCCGGGGAATCCCTTATCCAGGGGAGAAATCCTTACCCCCCTTCCAGTGACCGCGCGATGCCACACTGGCGTCATGGTCGGCGACGCGCATCTGAATGAGCTGGGAGAAATCCTCAAGGCGCGCAGGGCCGAGCTGAGCCCCCGCACCGTCGGTCTGCCCGACATCGGCGGCCGACGAGTGCCCGGCCTGCGCAGAGAGGAGGTCGCCCTGCTCGCTGCCATCAGCACCGACTACTACACACGGCTGGAGCAGGGCCGTATCCAGCCGTCCGGGTCGGTGCTGGCCACGCTCGCCCATGTCCTGCGCCTGTCGGACCGCCAGCGTGACCACCTGTTCGAACTGGCCGGCCGACGGCGGACACGACACCGCCGACCAGCCGCACAGAAGGCGCACCCGCAGCTGCTCCGCCTGCTCGACGATCTCACCGTGAGTCCCGGTGTGGTGATCGGCCGCCGTATGGACATCCTGGCCTGGAATCCGCTGGCCACCGCCCTCTTCACCGACTTCGCGAAAGTGCCGGAAAGCAGGCGGAACTGCGTCCGCATCCTCTTCACCGATCCCGCCATGCGGACGCTCTACGTGGACTGGCGGTCCGTCGCCCGCGACTGCGTGGCTCATTTGCGCATGGAGGCCGCCAAACATCCCGAGGATCCCCAGCTGATCAGCTTGGTCGGGGAACTCTCCGTGGAGGACAGCGACTTCGGTCGATGGTGGGGAAGCCGTCACGCCCCGTCGCGCAGGGCGGGCGTCAAGAGGTTCCACCATCCCGTCGTGGGCGAACTCGTCCTGGACTGGGACACCCTCATCTGTGGCGGCGACCCCGATCAGGAACTCGTCGTCTGGACGGCGGAGCCAGGCACGCCGTCGTACGACGGTCTGAGCGCCCTCGCCTCGCGGGCCACCGGTCGGCCCGGCGGGCTCACGGCCGGTCAGGCCGGTGAGACCGGCTGATACGACGGTTTCTTAGGCCTCTGCGATGCGACAGGCGATAGACCCGGGACAAAACTCTCCCCCTCACAATTCGACTGGATACTGCGACACTCGATGCTATGTACACCGAAGCGCATTTGCCTGAATTGGGTGATTTCCTCAAGGGGTGCCGGGCCCAGCTCAGCCCGCGGACCGTCGGTCTGCCCGAGTCAGGGGCGCCCCGGCGAGTGCCCGGGCTGCGCCGGGAGGAGGTCGCTCAGCTCGTGGGGATCAGCACCCGCGCCTACGCCCGGCTGGAACAGGGGCGTGCCAGCGTGCCACGGACGGTGCTCGCCACGCTCGCCCGCGTCCTGCACCTCGACGACGCCCAGCGCGACCACCTGTTCGAGCTGGCGGCAATGGGCACCCGCGAACCACGTCGCCGGCCGCCGCAGAAGATCCACCCGCAGCTCAGACGCATCCTGGACGAACTGTCCACGACGCCGGCACTCGTCTTCGGCCGACACCTGGACATCCTGGCCTGGAACCCTCTGGCAGCCGCCTTGCTCACGGACTTCGACAAGCTCACCGCGAACAGATGCAACTACGCGCGGCTGATGTTCACCGACCCCGCCTTCCGCGAGCGCTGCCTCGACTGGAGGACGAACGCCCGAATCTGCGTGACCCATCTGCGACTGGAGGCCGCCCGGTACCCCGGCGACCCGAAGCTGGCCGCACTCGTCGGCGAGTTGTCGGTCGCCGACGCCGACTTCCGGCAGTGGTGGGCGGGCCGACAGATGAGTGGTCTGCGGATGGGCACCAAGAGGCTGCGCCACCCGATCGCCGGCGACCTCACCCTCGACTGGGACACCCTGACCTGTACCGCCGACCCCACACAGAAGCTGGTCATCGCGAGCGCCGATCCCGGGACCCCCTCCTACGACGGGCTTTTGTTCCTGGCGTCGTGGACCGCGGAGTCGGACCGACCCGCACAGGATGCGGCAGCTTGAGGCTCCACAGGTCAGGTGGGCCGCCGCGCTGCCACAGGGGCGTCGGGACAACCTCATGGCCGCCATGAGGTTGCCGGGGCCCTGCCCGTGGAGGGTCCCGGCCCGGCGCGGGAAGGGACGCTGTCCCATCCCATCTGGAATGGCGCATGCCCCTGGATCAGGTACGACGAACGCGTTCCCCTGCGCCGGGACATGCGGTCGTTCTCCGTCGGAGCCGGAGAGCTGCGACGACAACTCGTCGACCAGTTCGACCAGGTCCGTCGGCCGGTCGGATCCCCACCAGTCGCCGAGCAGCTCGGCGAGAGAGTCCCGGCGGGCCGCCGACAGCCTGGCAGCGGCCTCACGGCCGGCGTCGGTGAGGAGCACGTCCATGCTCTCGATCGTGGCCAACTGCCGCTGCTCGATCTGCTGCAGCGCGGCCTGGATGACCGGCAGCGGCACCTGGCCCCGCCTCAGAAGGTCAGGACCAGTCGGCCGCGCACTCCGCCCGCGGCGAGGAGCCGGTGCGCCTCGGCGGCCTGTTCCGCCGGGAATGTCCTGGCGACCCGGAGGATGATCCGGCCGTCCTCCGCCTGCTGCCGGAGCCGGTCGAGCTTGGCGTGCTCGCGGGCGTAGCGGAACACGACGATCGGCTGGTAGACGATGCCCCGTTCGCCGGGACCGTCGTAGCCGCGCAGTGTCACCACGCGGCCGCCGTCACGCACCGCCCGGGCGGTGAGAGCGCCGAGCGACGCTCCGTCGAGGAGCCCGTCGACGCCCTCCGGGACCTCCGTGCGTACCCGGCCCGGGTACTCGGCGCCGCGACGCAGGACGATGTCGGCGCCGAGTTCCTTGACCAGGGTCTCGTCCTGCTCCGATGCGTCGGCCACCACCCGCAGCCCGTCCGCCTTGGCCAGCTGGACGGCATAGCCGCCCACCGCGCCGGCCGCTCCGGTGACGGCGACGGTCTGCCCGGCCTTCAGGCCGAGCGTGTCCAGCGCCAGGCGCGCGGTCAGACCGTTCATCGGCAGCGTCGCGGCCTCCGCGTCGCTCACGCCGTGGGGTGCGCGCACCACCGACTCCGCCGGTACGACGACCTGCTCGGCGTAGGCTCCGCGGGAGCCGTCGGCGAGCACGAACGCCATCACCCGGTCACCGACCCTGAGGTCCGTGTCCGTACCCGCGCCGATCTGGTCCACGACGCCGGCGGCCTCCATGCCCGGAACGAATGGAGGCCGGGCGTCCGGAGACCGGGCGGGTCCGCTGCGCTGGAGGGCGTCGACCGCGTTGACGGTCGCGGCACTCACCCGGATGCGCACCCCGCCCGGACCGGCGTCCGGGACAGGCAGCTCAAAAGTCTGAAGCACCTCCGGCCCACCGAATTCCGTGAAACCTACAGCCTTCATGCGAAGCACCTCGTTGTCTGACATGCGGTCGTTGAGGTGTCCGACCTTTCCGTCTCGCGTACGCCCCGGAAAGGGGAAGGATCCTGGCCGGGATACGGCCATAGGGGGGATACATCCCTCCCCCCCCATGCGTGACACCGCACCGCCGGTCGGACCTTGTGGGGGCGCATGCGAGGAGGCTCAGGCAGTCGCGTCGGACGCCGACGGTTTCTGGTCGGCGGTCCAGGACGCGAGCAGGCGCAACCCGTCGTGGGAGGGGGTGCCGGGTTCGGCGTTCCACACGATGATGTGCTGGTCGGGGTCCGTGCCGCAGGTGAGCGTGTTCCAGTCGAGCGTCAGCTCGCCCACCACCGGGTGACGCAGCTTCTTGACGCCGTTGCCGCGCATCGCGACGTCGTGTTCGGTCCACCACTGCCGGAACTGCGGGTCGCGGGCGGAGAGTTCCTCCACCAGTGCGGTGAGAGGCTGGTCGTCCGGGTAGCGGGCGCTCTCCATACGCAGCTGGGCGATGGCCAGGCGGGTGACCTCCTCCCAGTCGACGTACAGCTCACGCATCCAGGGTTCGGTGAACAGCAACCGCACGAACACCCGCTCCGGCTCGGGATAGCGCCCGAAATCGGTCCACAGGGCGGCCGCGAGCCGGTTCCAGCCGAGGATGTCGGTGCACCGGCCGATGACGAAGGCCGGTGAGGCGCTGAGATCGTCCAGCATGCGCTGCAGCTGCGGGTCCACCTGCTGTCGCTCGCGATACACGGACGGTCGCACCCTCTCCTTCGCCGCGAGGTCGAAGAGGTAGGTGCGCTGGGCGTCGTTCAGGCGGAGCACCTGGGCGATCTCGTCGAGGAGGGGGGCCGACGCCTGGAGCCGGCCCTGCTCGATCCGCGTGTAGTACTCGGTGCTGATCGCGGCGAGGAGTGCCACTTCCTCGCGGCGCAGCCCCTTCACACGCCGCCGTGGCCCGCCGCGAAGGCCCACCTCGGAGGGGGTGAGCTCGGCGCGACGGGCTTTGAGGAACTCACCCAGCTCGTTCAGATGCGGGTTGCGGTTCATGACCTTCATCGTGGCACAGCCGCGGTCTCCTGTGAGGGGGACAGATTCATCCCCTGGCTGATCGGCCAGTGGGCAAGATCCTCTCGATGGTGGTGGGTCCCGCAACAGGACCGCGATGGCTTGACCAGTCCCTGGGCGAGGGGGATGGCCAAGCCCGGGTTCTGGCCGGTGTATTGGACAGCCCGGTCAGACGGTAACCGTGGAACGTCCCGTCCGGGCCGATCGTGGCCAGCAGGGCCGCGGGGCCGTGGCAGACCAGGGAGACCGGCTTGCCGGAGGCGAGCCAGTCGGTGAGCGGCCTGCCGGAGGCGGCGTTGTCGGGCAGGTCCGTGTGCGGTGGGCGTCCCAGGTCAGGAGCGACTGTCGACGGCGAGGGCGTCCGGGTTCAGTTGCTCGACCAGGTGGTGGAGCAGACGGTGGATGGTTTCCTTGTCGTCGGTCCCGAGCGGCGAGGTCGTATCCGCTTCGATCCGAGCGGCGATCGACGCGGCGCGAGCGGCCGCGGAGAGCCCTTCGTCGGTGGCGTACAGGCACATGCTGCGGCGGCTCGTCGGATGGGGCTCGCGTCGCAGCAGTCCTCGCTCGACGAGCTGGCTCACGGCGGCTCCCATGGACTGAGCCGTGATGCCGGAGCGGCGAGCGATCTCCGCTGCGGACACTCCTGGTGTTCGCGCGGCCTGTTGCAGCGCGTTGTGCTGGGCCAGCGTGAGCTCCTCCGCACGCAGCGCCCTCTCCAGCCTGCCTGCGACGATCTGCGAGAACTGCCAGGCCAGATATCCGGTGGTGGGGAACGAGGCGTCGGTCACCTCGGCAGTTTATGAGAACGCCTGACGGTTCCCCGAGGCCGATACGGACCGGCCGGCCCCCTGCGGGACGAGCCGGCAGAGGCCCCGGGTGCCTGTCGTGGCCAGCTACGGACCGGGCGGCTCAAGGAGTCCGCTGACGTCACCGTCGCGGCAGCTCCGCCCGAGGGCCGCGACATCTTTGCCGAGGTGCGGCTGCGAAGCGCCGGCGGGGCGACCGTGGGCGTCGGCGGCCTGAAGATCGGGAAGGTCACGCCGTAGGCACAGCGCCGGGCGGACGTCCGGTCATGGACGTCCGCCCCGTCTGCCTTTGTGGCGTGAGTTCGAGGTCAGCCGTACAGCGCCACGCGCGGTTGGACCGTTCCCGCAGCACCGGCGGTGATCACTGTGACCCGGTACCGCTCGGTGAGAGTCTCGCCCGGACGCAGGGTCCGTTGGGCGGCCACGAGGTCGGTGAACAGCGTTCCGGTCTGGCTGGCCACCGGCACGATCTCCCGCTGGCCGTCCGCGTTCCGCCGTTCGACCAGGATGTCCGCGGGCGCCAAGTACGGGCCGTTGTCAGGTGACTCCACGAGGATCTGCGGGGCCACGACCTGGTCGACAGACGAGTTGTTGCGGTAGGACACCGTGAACGTGTGCGATTGACCCGCCGCAGGAAGGGCCCTGACGGGTGCGTCCACGAAGTCGACGGGAATCAGAGCGGGCGTCGAGGTCGAAGCGACGGGGGCCGTGCTCGCCAGGGCGGGCGCGGCCCCGGCCATGCCGACGCCGACCAGTGCGGTGGTGAGCGCCAGAGTCGCTCCCCGGAGGCGGTGGTTGATCGATGACACCTGTTCAGTCCTCTTGAGGTCGATGTGTGGGATTACTGAGAGCGGTCACTGTTCGCCTTCGCAGACGCCCTCGACCGCGAACTTCTGGTACAGGTGCGGGTAGGCGACGGTACCGGCCGGATAGTGGTCGAGGTGCGAGGCGAACTCCGGCGTGTGGAACGCGGCACGCAGGTGCTCGGTGGACTGTCAGACGGCGACGTTGGTGTAGAGCCGGCTGCCGGCAATACCGCGATACAGCTGCACCGAGAGAAGAGCCCCGGTCTTCATCATGGACGCCGAGTCGTCCGTCCAGGCGGCCAGCACCTCGTCCTCCTTGCCCTCCGGGGCGACGAACGTGTTGATGATGGTGACGGGGCCGGTGTTCTCCTCCTGCTGGTCGAGGAACTGGGTGGACTCGTCGAGGCTGCCGAAGGCGAGCATGATTTCTCCATGAGGTTGGGAAGTGGGTTCGTGGAATCGAGGAAGCGCGAAACCGCCGTGGACATGGATTGCGGTTCGGTGAGGGGTGCGCAGTGACGGCCTCGTCCCGTACGTTTGGTTATGCGGCGCCCCATTGATGGGCGAGTGCGGCCGCCTCCCCGCGGGTGCTGACGCCGAGTTTGCCGATGATCTTGGCGACGTGGAACTTCACCGTCGACTCGCTGATGTGCAGGGCCTGGGCGATGTCGCGGTTGCGGCGGCCCCGGGCCAGCTGCCCGAGGACTTCCAGCTCCCGTGTGCCGAGCGCGGTCAGCGGGTCCTGACGGGGTGTGCTGGACGATGAGACAGGGATCTCGAGAGTCACCGTCGTGCCCCGTCCCGGCACGGCGTCCACGTCGAGCCGCCCTCCGAGCGGTGCCAGTCGCTCGGTGACGTGGCGGGCGTCGAGGGCGCCGCGGGTGAGGGTGCCGGGCCCGTTGTCCCGCACGGCGGCGTGCAGTTCGTCCGTGTCGATCTTCCAGCTGATGTGGACACGGTGTTCTCCGTGACCACCCTCGTGCACCTGGTCGTCCAGGGAGGCATGGACGGTGGCCCGGACCACGGCAAGCGCTGTGTGGGTGACGTCGGCGGGCAGCAGCCGGTCGGTGCCGTCCTCCGCCTGGGGCGGTCCCAGTTCCAGCTCCACGCCGCGGGCGTGCAGGAGTCGGCGCAGCGATCCCGCCAGCCGCTCGAAGGCGTCTCCGGCCCGTTCCTCCATCAGCGCCCGGTCGCGTTCGACCCGGGAGCGCAGTTCGGCGAGGGTGGAGACGGCGAGGTCGACGGCGCGTGCGCGGGCGTTCGCGTCGTCCAGGGTGCGGTCGCGCAGGACGCCGAGGAGCGTGGTCAGTGCGGCCCCGTGCGCGTCGCGGAGTTCGGCGATGGCCATGGCAGGGGCGGCTGCGGCCGCACGGGAGGCGGCGAGCGAACCGGGCAGTGGTTCGCTGCGCAGGCCCTCCCGGTACGCGGTCACGAGGTCCCACAGCGCCTGGGCGGACGCCAGGTGCTCGTCCCGTACCGGGGTGTCGTCGGTGCGTACGAGGACCAGCAGCGCGCCCTGCCCCGTGATGTCGCTGGCCAGAGCCAGCACGGGCACGTCGACGCCGGCCATCCGCGCCCGGCCCTGCCAGCTTCCCGTCGCCGGCGCCAGCGGCCGCAGGGCCGCGACGTCGGTGGCGGTGATGACGTCGCCGGGCCGGCCGGATGACTCGCCGATGGTCTTGAACGGTGTGTTTGAGCAGTTTCCGGCCAGCTGGGCGATCTCCCGGTGCGGAATCGTCTCCGCGAGGGCGGAGGACAGTCGTGCCAGGTGCTCGGACAGCGGTGCCTGGATCAGCTCGACCGCTGACATCAGGTCCATGCCCGTCAGCGTAGGCAGCGGGCTTCCTTCGCCGGATCGTCCTTTCGGTCAGTTCCAACTGCCCGGAAGGAGAGTGGAGGCCGAGCTTCCACGGGAGAGACTGGAAGCACTGGAAACGGGCGTTGATTGTGTAGCCACTCCAACGGCGAAGACGTCGGTCCAGTCCGCAAGGCCACCATCGAGCACTTGAGGAGAAGATGTGAGCACCGTCTTCAGGCGGCTCCGCAAGGTCGGAGTGACAGCCCTGGTGGTGAGTTCCGCAATCGGGGCCATGTTCCTGTCACAGACACAGGCTTTCGCAGGCGGGGTCTACCCCCCGCCCTCGCCGCCCAGCTGCGGGGTCTGCTGACCGGTGTCTGTCCCGGTCAGGGAAGGGTCTGCTGGGTGTCCGCGGAAGCTCTTCGTCCTGGTACTCCAGTCGTGACCCGCCGATCGCGTCCCGCGGGGGACATGGGCGAATGCGCCGACGATGTCCCCCGCGGGACATGGAAAGATCGTGGCCGCCGCCGTGAATCCCGTCGACTTCAAGATCCGTCGGGGCTGGGCCCCGCAGATGGGCCCCGCCTCCTTCCCCGCCGTCCCCGGCCCGGAGGCCGTCGGCGTCGTCGACGACGTGGGGGCAGGGATCACCGGTGTGCCGATCGGTGACGACGTGATGATCTGGGCCGATACCGGCTCCTACGCCAAGTACGCTCCGGCCTCCGACTTCGTGCCCAGGCCGGCCCGGCGTGTACGGGGAGACGGCCGCCGCGCTGCCGGTGGCCGTCGAGACCTGCGACCGTGTCCTGGGCGCGGTAGGTCCGGGGGAGACCCTGCTGATCCATGGAGCCGCGGGCGTGGTCGGCTCCCTCGGCGTCCAGATCGCCGTGGGACCCTCACGACCCCGGAACACCGATGATTTTCCGCGGCGCGACGCGGATGATCACACGGTCCTCGTCGTTCTTCGCGTCGGGCAGGTCGACGCCAAGATACTTGCGCCAGAGCTCACGCAGGAGACGCTTCCCCGCGTCCGGGACGATCTCGGCGATTTACCGGATCTCGACGGCGGTGTGAGGGTTGGCGAGGTCGTAGACCGAGACACTGATCCGAGGGTCTCGTCGAAGGTTGCGCACCTTCTGACGGTGGTCGAGGGAGGAGAAGAGCACGGTGTCACCCTCGGCCTTGATCCAGACCACCGAGTTCTGCGGAGATCCGTCGGGGCCGATGCTGGCGACGGTGGCGTAGTTCTTGCCGTCGAGCAGGGTACGGACCCAGTCGTCGAGGGAGGGACGGCCGTCCGCAGGGGAGGACGGATTGGAGAGGGCGGAGGAAGTCGTCATTGGGCCCACCATGGCTGTATGTATGTGCATTTGAAATCGGGTCGTCGGATGTACGGCGGGAGACCGCCTGATCAGCCGCTCCAGGCCGGGTCGGAGCAAGTCGGTCCGATGGTGTCGCCGACGGCCGCCACGCGGCCGTCGCACAACAGCAGCGGCCGGTCGCAGAAGTGCGCGACCAGCGGCAGAGGTCCCGCACCAGACTGCGCGCACGGTGGAGTCGCAGATCGTCATGAAAGGGCAGGCAGGCTCAACGGAACTCGGCAGCCGAGGACACACCAGTGCGTACTCGGCTGCCGGAGCAGGACCGCGCTTGCGTCAGCCCCTCAGCTCAATGCCCTGACCAGTTCCTGGGCGAGGGGGACGGCCGAGTACGGGTTCTGGCCGGTGTAGAGGGTGCGGTCGACCTGGACGTGCGGGGTGAACGGGTCGGCTTCGCGGTAGTCGGCCTTGAGGTCGCCCACGAGGCGGTCCTGTAGCAGCCACTTCGCGCGGTCCGCGAGACCGTTCAGCTTCTCCTCGGCGTTGGACAGCCCGGTCAGACGGTAGCCGGAGAAGGGGGACGTGCTGTCGGGGCCGATGGTGGCCAGCAGGGCCGCGGGGCCGTGGCAGACCAGGGAGACCGGCTTGCCGGAGGCGAGCCAGTCGGTGAGCAGCTTGCCGGAGGCGGCGTTGTCGGGCAGGTCCTCCATCGGACCCCAGCCGCCGGGGTAGAAGACGGCCACGTAGTCGTCGATGTTCACGTCCTCGATGCGCATCGGGTGCGCCAGCTCGGTGGCCTCCCGGAGCGCGGCGCGCATGCGCTCAGCGCCGTCCTCGCCGCCGTTGAACTCCGCGGTCAGGCTGAGGGCGTCGGCGGTCGGCGGCACACCGCCGGGCGTCGCCGCCGCGATCTCGTATCCGGCCTCCTTGAAAACCTGGTAGGGGCCGATGGCCTCCTCGGCCCAGAAACCGGCCGGCTGGCGGGTTCCGTCGGCCAGCGTCCAGTGGTCGGACGCGGTGATCACGAAGAGGATCTTCGCCATGGGGGTTGCTCCTGATGAGGGGAGGGTCAGCCCTTGAGGGCTTCCTGGAGGACGTGGCTGTCGGCGATCTGGCGCATCCGTACGGCCTGGCCGTCGCGGACGGTCCACAGGTGCAGGAACCGGACGTCGGCCGTGTTCCCGGTCTTGGTCTCGGCGTGGTAGTGGCCGTAGACGAAGACATGGCCGGCGTCGTCAGCGAAGAACTCCTCGGGCACAGCGCCGAAGGACTCGTAGCCCGTCATCTTGCCGAAGAAGTCCGTGGCGACGCTGTCCCAGCCGTGGTAGACACCGCTGTTCGGGAAGCCGGGGGTGATGTCCCAGACGAAGTCCGGCGCCATCACCTCCTTGGTGACCTCGGGTGCCATTCGGGACTCGTAGACCCTGCGGATGAGGGCGAGGCTCGGGGAATCGGACATGGGGGTGCTCCTTGCGGGGGGTGGGTGAAGCGGAAGAGGTTCCTGTGGTCAGGCGGCGAGGGCGGTCCGACCGGCACGGAAGATCGCGGCCTGGCGCGCGACGCGCGCGCCGAGGTGCTCCGCGGTGGCGATGTCCGACTTGTGGACGGCTTCGGGGCCGGCGTCGGTGGGGCTCTGGGCGCCGGCGCCCAGGAAGAAGCCCAGCCGGTTGATGTCGTCCTCGCTGCCCTTGGTGGAGTCCCAGCCTGGCAGCAGGCCCAGGCTGATCCAGTGCATGCCGTGCTGGGCGGCGAGAGTGGCGAAGTAGCCCAGGGTGGACGACTTGTCGCCGCTCTTCGCGCCGGAGTTGGTGAAGCCCGCGGCGAGCTTGTCCACCCAGGCGTGAGGGAACCAGCGCTTGCTGCTGGCCTCGGCGAAGGCGTGGAAGGCCGCGGAGGCGGTGCCCATGTATGTCGCCGCGCCGAAGATGATCGCGTCGGCGGCGTCCAGCTGTGCCCACTGCTCGTCGGTGATGGTGTCGACGGAGATCGAGACGACCTCGGCGCCGGCTTCAGCGGCACCGCGCGCCACGGCTTCGGCGATGACGGCCGTGTGGCCGTAGCCAGAATGAAAGGCGATGGCGACGGTGGGCCCGCCGGGATGGGACATGCTGATCTTTCTCCTTGAATGGTTTATTCGGCGGGACTAAAGGACGGCGAAGAACTTCACCATCTTGGTGAGCGCCTGGTCCATGTATTCGGGTACGTCGTACATGGCGATGTGCGTCGCGCCGTCGACGACGAACAGTTCCTTAGGACCGTTGGACAGCTCGTAGGCCTGGTCGCTGAACACCTTTGTGTCCGCCTTGCTCCCGGCGATGAGAAGCAGCGGTTGGGTCAGGAGCTGAGGAATCTGGTCGAACGCCGAGAAGGCGTACATCTTGTCCAGGCTGGTCAGCAGGAAACGGCCCTTGGAATTGGGATGCTGACCACGGGGGGTCCGGTAGTAGTCGTATCCCTCTCGCAGGAGATCCGGTGTGTTGTCGTCGATCTCTTCCAGCGTCTCCGGGACGAACGGGGCGTAGGCCGGTGCCGCCCCCCTCGCCTCGGCCGTGCGCTGCTGGGCGACCAGTTCCATGGTCTTGATCTGCTCGGACACCGGGGACGGGTGCCCCAGGAAGGCCCTGGAGCCTTCGCCCATCGGGGCCGCGCTGACGGTGGCGACCGCCTTGAAGCGGCGTTCGGTCTGCGCCACGCTGATCGCGTAGCCGCCGCCGGCGCAGATGCCGAAGACGCCCATCCGGTCGGTGTCGACGTACGGGAGCGTGGTGAGGAAGTCCGCGGCGCAGCGGGCGTCCTCCACTCTTGTCGTCGGGTCTTCCAGAAGGCGCGGTTCGCCGCCGCTTTCACCCTGATAAGAGGAGTCGTAGACCACGGTGACGAATCCGTGGGCGGCCAGCCGTTTCGCGTACTGGCCGATGGTCTGTTCCTTTACGCCACCGGCCGGGTGAATTCCGACCAGGGCCGGGTACTTCTTTGTCTTGTCGAAGTCGTCCGGCAGGTGAAGGTGTCCCGCGATTTCTACTTCTTTGTTCCTGAATGAAACGGACTCGACCATGGCGCCTGTCCCCTTTTCGCCCCTGTTCCGTCGATTGACGGTCCGCACACCATGATTCGCCGGTGGCGAGGTGATGTCCACTCGCGATGGGGGGAAGAAACCGTCCCCTGGATATGAATTACCGGGTAGCCGGGGCCCTTCTCATTCTTCGGGTGCGTTGCGCACGGGCTGGCTGGTCACGCCGGCCCCCGTGGACTGGGCCGTGATGCTGGGGCGGCGGGTGATCTCCGGCGCGGACACCCCTGGTGTCAGGGCGGCATGCCGCAGCGCGTCGTGCTGGGCCAGCGTGCGGCCCTCCGCACGCAGCGCCTTTTACAGTCGGCCCGCCACGATCTGCGAGAACTGCCGGGCCAGGTATCCGGTGGTGGGGAACGCGGCGTCGGTCGCGTCGGCGGTTTACGAGAACGCTTTCCGGCCGTCTTCGGCGGCGCCGGCCGATGCCCTGCTCCAGCGCACGATCCGTCTGCCCGGGCGTCGGCCGGGTGGCCTTCCGCCCGCCCTCTCGCTCCCGCCCGTGACGCGCGCGGCTTGCGCGCGGCGGCACGCGACTGGGTTCGCTGGGGCGACTCGTCGTACGGGCGGCTGTCGTGGCCGGCCGTGCGGTACCCGGTGACGAGTCGGTCCATGATGCGACGCGCGGAACCCAGGTCAGGCGACCGCCTGGGTGCGTGTGCCGCGTGCGTCGCGCCAGTACAGAGCCGCGGCGGCGATCAGGATCCAGACCACCAGGACGATTACGCCCGCGGTCAGGCCGTCATTGCGGAAGTGGGACAGGCCCTGGATGGCACGGACGCCGACTCCCACTGGGAGGATCTCCGAGAAGGGATGGAGCCAGCCCGGCAAGTAGGCGGTGGGCAGCGTGCCGCCGCTGGTGCTGTTGCCGAAGGTGAACAGAACCACTGCGGCCAGCGACATACCGGCCCGCCCGAAGAGGCGCATGAACGCCATGGTCGCGCTGCCGACGGCCGCGGCCATCAGCGCGATGATCCCCGCGATGCCGAGGAAGGGTCCGGGCAGTGCCGAGAAGCCCACGCTCCCCGCTATCACCGCGATCAGGAGCCCGGCGGCGACGCTGAAGGCGGCCAGACTGGTCAGCCGCCAGCGGTACTCCAGGCGGGGGGCGATCTGGTAGGTCATCATGCCGAACAGGAACCCGGCGAGTACGACACCGAACCCCGCGTAGAACACCGACATCCCGCGGGTGTCTCCCGCTGGGGCCGGCACGGTGTCCCGCACGGTCAGACGGTCACCGCTGTGCTGGGCGATACCGGAGAAGGCGCCGGTGACCGTCGAGGTGACGGAAGGCCCGTTGGCGCCGGCGTAGAGCAACTCGGAGGATTTCCCGGGGTCCGTGACGTAGGCGGCGTACACCTTGCGGCTCTCGAGGGCGTGGCGGGCTGCGCTCTCGTCGGCGTAGCGCTTCACGTCGAAGCCGCCGGGCAGTCCGAGTTCCAGCGCTCCGGTGACCTGTTCGGCCTGCTCGGTCGTGCCCACGACGGCAACCGGGAGGTGATGAGGGCGCGGGGCGTGAAAGGCCGACAGGAAGACGCTGACGAAGATCGAACCGATGACCAGAACGATCACGGCCGGCAGCAGAACCCCCTTCATGCCGGTCGCGCCCTGCTGCGAGGGGGCGGGGTCCAGGGCGTGGTGGTGATGAGCGTGCCGGGGCTCGACGGTACTGGGCGGTGATGTGGACACGGGCTTCTCCATGCCTGACGACAACGACAGTGACGGCAACAACAGTAAGGTACCTTGTATTTCTAGCATGAAAATATCAGGCACCTTACTTTGGAGGGCTCATGAGCGGCACGCGGGGCGACCCGTCAGTGCGGACCAGCTATCTGGCGTGGCAGGTGACTCACGTGATGGGGGCACGTCTGGAGAGAGCGTTGCGGTCGCTCGGCCTCACGACCGCGCAGCACAACGCTCTCCAGCACCTCGTCTGGACGCCGGGAATCTCCGCCGCGGAGATAGCGCGCCGGACCGGCTTCACTCCCCAGTCCATGGGTGCCGCCGTGAACGAACTGGTCGGCCGCGGGCTTCTCGTGCGGCGTGAGGACCCTTCCGACCGCAGAACCGTCCCCTTGGCCATCACGGACAAGGGAGCGGAGCTCGCCGCACAGGCCCGGGACGTGGTGGGGCGTCTCGACCGGGAAGCGCTCGGGGTTCTCACCCCGGCCGAGCGGTCCGCGGTCCATTCCTTGCTGTACCGGATGCTGGCCGAACTCAATCCGGCAGCCCTGCCGCCGACGGACCCCTGTGACCCCGTATCCGGCGCGATCCCGTCGCCTTCCGCCCTTCCGGCGCTGTGAGCGTCCTGGGTTGATCGCCGGGCGGGGTCGTCAGCGGCAGGTGCCGGGCCCCCTCAGGCCTCGCGAGCCCTCTTGGCCACGCGGTTGAGCAGTGCCCGCAGTTCCGACGTGTCGTCGGAGCCGAGGTCGTCGGTGACGTGGCGTTCGACGTCGGCGATCACCGCGTCGGCCGCGCGCAGTGCCTCGCGGCCGGCGGGGGTGAGGTGCAGTTCCTGTACATGCCGGTGGCGGGGGTGCTCGCGCCGTTCCAGCAGTCCGCGACCTTCCAGGCGGGTCACCAAGGAGGCGATGGCCTGCGGGGTCACGTTGAGGCGGCGGGCCAACTCGGCTCCGGTCAGTCCTGGTTCGGCGTGGACGGACATCATGAGCGTGTAGTGCGCCGCCGCCATGCCCAGGGGGCGCAGGCGCTGCTCCTTGAGTGCCAGCACCGCCAGCTCTGCCCGACGTAGCGCCCAGGTCACCCGGTCCAGCGCGTCGAGCGCGACGGGATCCTCGTCATTTCGCGTCACGTGAGCAGCGTACGGGACTTCATCCCTGTCACCCGTTTTGCTCTTATCAAGCGTTTGATAGTAACCAGATGCTTGATAGTCTCATCTCGTCACGGCCCTGGTGCCCTCGTCCGGTGGGGGCCGATGTGCCTTCGAAACGCGGGCGTCGCGCCGGATCCCCTCGGCTCCTCGCCCCACAAGCCATCCAGGTCGGCGTGTCATTCGCCGGCATTCACCGTCCCTTCGCGCCGAGCGCCACTCGCGCCCCCGGTCATCGCCCCCGGAGTGCCGCACGCGCCCGGCGCAGGAAGAGTGGGAGAATCCCATGCCCAGCAACGATGCGACGATCACGCGCGACGGCGTCCTCGGCTACGACGCCGCCGAGATAGTCACCTTCGACCAAGCCACCGGGGCCGAATTCGCCCGGTATCCCGTGGCCGGCAAGGAAGAGGCGGCCGCGGCCGTCACCGCCGCCCGTTCGGTCACCTCCGCCTGGTGGGACCTCGGCTTCGAAGGCCGGGCGGAGCGCCTGCGGGCGTGGCGGCGGGAGCTGGCCCTCGGCGGTGAGGAGGGCGCCGCGCTCATTCACGCCGAGAACGGCAAACCCCTGGAAGAGGCCCGCGTGGAGGTGCTCGGGACCCTCGAGCACTTGGAGTACGTCACCGAGAACGCCGCGCGTGTGCTGGGCGGCCGGGATGTCCCGGGCAGCCCCACCGTGCCCAACCAGCGCGCCTGGGTCGAGTACCAGCCCTACGGCGTCGTCGGTGTCATCGGCCCGTGGAACTTCCCGCTGCTCACCCCGGCCGCCATCCTCGCCGACGCACTCGCGGCCGGCAACGCCGTCATCCTCAAGCCCAGTCAGATCACGCCCGGCGTCGCGGAGTGGCTCATCAGGACCTGGCAGCGGGCCGTTCCCGAGCTGCCGGCCGTCCTGCAGAACCTGAACGGATACGGGGCCACCGGCGGAGCGCTCATCGAGGCCGGCCTGGACAAACTCGCGTTCACCGGCAGCGTCGCCACCGGCAAGAAGGTGGTCGCCCAGTGCGCGCAGACCCTGACCCCCGTCCTGCTGGAACTCGGCGGCAAGGACGGCGTCATCGTCGCCGAGGACGCCAACCTCGACGAAGCCGCCGCACACGTCCTCTGGGGCGCCGTCCAGAACACCGGGCACGGCTGCATCAGCCTCGAAGTGGCCTACGTCGTCGAGTCCGTCCACGACGAGTTCGTCGACAAGATCAGCCGCCTCGCCCGGCAGGTGCGCACCGGCAGCGGCGAGGACGCGGAGATCGGTCCGGTGCCCCTGCCCACCCAGATCCCGATCATCCGGGAACACATCCAGGACGCTCTGCAGCGCGGTGCGACGGCCACCGTCGGTGGTCTCGACGCGGTGGGAGACCACTTCGTCACGCCGACCATCCTCGTCGGCGTGAGCCTCGACTCCCTGGCGGTGACGGACGAGACGTTCGGGCCGACCCTGGCGGTCGTCAAGGTCGCCGACTCCGACGAGGCCGTCGCCCACGTCAACGCCGGCCGGTACGGACTCGGCAGTGCCGTCTTCAGCCGTGAGCGCGGCGAGGCCATCGCCCGCCGCCTGCGCGTGGGCATGACCAGCATCAACGACGTCCTGGTGTTCTCCATGAACCCGGCGGTGCCCTTCGGTGGCCGCAGCGACAGCGGATACGGGCGCAAGCAGGGCGAGGAAGGACTCCGCGAGTTCGCCTACCCGCACTCCTTCACCGCCAAGACCGGCCCCGCCCAGTTCCCGGTCACCACGTTCGGCAGGCCCGCGGGAGCGCTGGCGGGAGCCCTCGCCGCCGTACGCGACAGGATCCTTGCCGAGGACGGTCAGAACGACTGACGGACCCGGCGGTCAGCTGACGGGCACCCTCATGGCAACGCCACCTTCCCCCGCGGACGTTGTCAGCACTCGGTGGTCGTCCACGGATGCCGCCGACCGGTTCACCGTGGACAACCCCGCGGCCGGCGCTGCGCCGGCGGTCGTCCAGGGCACCGGTGACAAGGAGTTGACCTGGCTGAAATAGTTGATCCGGAAAGCAGCGACAACGGCAGACCCCGATCTCAGGCGCGCCACTTCGCCCTGAAGGCCGCCATCGGGATCTTAGAGACGTCCGCGAGTCTGTGTGAGGCGATGCAGAGCGACTCCGGGAGGCGCGGAACCATGAGAAAGGCGGCCTCGTCAGCACTGTCGTACTCGGGCGTCCTCGGCCCGGCCACACGGATCTCGCTGGGCCGCTGGCTGAGCAAGAACAGTCACGTGCGGCTTCGCTACCGGGATCACCGTTCCCGCATCCGGTCGTAGGACGGTGGGCGGCAGCACCGACATGAAGGGATGACCTGTGACCTGCGGCTGGTGGACGCGTTCCGGGGTAGGCTCACGTGGTGGTTGCTGTGACCGGCGATCTGACCCGTGTCGGCCTATTGGATCCTGGCGATCGGGAACGGCGCCCTCGCATGTCAACGATCGTCACGGCCCCTGTTCGTCGCCGGTCACCGATACTGCCCGTCACAGTGTCGGGCAGTGCGGTGTGGGGTGAGCAGATGGAGATACGGCAACTGCGCTATTTCGCCGAAGTCGCCGCGGTCGGCTCGTTCTCGGGGGCGGCCAAGAGATTGAGCATGGCTCAGCCATCTTTGTGGCGGGCAGTCAAGACGCTTGAGTCGGAATTGGGATTTCCGCTGTTCGCGTCGTCCCCGCGGGGGGTGCGACTGACACGCGCCGGCGCGACGATGCTGGCGCGTACCCACCAATTGCTCGAGTTGGCTGACGGCCTGACGGACCTTGGCCGGGAACTGAAGCGGGGAACCGATGGGCTCGTGGTGTTGGGCTGTGCCTCTCCCCAGGTCCCGGCGCTCATCGCGCCGTTGATCGGCGAGTTGCACCGTAAACATCCAGGCATTCATGTCGCCTTGCGCAACACCGAGGCGATACCAGACGTTCTCGACGTGCTGTCGGGGGCTGCCGAACTGGATTTTGTGACCTCTCCGTCGACGGTCGATGACGACGGGGTGGGCCGACGTCTACTGGCGTACGCACATGTTGTGGTTGTCACGGCGAAGGAACACCCGTGGAGGCGGAGGCGGTCGGTAGCGCTCGAAGAACTCGCCGGTGTGCCTGTCATCCTCGCGGCTCCGTCCACGTTGAGTCGCCAACTCATCGCCCAACACCTCGCGCGCACTGAGATGTCGCTCGATGTGGTGTTCGAGGCCGACAATCTCCAGACCGCAATCGCCATGGCAGCGGCAGGAGTGGGTGTCGCGGTCGTGGCGAATCACGACGACGCCGCGGGCGCCAGATCGCGATGGCCGCACCTGACGAACGAAGGCCGGAGTGTCTCCAGGCCCATCTGGCTGTACTGGCTGTCAGAACGGCTTGTCGAGAACCCGCCGGCCCAACGCTTCATCGAGGTACTCGGCCAGGTACGTGAGTCGCCGGCGTCGGCGGTGTAGGCGAGAACGCGACACTGTGTCCGGCGTTCAGCACTGTTGGGAAGCTGGCCGGCCGCCCATGGTCCGGGGCCGTGGAGAGGGCAGCTTGACCGGTCCGCAGCACGGCTCCTCTCGGACGAGTACTGGCGTGCCGATGGCTGTCCGGCCAGCGGCGGCATCTGGTTCCCTTCGACGCCGTGGCGGCACCCGAGACGGATCGCCTGCTTGAGGGACCTGGCGGCCTGGTTCTTGGGATCGCCGCGAGCCCGGGAGCAACGCCACGCGCGGTGCCCCTGTTCCGGACCGCGCGTCTAGGCCCTGGTGGTCAACGGCCAGGAGACACACCCTCGGGCCGAACCCTAGCCTCGCGCTTTCGCGCGGCGGAGCGTCCGGTGGGTGATCAGAAACGCAGAGAGTGCTCCTGACCTGCAACGATGGGACTTGTCTAGGGTCCAGGTCGTCGCATGAAAGAAGCACTCTCCAGGT
>NZ_WVUG01000160.1 GCF_017614965.1 Streptomyces griseorubiginosus | reverse complement strand
CCCTCACCCGCCCCGACGGCACCCCCCTGCGCGTCCTCGTCGTCGACGACGACCCCGATCTCGCCGAGGTGCTCTCCGGCGCCCTGCGCTACGAGGGCTGGCAGGTCCGCGCGGCCGGCGACGGCGCCTCCGCGCTCGCCGAGGCCCGCGAGCTGATGCCGGACGCGGTCGTCCTCGACGTGATGCTCCCGGACACCGACGGCTTCGCCGTGCTGCGCTCCCTGCACGCCGTGAAACCGGACGTCTGCGTGCTGTTCCTGACCGCCCGGGACGCGGTCGAGGACCGTATCGCCGGCATCACCGCGGGCGGCGACGACTACGTCACCAAGCCCTTCAGTCTGGAGGAGGTCGTCGCCCGGGTCCGCGGTCTGCTGCGCCGGGCCGGCATGGCCCGCCAGCTGGAGGAGGGCCCTCGTCTCACGGTCGGGGACCTGGTCATGGACGAGGACTCCCACGAGGTCACCCGCGCCGGCGAACTCATCGAGCTGTCGCCCACCGAGTTCGAGCTGCTCCGCTTCCTCATGCGCAACCCGCGCCGGGTCCTCAGCAAGGCGCAGATCCTCGACCGGGTCTGGTCCTACGACTTCGGCGGCCGCGCCCATGTCGTCGAGCTGTACATCTCCTACCTGCGCAAGAAGGTGGACGCCGGCCGCGAGCCGATGATCCACACGGTGCGCGGCGCCGGGTACGTGCTCAAGCCGGTGGCGTCATGAGGGTGCCGTGGCGACGCCTGCCCCGGCCCCGCACCCTGCGGGCCCGGCTCACCGTCGGCCTGGTCGTGCTGCTCGCGGTCAGCTGCGCCGCGGTCGGGGTGGCCGCGGTGTTCGAACTGAACGGGTTCCTCCTCAGCCGGCTGGACCAGCAGCTGACCGAGGCCGGGAACCGGTTCGCCGTGAGCCTGGAGCACAAGGTGCTGCCCGACGACCACGACGGCGACGAACACGGCGACACCCGCCGGCAGTCCACGGGCACCCTGGGCGCCCGTCTGGTCGGCGGGACGGTCACCGACGCCGCGGTCGTCCGCTCCGACGGCATCCAGCACGTCCCGCTGAGCGCGCAGGACAAGAAGCGGCTCACCGGGATTCCCGCCGACGGCCGAGGACACACCGTCCGCCTCTCCGCCCTGCACAGCTACCGGATCGTCTCCTCCCAGGGCGCCGACGGAGACGTACTGCTCACCGGACTGCCGCTGGAGCCGGTGGAGGCCGCGGTCCACCGACTCGAACTGGTCTCGGGGATCGTCTTCGGCGCCGCACTCACCGTCACCGGCGTGGTCGGCGCCTTCTGGGTCCGCTGGTCGCTGCGCCCGCTCAGCCGGGTCGCGGCCACCGCCACCCGGGTCAGCGAACTCCCGCTCGCCAGCGGCGAGGTGGCGCTGCCGCCCCGGGCACCGGAGTCCGACCCGCGCAGCGAGGTGGGCCAGGTGGCCGGGGCCTTCAACCGGATGCTGGGCCATGTCGAGGACGCGCTCACCAAACGGCACGCGAGCGAGGAGCGGCTGCGCAGCTTCGCGGCCGACGCCAGCCATGAACTGCGCACCCCGGTCGCCTCGGTCCGCGGCCACGCGGAACTGGCCCTGCTGCACCCCGGCCCCGTACCGCCGGAGATCGACCGCGCCCTGGAACGCATCGCCGCGGAGTCGTCCCGGATGGGCGAGATGGTCGACGAGATGCTGCTGCTGGCCCGCCTCGACGCGGGCCGCCCGCTGGAACGGCAGCCCGTCGACCTCACCATGCTGGTCCTGGACGCCGTCACCGACGCCCGTGCGTCGGGCCCCGGGCACCGCTGGGAGCTGGACCTGCCCGAGGAACCGGTCACCGTCGTCGGCGACAGGCACCGCCTCCACCAGGTGGTGGCCAACCTCCTGGCCAACGCGCGTCTGCACACTCCCGCGGGCACGAAGGTCACGGTGACCCTGGAGACCGAGGACTCCGCCGCCGTCCTGCACGTCCACGACGACGGGCCCGGAGTCCCCGAGGACATCCAGCCCGGCGTCTTCGAACGCTTCACCCGGGCCGAACACCGCCGCCGCGCGGACGCCTCGGGCGGTGGAGCGGGGCTGGGCCTGTCGATCGTGGCGGCGGTGACCGAGGCGCACGGCGGGAGCGTGGAGCTGGAGAGCAGGCCGGGGTCGACGACGTTCACCGTGCGCATCAGTACCGGGTGATCGCCGTGTTCCCGCTCGTCGTGCCGATGGCGATGTGCGGCTTCTTCCCGGGAGCGGCCCACCGCAGGATCGCCCGCATCGCGTCACCGGGCACGGACACGCAACCCGCCGTCGCCCCGCGCCCGTTGACGTGCAGGAAGATGCCGGCTCCGCGTCCCCGGACCGGCTGCTGGTAGTTGAACCCGATGACGAGGGCGTAGGCGTACTGCGTCGGGTAGTCGCCGAGCCGTTCCGACTCCGACGCCCGGCAGTCGGACGGACGCGGTTCGGTCCAACGGTTGTAGGAGCGCGACGCGTTGTCCTCGCACCACCACGAACTCGCGTGCACCGGGCGGTACTTGTACGTGGTGCCACTCGGTGCGCCCTTGATCCCGAAGGCGAACGGAAGGTCGTACAGCCCGGTGGGCGTGGTGTTCGTGTTCTGCTTCCGGGAGGCCCCCTCGACCAGCCCTTTCGCCCCGAACCGGGCGGAGGCGGAACCGGCTTTCACCCACCGCCCGTTCCTGCGGTCCCACCAGGTGAGGGTGCCGGTGGTCGAACTCTTCGTGGGGGCCACGGCGGTGATCAGCTGGGTACCGCCCCCGGTGTCGGCCATGCGCGCGGGAAGCGGTGCCACGGCGTTCGGCGCGGCGGCACCGAGGGCCAGCAGGGACGCGGACGCCAGAGCGCCGGCGACGGCAGAGGTTCGCATGGCTCAGACCGTAGAGGGCGGCAGCGGCAACGGCAGCCCGGGTAGGCCATCCAGGCTGGTCGCGATGTGCTCCTTCTTGGTGAAGTAGGCGTTCAGCGAGGCGTCGTCCTCGCGCGCGAACCGCTTGCCGTGCAGGTCGCGGTCCTCGTCGTACGTCATGAAGGGCACCGCGTAACCGCAGGTGTCACGGACGAGTTCGGCGCGCACCACGATGATCGCGCGCAGCCCGTGCCGGGTCTCGTCGATGTCCGGGAAATGGGTGAGGAGTTGAGCGAACCGCGGGTCGTCACGGAAGACCGGCTCGCCGCGCCCGTGCACCCGCACGATGTTCGGCGGTCCCTGGAACGCGCACCACATCAGCGTGATCCGCCCGTTCTCCCGCAGGTGCGCGATGGTCTCGGCGTTGGACCCGGCGAAGTCCAGGTAGGCCACGGTGAGTTCGTCCAGCACGGCGAACGAACCCGTCAGGCCCTTGGGGGAGAGGTTGACCGTGCCGTCGCCGGAGAGCGGGGCGGTCGCGGTGAAGAAAAGAGGCTGCGCCTCGATGAACGTACGCAGCCTGCCGTCTATGCGCTCATAAGTCTTTCCCACGCCTGACGATTATGAACGCGATCCTTTCGCCTGTCTAAGGAATTGCGGGGTCCGGGTGCCGGATCCCGCCGCGGCCGCCCCGGCCGGCGCTTCATCGGGGCGGCCACAGCGCCTGTCACGTCACTTGGTGAGCGTGCAGGCGGCCAGCGAGTCCAGGCCGGTCGGCTTGGTCGAGGTGCGACCGATCGCGATGGCGATGCGGTCGATCGTCGACTTCCGCTTGTCCGCCAGCGGGCCGAGGATCGCGTTGTTCACGAAGTTCGGTCCGCCCTGGCCGACGGTGGTCTGCAGGCGCTTGTTGGCCTCGTCGATCTGGGTCTGCAGCAGGGTGAGGTTCCGGGTGACCTCGGCCTGGGCGGAGGCCGGGATCGCGGGGAGCTTCGAGGCGACGTCCGGGCAGCTGATGGTGCCCACGCCCGCCGCGCCGGTGCCGGTCTGTCCGCCCGCGTTGGTGTTCGCGGCCCCGCCGGCGTTCGCCTTGCCACCGTTGTTGGCCTTGCCGCCCGCGTTCGCGTTGTTGCCCGCGTTGGCGTTGCCGGTGTTCGCGTTGCCGCCGCCGGCCGCGTTGAGGGCGCACGGCGCGAGCGAGTCCAGGCCGGTGGGCTTGGCGGCCGTGCGGCCGATGGCCGTGGCGATGCGGTTGATCGTGGCGACGCGCTTGTCCTTGAGCGGGCCCAGGATGGCGTTGTTCACGAAGTTCGGTCCGCCCTGGCCCACCGTGTCGACCAGGCGCTTGTTGGCCTCGTCGATCTGGGTCTGGAGCAGAGTGAGGTTCCGGGTGACCTCGGCCTGGGCGGAGGCCGGGATCGCGGGGAGCTTCGAGGCGACGTCCGGGCAGCTGATGGTGCCCGGGGACGCGGCCAGGGTCCGGGCGTTGTTCGCGCTGCTGCTCTTGGAGGGGGTCCCGGCGAGGGCGGTACCGGCGATGACCGCTCCGGACAGCGCCACCGCGGCGGCGCCGCCGATGATCGCGACGCGACGCTTGTTGTACTTCGGAAGAGCCCTGGACATGCGGATGCCTCACTGGGGTCTGGAGTGACAGTTCTGTCACTGGTGTGTGACTGGGGTTTACAAACGCGGCGCCTGCGCTCGGCGAGAGGTACGGGAAAGCGGTTACGCATGTTCAAGTCGACTTGAGATTGGCGCGGGCCAACCCCTTGAATTGACGAATCATGCAGAGCTCTGCATAATCATGCATGTCAGTGAGCGCTTCGACTGACCCCGACGACCCCGAGGAGCAACGCAAGTGAGCAGCAACAGCGGTGACGTCCGGCTCTGGGGCGGACGTTTCGCCGACGGCCCCTCCGAGGCCCTGGCGAAGCTGTCCGCGTCCGTCCACTTCGACTGGCGGCTGGCGCCGTACGACATCGCCGGTTCCCGTGCCCACGCGCGCGTGCTGCACAAGGCGGGGCTGCTCACGGACGACGAGCTGACCCGGATGATCGCCGGCCTCGACCAGCTGGAGGCCGACGTGGCCGACGGCTCGTTCGTGGGCACGGTGGCGGACGAGGACTGCCACACGGCGCTGGAGCGGGGGCTGCTGGAGCGCGTCGGTCCCGAGCTCGGCGGCAAGCTGCGCGCGGGCCGCTCCCGCAACGACCAGGTCGCGACCCTCTTCCGGATGTACCTGCGGGACCACGCCCGCACGATCGGCGGTCTGATCGCCGAGCTCCAGGACGCGCTGATCGGCCTCGCGGAGGCCCACCCGGACGTGGCGATGCCCGGCCGCACCCACCTCCAGCACGCCCAGCCGGTGCTGTTCGCCCATCACGTCCTGGCCCACGCCCAGTCCCTGTCCCGGGACGCCGAGCGGCTGCGCCAGTGGGACGAGCGCACCGCGGTCTCCCCGTACGGCTCCGGCGCCCTCGCGGGCAGCAGCCTCGGCCTGGACCCCGAGGCGGTGGCGAAGGACCTCGGCTTCGAGCACGGCAGCGTCGGCAACTCCATCGACGGCACGGCCTCCCGCGACTTCGTCGCCGAGTTCGCCTTCATCACCGCGATGATCGGGGTGAACATCTCCCGGATCGCCGAGGAGATCATCATCTGGAACACGAAGGAGTTCTCCTTCGTGACCTTGCACGACGCGTTCTCCACGGGCTCGTCGATCATGCCGCAGAAGAAGAACCCCGACATCGCCGAGCTGGCCCGGGGCAAGAGCGGCCGCCTGATCGGCAACCTGACAGGCCTGATGGCCACGCTCAAGGCGCTCCCGCTGGCCTACAACCGGGACCTCCAGGAGGACAAGGAGCCGGTCTTCGACTCCATCGACCAGCTGGAGGTCCTGCTCCCCGCCTTCACCGGCATGATGGCCACGCTCACCGTCCACCGCGAGCGCATGGAGGAACTGGCCCCGGCCGGCTTCTCCCTCGCCACCGACATCGCCGAGTGGCTGGTCAAGCAGGGCGTCCCATTCCGCGTGGCGCACGAGGTGGCGGGCGAGTGCGTCAAGGCCGCCGAGGCCGAGGGCAAGGAACTGAACGACCTGACGGACGACCAGTTCGCCAAGATCTCCGCGCACCTCACCCCGGACGTGCGGTCCGTCCTGAACGTCCCGGGCGCCCTGGCCTCCCGCAACGGCAGGGGCGGCACGGCCCCGAGCGCGGTGGCGGTACAGCTGGCGGAAGTGAAGGCGAACGTCGCTGCTCAGCACGCGTGGGCTGAACGCCGCTAGGGGCGCGGGGCCGTGTTGGATGTGCGGCTGCCGCCGCGCGGGCGACAAGCCACGACGGACTCGCACCCGCCGAAACACTGCGCAACCCACCCGCTGAAGCGAAGGGCATCCCGAGCTACGTTGTCGGCATGCCCTTCGCCCGCCTCGCCACAGCAACCACCCCCACCTGCCACATCGGTCTGGGCCTCGCCGCAGTAGGTCGCCCCGGCTACATCAACCTCGGCCGAGACGAAGACCTGGGAGACAACCGGAGCGTCGAGACGCTACGAGCCCGCACCCACGAACTCCTCGACGCCGCCTACGCCCAGGGCGTCCGCTATTTCGACGCGGCCCGCTCCTACGGCCGCAGCGAGGAGTTCCTCGCGGACTGGCTCAACGACAACCCCGGCCGAAACGACGTGGTCATCGGCAGCAAATGGGGCTACACCTACACCGCCGACTGGACCACGGACGCCGAACAGCACGAGGTCAAGGACCACAGCCTCGCGACCTACGAGCGCCAGCGCGCCGAGACCGCGGCCCTCCTCGGTGACCACCTCGACCTCTACCAGATCCACTCGGTGACCCCCGACAGCCCGGCGCTCACCGACAAGGAACTGCACTTCAAGCTCGCGGAGGCCGCCGCCCAGGGCCTCACCGTCGGCTTCTCCACCAGCGGCCCGGCCCAGGCGGACGCGATCCGCGCCGCCCTCGCCGTGACGGTCGACGGCGAACCCCTCTTCCGTGCCGTCCAGTCGACGTACAACGCCCTCGAGACCTCGGCCGCCCCCGCCCTCGCCGAGGCGCACGACGCCGGCCTGACGGTGATCGTCAAGGAGGGCATGGCCAACGGTCGTCTCGCACAACCGCACGCACCGGACGCCCTCAAGGCGGTGGCCGCCGAGACGTCCCTCGGCTGCGACGCCGTCGCCCTCGCCCTGATCCTGCGCCAGCCGTGGGCCGGCGTCGTCCTCTCCGGCGCCGCGACCCTCGGCCAGCTCGCCTCCAACCTCCACGCCGCCGTCGTCGACCTCGACGAGGACCAGCTGACCCGCCTCGCCACCCTCGTCGAGGAGCCGCAGGAGTACTGGGCGAAGCGCGGCAGCCTCCCCTGGCACTGACCCGCAACCACTCCTGACTCACCCGTGTGAGTCACTCGCGCAGCGAATGAGACATCAATGTCTCATATGGGCTAGACTTGCCTCATGCCTGTCGACCGTGACCACGTCCTGCGCTCCGCCGCGGCCCTGCTGACCCGCAAGTCCACCGCGACGATGGACGAGGTCGCGAGGGCGGCGGGGATCAGCCGCGCCACCCTGCACCGTCACTTCGCGGGGCGCGACGCGCTGGTACGGGCGCTGGAGTCGCTCGGGATCGCCGAGTGCGAGGCGGCCCTGGACGCGGCCCGCGTGGACGAGGGCCCGGCGGCCGACGCCGTACGGCGGATGGTCGTGGCGATCGAACCGGCGGCCGCGCTGCTCGCCTTCCTCTACACCGAGAACCAGCTGTTCGAGGGGGAGGAGCAGAACGCCGGCTGGACCCGTATCGACGACCGCATCTCCGCGCTGTTCCGGCGCGGGCAGGAAAGCGGTGCCTTCCGCATCGACCTCACCCCCGCCTGGCTCACCGAGGCGCTCTACGGCCTGCTGGCCTCCGGCGCCTGGGCCGTGATGGAGGGCCGGGTGGCCCGCAAGGACTTCACCTTCATGATCACCGAGCTGTTGCTCGGTGGCGCACTACGGAGAGAGGAATCATGACCAGCACCCTGCAGCCGGCGACCACGACCGAGGCGGTGAAGCGCCCGGGCCGCTGGCTCGCGCTGTCCGTCCTCGTGCTCGCCGTGCTGCTGGTGGCCGTCGACGCGACCGTCCTCGGTCTCGCGACCCCGTACATCAGCGAGGACCTGAGGCCCACGGGCACCCAGCTCCTCTGGATCGGCGACGTCTACTCGTTCGTCATCGCCGGTCTGCTCGTCTCGATGGGCAGCCTCGGCGACCGCGTCGGCCGCAAGCGGATCCTGCTCGGTGGCGCCACGGCGTTCGGCGCGATATCCGTCCTCAACGCCTATGCCACGACACCCGAGTTGATGATCCTGGCCCGCGCCCTGCTCGGCGTCGCGGGCGCGACGCTCATGCCCGCGACCCTCGCCCTGATCCGCAACCTCTTCCACGACCCGCGCGAGCGCAGCCTCGCGATCGGCATCTGGGGCGCGACGGCCTCCGCGGGCACGGCGGTCGGCCCGATCGCCGGCGGTTTCCTGCTCGAACACTTCTGGTGGGGCTCGGTCTTCCTGATCAACCTGCCCGTGATGGCGGTCCTGGTGCTGGTCGGCATCCGCACCCTCCCGGAGTCCAGGAACCCCCGCCCGGGCCCCTGGGACCTGACCAGCGTCGCCCTGTCACTCATCGGCGTGATCGGCGTCGTCTACGCGGTCAAGGAGGCGGCGACCCACGGCTTCACGTGGCCGACCCTCGCCGCGGGCGCCCTCGGCGCGGCGGCCCTGACCTGGTTCGTCCGGCGCCAGCTCACCCTCGCCACCCCGCTGCTGGACATGCGCCTGTTCCGCAACCGCGGCTTCAGCGCCGCGGTCCTGGCCGACCTGCTGACCATCCTCGGCATGTCGGGCCTGGTCTTCTTCCTCTCCCAGTACCTGCAACTGGTGCAGGGCAGGCGCCCGTTCGAGGCGGGCCTGGCCGAACTCCCCGCCGCGGTCGGCGCAGTGGCGGCGGGCCTGGTCGCGGGCCGGGCGGCTCGCCGCTTCTCGGTCCGCGCGGTGGTCTCCGGCGGCCTCGCGGCGGTGGGCCTGGCCCTGGCGGCCCTGACCCTGATCACCGAGTCGACCGGCTACCCCCTGCTCGGCACGGCTCTGCTCGTGGTGGGCGTCGGCGCCGGCTTCTCGTTCACGGTCACGGCCGACGTCATCCTCTCCGCCGTACCGAAGGATCAGGCAGGCGCGGCCTCCGCGGTCTCGGAAACGGCCTACGAACTGGGCGCGGCCCTGGGCATCGCCATCCTGGGCACGATCGTGACGGGCGTGTACCGAGACTTCCCGTCCCCGCCGGGCACACCGCCAGGGGCACACGAGTCACTGGGGGGAGCGGTGGAAGCGGCGCAGGGCATGTCGGCGACCGGTGCTCAGCAACTGCTGTCGTCGGCGCGAGAAGCCTTCGTGGACGGCCTGTCACTCGCAGCCGGCGCAGGCGCAATCGTGCTGCTGGCAACGGCGATCGCAGCATGGTTCATGCTCCGAAACCAACGGCTCGACAGCGCCCCCTAAGGGGCGCGGGGCTGTGTCGATGTGCGGCTACCGCCGCGTGGGCGCGACCAGCCCCCACAGACCCGCACTCGAATTTGAGCCGAGCCGTCGGAGACCTACGCGGCTTTCGCCTTCGTCGCATACATGTCCACATACTCCTGCCCCGACAACCGCATGACCTCGGCCATCACGGAATCCGTCACGGCCCGCAGCACGTACCGGTCCCGGTCCATGCCGTCGTACCGCGAGAACTCCATCGCCTCACCGAAACGAACGGTCACCTTCCCCGGCCGCGGCATCCCCGCGCCCCCCGGCTGCAACTTGTCCGTGCCGATCATCGCGAACGGAACGACGGGCGCACCCGTCATCAGGGTGAGGCGCGCGATGCCGGTACGGCCGCGGTACAGGCGCCCGTCGGGGGACCGCGTGCCCTCCGGGTAGATCCCGAAGACCTTGCCCTCCTCCAGCACGCGCCGCCCGGTCATCAGCGCGGCCACGCCGCCGCGACCGCCGTCCCGGTCCACCGGGATCATGCCGACCCCGGTGAAGAACCAGGCCATCAGCCGTCCCTTGAGGGTCTTGCCGGTGACGTACTCGTCCTTGCCGATGAAGAACACCTGCCGGTCGCAGACGAGCGGAAGGATCATCGAGTCGATGAAGGTGAGGTGGTTGCCGGCCAGGATGACCGGGCCGTCGCCCGGGATGTGCTCCACGCCCTCCACCTGTGGGCGGAACATCAGGCGCATGATCGGTCCGAGCACTGCCTTGATGAGCGCGAAGCGGGACAACGGGCCCTCCGGTGTCAAGCGGTTCTTTATGAGTCTGTGCAGGTGAGGACGATACTCGCGGTCCGAGGCGTCGTGCACATCGGGGACACGGCGTTCACCGAGGTCTTACGCGCTGTTGACGTTGGTTCACCTGCGGTGACATCGCGTTTCCGGCCCGTAACCGGCCCGGAACCGTGTGACGGAAGTCGCCCCGTTCAGACGCGTCCTGCCTTATGGCTTACGACATTCCGAGTCACCCGCCTGTTCCGGTTCAGGCCTCCCTCGCGTCATGTCGACCCACCTACCATCGCGCCGGACACAGACGACGGGCCGACGCCAGGGGAGGCGCTCATGGGAACGCAGGAGAACGAGCAGACAGGCGGCACCGGGCGGCGCGCGCTCCTCGGCGCGGCGGTGCTGGGAGCGGGCGGAGCCGTACTGGGCCTGTCCGGCACGGCGAGAGCGGCGGGAGCGGGACACACCGGCGGCGGGCTGAGGAGCCTGCCGAAGCCGACGATCATCGGTCACCGCGGCGCCAGCGGCTACCGGCCCGAGCACACCTTCGGCTCCTACAACCTCGCCCTCGACCTGGGCGCCGACATCGTCGAGGCCGGCGACCTGGTGCCCACCAAGGACGGTCATCTGGTGTGCCGGCACGAGCCGGAGATCGGCGGGACGACGAACGTCGCCGACCACCCCGAGTTCGCCGACCGCAAGACCACCAAGGTCCTCGACGGGGTCTCCACGACCGGCTGGTTCACCGAGGACTTCACGCTCGCCGAGCTGAAGACGCTGCGCGCGATCGAGCGCATCCCGGCCAACCGCCCGCACAACACCCTCTACAACGGCCGCTGGGAGATCCCCACCTTCGAGGAAGTCCTGAAGTGGCAGGACGAGCAGACCCGCAAGCGCGGCAAGCAGGTCTGGATCTACCCCGAGACCAAGCACCCCACCTACTTCCGCAAGCTGGGCCTCGGCCTGGAGGAGCGCGTCGCCAAGCTCCTGCACAAGTACGGCAAGGACAAGCGGAACTCGCCGGTCATCCTGCAGTCCTTCGAGCCGAGCAGCATCCAGCGGCTGAACACGCTGGTCGACAACCCCCTGGTCGTCCTGCTCTCCGGGGCGGGCACCCGCCCCTGGGACTTCGTCGAGGCCGGTGACCCGCGCACCGTCGCCGACCTGATCACCCCCAAGGGCCTCCGGGAGATCGCCGGCTACGCGCAGGGCCTCGGCCCGACCCTCGACCTGATCATCACCAAGAAGGCGGACGGCAGCCTCGACAAGCCGACCACCCTGGTCTCCGACGCGCACAAGGTCGGCCTGATCCTGCACCCCTACACGATGCGCAACGAGAACCCCTTCCTGCCCGCGGAGTTCCGCAAGGGCACGGCCGCCGACGGCTACGGCGATCCCTTCGGCGCCTTCAAGGCATACTTCGCCACCGGCATCGACGGCGTCTTCACCGACAACGCCGACACGGGCGTGCTGGCCCGCGCCGACTTCGTCAACGGATGAGCGTCCGGCCCCGGTTGGGGTGAACAGCCGGCCGCCCGGGCAACCCACCGCCCGGGCGGCCGCGTCGTGCCGCATATGACGCACGATCTCGTCGCCACCCTGCGCCCCCTGCTCACCGCCGAGGCCTCGGCCGAGGCACATGCCTCCGGTACGGAACCCGCCGACCTGGAACAGGCGGTCTGGCTCCGGCTGCTGGAGCGCCTCGACTCCGCCGGGCCGCCCCGCGACCCGCACGGCTGGCTGCGCCGGGCCGTCCGCTCCGAGGCGCGCCGCAGCCGCCGCACGAACCGTCGCGAGCGGCCGTACGCCGACGAGCCCGTGGACGACACCGGCCGTGACCCCGAGCACCTCGCCCTCGCCGCCGCCCACGCGCGGGCCCTCAGGGACGCGGTCCGCCGCCTCCCGGGGCGCTGTCCCCGGCTGCTGGAGGCGCTGCTCTCGCCGAAGGACCTGACATACCGGGAAATCGCGGGGGAGTTGGGTATCTCACAAGGAAGTCTCGGCCCGGAACGCTCCAGATGTCTGGGATGTCTTCGCCGTTTGCTCACATCGGAGGTTGCGGCCCGCTGAGCGCGGGGATAGGAGTGAGGGACAACGTGGCGATCAGGTGAGCGGGAGGCGTGCGCACATGGGCATGAGCGTGACCATCTCGGTGGCGACCGAGCAGGACGCGGAGCAGATCTTCAGGCTGCAGTACCTGTGCTTCCAGAGCGAGGCGGCGCTGTACGGCAACTACCGCATCGACCCCCTCGTCCAGAGTCTGGACTCGGTCCGCCAGGAGGTGGCCTCCGACTGCGTCTTCGTCGCGCGCCTCGGCGAGGAGGTGGTCGGCTCGGTGCGCGGCCACGTCACCGAGGACGGCTCCGCCTCCATCGGCAAGCTCTGCGTCCACCCCCGTCTGCAGGGCCACGGCATCGGCGCGCGGCTGCTGCGCGCCGCCGAGACGGCCCTGGTGGAGGAGCGCGGGGCCAAGCGGTTCCGGCTGCACACCGGCCACCGCAGCGAGGGCAACCTCCGCCTGTACCGCCGCGTCGGCTACGAGACGGTCGGCACCTCCCAGGGCGCCGACGGCGTACCGATGATCGTCCTGGAGAAGCCGGCCGAGGCCTACGTCACTACGGCGTGACGGCGCGGTTCCTGCGCAGCCAGTACAGCGCCGAGATCGGCAGCAGCACCGGGATGAACACGTACCCCATGCCGTAGTCCGACCACACCGTCGCGTCCGGGAAGGCCGACTTGTCGACCAGCGTCCAGGTGCCGACGATCAGCACGCCCGCGAGTTCGGCGGCGCAGCAGATCTGCGCCGCCTTGCGGGCCGTCTCCCCGCCGCGCACCAGCGTGTACGTGATGAAGCCGTAGACGACACCGGCCACGGCGGACAGCGCGTAGGCGAGCGGGGCCCGGTCGAACTCGGTCGCGATCTGGTAGACGGAGCGCGAGACCGCACCGACGACCATCACGCCGTAGAACCAGACGAGCAGCATGCCCGGCCCGCTGATCAACCGTGTCCTGGTCGGCTTCTCCTCCGTCACGGCCACCTCAGCCTCCCCAGATGTCATAGAGCCGCACCTCGAGCACGGCCAGCACCACACCGCCGGCGGCCACCGTCACCGAACCCCAGCGGGTGCGCTCCGCGAGCGACATGAAGCCCGCCGCCGGCACGCACGCGAAGGCGCCCAGCAGATACGCCACGAAGATCGTCGTCCCCTGCTCCGGCTTCTCGCCGCGCGCCAGCAGCACGACCCCGACCACCAGCTGCACCACGGCCAGCAGCGACACCACGGCCATGCCGATGAAGTGCCAGTCCTTGGTCGGCTGGTCCCGATACGCGGCCCAGCCGCACCAGGCGGCGAGCAGCAGCGCGGCGACCCCGGTCACCAGGGTCAGGACGGTGAGCATGTCGTGACCTTATTACGGCGGAAATGGTCCGGCGCCGCCGACCCCTGTCCAGCACTGTCCGCCATGTGGACAGCGCGTTCTTGGCCGCTCCCATACGTCTGCTTTACTGATCGCATGACCACGACGAGCTGCCGCACCCTTGCGACCGAGGCGACCATGACGCCCGGTGCTCGTTGTCTGTGTCGAATGTGCGCCTTCTAGAGGGCCCCCGCACCACCCCGAGACTCGCGCCCCGAAGCGAGCCGCCGCGGCATGTCCCCGCGTCCTGAGCGACGCGTGTGACCGACCCGCCCCGCGCACGACTTTCCTCCCGTACCCGGGCACACCCACGCCCGCGTACTCGACAGTGACGGAAAACCCCAGTGATCACGACTTCAGGCCTGACCAAGGTCTACCGCTCGCGCGGCCGTGAGGTCACCGCCCTGGACGGCGTCGACCTGCATGTCCGCGAAGGCGAGGTGTACGGCGTCATCGGCCAGTCCGGCGCCGGCAAGTCCTCCCTCATCCGCTGCGTCAACCTGCTGGAACGCCCCACCTCCGGCACGGTCACCGTCGCCGGTCAGGACCTCACCGCCCTCGCGGGACGCGGTCCCCGGGCCGGCAGGGAGCTGCGGCGGGCGCGCAGCCGTATCGGCATGGTCTTCCAGCACTTCAACCTGCTCTCCTCGCGCACCGTCCAGGACAACGTCGAACTGCCCCTGGAGATCCTCGGCAAGTCAGGGAAGGAACGGTCCCGCAAGGCGCTGGAACTACTGGACCTCGTCGGCCTCGCCGACAAGGCGAGCGCCTACCCCGCCCAGCTCTCCGGCGGTCAGAAGCAGCGCGTCGGCATCGCCCGCGCCCTGGCCGGCGACCCCAAGGTGCTGCTGTCCGACGAGGCCACCAGCGCCCTCGACCCGGAGACCACCCGCTCCATCCTCCAGCTGCTGCGCGACCTCAACCGGCAGCTCGGCCTCACCGTCCTGCTCATCACCCACGAGATGGACGTCGTGAAGTCGGTCTGCGACTCGGCCGCGCTGATGGAGAACGGCCGCATCGTCGAGTCCGGCACGGTCGGCGAACTGCTCGCCACCCCCGGCTCCCAGCTGGCCTCCGCGCTCTTCCCGGTCGGCGGCGACGCCACCGGTGAGGACCGCACGGTCGTCGACGTCACCTTCCAGGGCGAGGCCGCCACGCAGCCCGTCATTTCCCAGCTCTCGCGCACCTACAACATCGACATATCGATCCTCGGCGCCGCCATCGACACCGTCGGCGGCCTCCAGGTCGGCCGGATGCGCATCGAACTGCCCGGCCGCTACGAGGACAACGTCGTCCCGATCGGCTTCCTGCGCGAACAGGGCCTGCAGATCGACGTCGTGGGCGCGCCCCAGCTGGTGAAGGAAGGTGCCGAGTGACCTGGTCCGAGATGCAGCCCCTGCTGTCCCAGGCGTGTTGGGACACGCTCTACATGGTCGGCTGGTCCACCCTGATCGCCGTCGTCGGCGGACTTCCGCTCGGCATCCTGCTCGTCCTCACCGACCGGGGCGGACTGCTGCAGAACGTCCTGGCCAACAAGGTCATCGGACAGGTCGTGAACATCGCCCGCTCGATGCCGTTCATCATCCTCATGGTCGCGCTGATGACCTTCACCCGCTGGATCACCGGCACGACCATCGGCCGCGAGGCCGCCATCGTGCCGCTGGCCATCGGCGCCATCCCGTTCTTCGCCCGCCTGGTCGAGACGGCTGTCCGCGAAGTGGACGGCGGGCTCGTCGAGGCCGTGCAGTCGATGGGCGGCAACACCTGGACGATCGTCCGCAAGGTCCTCGTACCGGAGGCCCTGCCCTCGCTGATCGCCAGCACCACCACCACGATCGTCGCCCTCATCGGCTACTCCGCCATGGCCGGCACGGTCGGCGCCGGCGGACTCGGCGACATCGCCATCCGCTACGGCTACCAGCGCTTCGAGACCGAGCTGATGTGGATCACCGTGGCGATCCTCGCCGTGGTCATCTCCGTCATCCAGTTCGCCGGCGACTTCGCGGCCCGCTCGCTGCACTCCCGGGGCGGACGCTCCGGACCCGCGCCGAAACTGCGGCTGCTGAAGGGCGAGGAGCCGGCCGCGGCCGACGTCGGCAAGGTCGCGTAGGCGCCACAGGCGCCCCTCTCAGACTCCCCGCACCACCGACCGCGGGGTCGCTGCACCCAAAAGGAAAGGCACTTTTCGTGCGTAACACCGCAAAGCTCAGCACCGCCGTCCTCGCCGCCGGAGCCCTCACCTTCGGGCTCACCGCCTGCGGCTCGGGCTCGGACTCGGCATCGAGCTCCTCCGACCACAGCGGACCGCTGGTCGTCGCCGCGAGCCCCACCCCGCACGCCGAGATCCTGAACTACGTGAAGGACAACCTGGCGAAGAAGGCCGGACTCGACCTGGAGGTCAAGGAGTTCCAGGACTACATCGTCCCGAACACCGCCACCGAGGACGGCTCGGTCGACGCCAACTACTTCCAGAACCAGCCCTACCTCGACGACTTCAACGCCAAGCGCGGCACCCACATCGTGCCCGTCGTCACGGTGCACCTGGAGCCGCTCGGCCTCTACTCCCACAAGATCAAGAAGGCCGACGCCCTCAAGAGCGGCGCGACGATCGCCGTCCCGAACGACGCGGTGAACGAGGCCCGCGCCCTCAAGCTGCTCGCCGCGAACGGGCTCATCACCCTCAAGGACGGCGCCGCCAACGAGGCGACCCCGCAGGACATCGCCAAGAACCCCAAGAACCTGAAGTTCAAGGAGGTCGAGGCGGCCCAGACCGCGCGCTCCCTGGACGATGTCGACGCCGCCGTAGTCAACGGCAACTACGCCATCTCCGCGGGCATCAAGCCCGCCAAGGACGCGCTCGTCCTGGAGTCCGCGAAGAACAGCCCGTACGGCAACTTCCTCGCGGTGAAGAAGGGCAACGAGAAGGACCCGCGCGTGAAGAAGCTCGCCAAGCTGCTCACCTCGCCCGAGGTGAAGAAGTTCATCGAGGACAAGTACCAGGGCTCGGTCATCCCGTCCTTCTGAGCCGGGGCGTTCTCTGCCGACGGCACGTATACGGCGTATCGGCACGCACGGGGTCCACTCGCTTACGTGCGGTGGACCCCGTGGTGCGGTTCCGGGGGGCCATGCTGCATGCTGGGCAGTTCAGCAGGTCCTGAACATTTTCCATAGGTTACGGAGCGGCGCATGGCGAGCACCTTCCCCAACATCTCCATCAGCACGGAGCGGTTGGTGCTGCGTCCATTCGACGAGGACGACACGTCCGCGCTGGTCGAGATGATGAACGACGAGCAGGTCATCGCCTGGACCTCCGTCCCGCACCCCTACACCGAGGCCGACGCCCGCCGCTGGGCCACCCAACTCGCCCCGGCCGAACGGACCGAGGGCCGCGGCATCGTCTTCGCGGTGACGGAGTTCCTCACCCAGCGCCTCGTCGGCATCGTGCACCTCCAGAACACGGACTGGCGCGTCCGCTCCAGCGAGATCGCCTACGTCATCGCCCCCTGGGCCCGTGGCGAGGGCTACGCCTCGGAAGCGGCGCTCGTCACCGCCCAGTGGCTCTTCCAGGACCAGAAGTTCGAGCGCCTGGAGTTGCGCACCGCCGCCGACAACACCGCCTCCCAGCAGGTGGCCCAGAAGATCGGCTGCATCAGCGAGGGCATCCTGCGCAACGCCTGGATAGCCCGTGCCAGGACCGGCGACGGCGAGTGGGCCGACGTACGCACCGACGTCATCGTCTGGAGCCTCCTGCCGGAGGACCTCGCCGGAGTCAGCGAACAACTGGCCGACACCGGTGGTTTCACCTCCTTCACCGACTGGAACTGAACCCTGGGGGCACCGAGAGGTACCCTCACGGAGCCCGACCTGCGTAAATCCCCTGGAGACCGACGACTATGGCCGACCGCGTCACGGTGATCGGGTGGGACGGATCGCCGCTGACCGCCGCGGCACGCTCCGCCCTGGGCGCCGCGACCCTGGTGGCCGGCGCCGCCCACCATCTGGCGCTGCCCGAGGTACCGCCCCACGCCGAGCGCATCCGGCTCGGCAGCGTCGCCCTCGCCGCCCGCCGCGTCGCCCGCCACCGCGGCACCGCGGTCGTCATCGCGGACGGCGACCCCGGCTTCTTCGGCGTCGTACGGACGCTGCGCGCACCCGAGTTCGGCCTCGAGGTCGAGGTCGTCCCCGCCGTCTCCTCCGTCGCCGCCGCCTTCGCCCGCGCCGGCATGCCCTGGGACGACGCACACGTGGTCGTCGCCCATCGCCGCACCCTGCGACGCGCGGTGAACGTGTGCCGCGCCCACACCAAGGTCGCCGTCCTCACCTCACCCGGCGCCGGCCCCGCCGAACTCGGCCTGCTCCTGGAGGGTGTGCACCGCACCTTCGTCATCTGCGAGGAACTCGGCACCGAACGCGAACAGGTCACCGTCGTCACCTCCGACAAGGCCGCCGACCACACCTGGCGCGACCCGAACGTCGTCATCGTCGTCGGCGGCACCGCCGGCGCCGCGGACGGCGGCGGCTGGATCGCCGGCCGGGACCCCGCCGCCGCCCCCCGCGGCTGGACGCTGCCCGCCGAGGCCTACGGCGGTCTCATGGGCGAGGGCGAACTGGAACCGCTGCGCGCCGCCCAACTCGCCCGGCTCGGCCCGCGCGTCGGCGACCTGGTGTGGGACATCGGCTGCGGCAGCGGCGCGTTCGCCACCGAGGCCGCCCGCGCCGGGGCCGCCGTCATCGCCGTCGACCACGACCCGCGCGCCTGCGAACGGACCGATGCCAACGCGCGCGCCTTCGGACTCCAGCTCCAGGTCGTGCACGGCACCGCCCCGCACGTGCTGGAGAACCTCCCCGAGCCCGACGTCGTGCGCGTCGGCGGCGGGGGAGCGGCCGTCGTCTCCGCGGTCGCCGACCGACGGCCACAGCGCGTCGTCACCCACGCCGCCACCCGAGACGAGGCCGAAGTCATCGGCCGGGACCTCACCGAGCACGGCTACCGGGTCGAGTGCGCCCTGCTGCAGTCCGTCGAACTCGACACCAGGGCCTGGACGGAGAGGGAGCGGAGCGTCGCGTTCCTGCTCAGCGGCGCGCTCCCGGAGCGCACCCCGTGATTCCGTTGCCGTCCCAGTGATCCTGTTTTCTTCCCTCCCGGTGATCCGCTCGTCGTACCGCTCGCGGTAGGCTGGCCGACCGTTGTACCGCACCGGGTGGCCCGGCGTTTCGTTCGCCAATGTCCGGAAAACGCGCCCCTTTTGGGGTGGGTGTGGTACGCCGAAACCGGAGGGCGCGCAACGTGGCGCAGTCCACAGCGGACCGTCGCGGATCAAGGTGTCGCGACGGCGGGACGACCGGGACAATGCCACTGAATGGCTTTGTCGCCTTTTACGGGCGGGTCGTTCGTGCCGCTGGGCACGCACGCTCGTTCTTCACTGCGGGGGCGGTCGGTGCGCCGTTCCCGGTGGCTGGACCGAGAAGCACTAACCGATGGGCGAGGGGTACGCATGACCGACACCGGCCAGGTCCCGGGCGAGGGACTGCCGGAGAACTCAGGCATGGTGGAACAGCCGGGCGTTCCCGCGCACGGTGCGTACACCTACCTCTCCGAGACCACCGCCGAGGACGAAGACCTGTTGCTGCTGCCGGGCGCGCAGAGCCCCTGGGGCAACGAGGTCGCCCCGCCCGCGCCCGAGCCGGTCGTGGAGACCGTGCACGAGCCGGGCCCGCACGAGACGGCGGGCCGCGACAGCGGCTCGGTCGACCTCGGCGGCGTCCGCCTGCCCGACCCGGCCCCGGCGCCCGCGGCCCCGTCCGTGCCGATCCCGCCGATCACCCCGCGCCGCCCGCTGCACC